>SHWL01000017.1 GCA_009693865.1 Acetobacteraceae bacterium | reverse complement strand
GCGAGCACTGCACCTTCCCCGCAGTGAGCACCATGGCATGCTCGGCACCAGTCGGACGTTCAGGCCTGCCGCACATGCCAAAAACCGGAGGTGGATAAAGCAACCCTCGTTACGAATGCCGGGCGACAACTATCTTGACACTCACCGAACTCCCGGGGGGTAGATGTCTCATCTTCATTGGCACGGAGGGGTCCTCTGGTTTCGAGAGTTACCCCTTCCCAATTCCACAAAATTATATCCGCCTGTTCACCATTTGTTAATTACGATCCTTTATGTGCCTTCCATGGGCACGAAAGTGGCTCGTCATTCAGACGCTTCGAGTTCCCAGATAGGCAAGTATCTCGCCGACGCTCCCATCCACCAGATCACAGTGCGCGCAGCTAGCGCCCCACAAAACATGAGGGTTTATGTCAATCTTCACCAACCTTTCGATCTCCCGCAAACTGATGGCGGCCTTCGCCATGATGATCGCCATCATGGCGATCAGCAGCGCCATCGTTTACCAGAAGACCAGCTTTATCGGTCAGAGCGTGGGCTGGACGACGCATACCTATATTGTTCTTGAGAAGCTGAATTCGGCGATGGCCGCCATGGTCGATCAGGAAACCGGGGTGCGTGGCTATCTGGTATCCGGCGACGACGCGTTTCTGGCGCCATACCGCAGCGGTGGCGAGGCCTATGCCGCCGCCTTTCGCGATGTGAAGCAGTTGACTTCGGACAATCCGGCCCAGCAGGGTCGCCTCGACAAGATGAACCAGTTTGCCCGCACCTGGCGCTCGGAGATCGCCGAGAAAGAGATTGCGTTGATGGCCAAGCCGGAGACGCGGGAGCAGGCGCGCGCGATGGAAGCCTCGGGGGCGGGGAAGCTGTCGATGGACGGGCTTCGCGCGGTCGTTGCCGAGCTCGACAATGTCGAACGCACGCTGCTGGCAGCACGGTACTCCGCCATGAATTCGGCGCTGGCGATCAGTTCCGACACGACGATTATCGGCGGTGCGGCCTCGCTTGTGGTCGCCTTGCTTTTGAGCCTTGCGCTGACGCGGGGTATTGCCACCCCGATCACGGCCATGCGCGAGGTGATGGCACGGCTCGCTCGCGGCGATACCTCGGTTGCGGTGCCTGGGGCCGGCCGCAAGGATGAGGTTGGCGCCATGGCCGAAGCGGTGCGGGTGTTCAAGGACAGCATGATCGAGGCCGAGCGGCTGCGTGCCGATCAGGAAACCCAGAAGCAAAAGACCGAAACGGAGCGCCGCCAGGCCATGCTCGACCTTGCTGCACGGTTCGAGGCAAGCGTTGGCGGCATTGTTGAAAACGTTGCCTCGGCAGCGACGGAGTTGCAATCGACGTCGCAGTCGATGGCGTCGACATCCAAAGAGACGACCCGGCGATCCACCACCGTTGCAACGGCCTCGGAACAGGCCACGAAGAACGTGCAAACCGTGGCCGCCGCCGCCGAGGAACTCTCCGCCTCAATCCGCGAGATCAGCCAGCAGGTCACGCACGCCACCGTCGTCATCCAGCAGGGTGTGCAGCAAACCATGGACTCGAACACGCAGGTTCAAGGTCTTGCCATGACGGCGGAGAAGATCGGCGATGTGGTGCGGATCATCAGTGGCATCGCCGCGCAGACCAACCTGCTGGCGCTGAACGCAACCATCGAGGCGGCGCGGGCAGGCGATGCGGGCAAAGGCTTCGCCGTCGTCGCCTCCGAGGTCAAGGCGCTTGCCACCCAGACGGCCAAGGCAACCGACGAAATTGCAACACAGATCAGATCGATCCAGGAAGCTACCAAACTGGCAGTCCAATCCATTCTGGGTGCAACTGAAACCATCGGCAAAGTGAACGAAACCGCGGCCGCGATCGCCGCCGCCGTGGAAGAACAAGGTACGGCGACGCAAGAAATTTCCCGCAATGTGATGCAGGCCGCCCAGGGCACACAGGAGGTGTCGGGCAACATCGTCGGGGTCAGCGAAGCGGCCCAGAAGGCCGGAGAGGAGGCATCGCTGGTGCTGGCCTCGGCCGTAGAGCTTTCACGGAACGGGGAGGCCTTGAAGGCGCAGGTCACCGTGTTTCTGCGCGAGGTGCGAGCGGCCTGATTGCTGCTATCGTAGGCAAGCTTCCGGCAGACGTGCCGGGAGACTGCTGGATGGATCATCATCCGGACAGCCGCGAGTGCCGGTTCACGTCGGTCGGGGACGATCCGGTTCTCGATCTGGCCAAGGCCGCCGTCTCGGTGCAGCGGTAAGCGCTGGTTGATCAGCAGGATAACCAGGGAGGCGCTGCTTCATTCGGCAGATTGCGGTTCAAAACGTTCTCTCTTGGGGTAGAACCAACATTCGTGTCACCAGCCGCCACAAAGAAATTTTTGCCGCGATTTCAATGGCCGCACAGTCGCACTGAGCGGCCTGTCACTTATACGAGGGGTTGCGTGACATCGTCGAAAGCGGCCAACGCGCCCAGAAAATCGTCACATAATCCGTCATTTATTCTATGAATCGCAAACGTTCCCAATGGTCAGCATGGTGCTCATCTAAATGGCGGCTGGTGACACGAATGTTGGTTCTAGGCCTACAACGAGGGCCGCTCAACACAGGTGCCGGTCAATCCGGCCGTGCGCGTGAAGAGCCGCTTCGCCCGCCGGCTCTCGTATCAGGATACGGAGCTGCGGCTTGAGCGCTGAGACACAGCGCCAGTACCGGGAGGTCCTGGCTCATTTCCGGCGGCATATTTACGATCTGCATGTCATGCGCGAGCAGATCACGCAGCTCGCGCGCGCCATCGCCCGGGCCGACGCCCAGGCGTTTCGTAACCAGTATCCCGAGGAACGCGCGAAGGCCACAGTCGCAGCAGGGAGTCCCGTGGCAGGCGCCGCCGTCCAACCCTGACAGAAGGTCACACCTTCTGAGAAGCCTGAATCTCTTGAAATATGCACCATGGTTTAGGCTGGTGAAATTCACGGCGGATCGAAGGAACGCCAGAAGCCGCCGGCACGCCTGGCCCGTCTTTCCGGCTTGACGGGCTTGGTGGAATAGCCGCGCTCGGCCAGCTCGCGCCGGATTACGTCATGGCAGACGCCGATTTCCTCCTGGATGTAGGAGAAGGTTCGGCCCTTGGACCGCATTCCGAGCACCGCCTCCAACTCGGTGGCCGAAAGGGTCATGCGCCGGGCGATCTGAGCATCCGCAAGCTTCCGCCGATGCTCCACCCAGCGAGGATCAGAGGCGACATAGGCCTTCTGCGCATCGGAAAGTTTCCGGCGCTGTTCCTCCGACATCGGGGAACGAATGCGAGGGTTTTGAACAAATCCGGCCACGCATGGTCAGTTTCTCCCCTTGCGGGGGGTAATGGCCGATATCAATTTGGGGATTGTTGCAGATTCGGCTATGTCTTGTAAATTCTCGGACGCTGCTCGGAAGCCTTGATTATCGGAAACAGCGGGACCTCTACGCTATACCAAGGCTGCGGAGCTTTTGAGTTAGCCCGTCTTATTCACCGCCCTTTTCTTGAAGGCGGGGCCTACTCATAAGTCATTCATTATAGACATTGGCGAACACACTTTCCCCCTGCTGGCTGGACCGCGTTTCAGACCGTATCTGTCAGGCGTGGGGGGTTGATCGGCAAGGGGTTCATCAGGGGCACACGCCCCGCCGCTCAGGTAGGACGCGGGATCAATGAGCAAACCAGGTCGCGGAACAGGTCCGCGTTCGGGCAATTCGCGGCGAACGCCAGTTTGATCCGGCTTCCGGTCTCCCGGACCCGAACCGCGACCTTCAACAATCGCAGCCGGATCGTGGAAAACTCACCGCTCGCCAAAGTGTCCGTCTTTGGGATGGCATCGCGGATCGTCCGCATCAGCCAATAGGCCGTTGTGTGCAAGATCAATCGCATCTGGTTGGCCAAAGGCGAACGGCAACTGGTCCGGTCCGATGCCAACTGGCTTTTGTGCCGTTTGATCAGGTTCTCAGCCTGACCTCGCGCGCAATAAATGTTCTCATAAAGCTGTTTGGCCGTGCCTTTGGTGAGGTTGGTGACTATGTACCGGACATCGGTGCCCTTGCCTTTCTTCGCCTCAATCCGCGCCAGGACCCGGCGGGGGCGGGACCAGGATTTCGCGCCGTACCGGGTCGTTGCGAAATCGCGCACCTTGTCCAGTTGCCCGATCGCGCGGCGGACGTTGACGGCGTCGAGTTTGGCGAAGACCTGTTTGGCCAGGGTTTTGTTGGGGCCCGGGCCGAAGATGAATTTGACGTTATTGTCATCGCACCAGTCCATCGCTTCCTTACGGCCGTAATGACTGTCGCCTCTTATGGTGATGATGGTATCTGGCCAGTGCATGCGGATACGGTTGACCAGGCGGCGGATATGGGCGCGGACTTCTTTGCCAGCGGGCGTTTTCCCCTCACGCAGGATCGTGACAACACAATGGCCGGTCTCGGCGTCATAGATATGGATCGGCAGAAAGCATCGTTCATCGTAATGGGCGTTGAAAAACGATAATTGCTGATGGCCGTGCACGGTGTCGGCGGTGTCATCAATGTCGGGCACGATGCCTTTGGGCGGGTTTGTGTGGCTCTGGCACCAGAAATCCACCATGCCGCGTGACATCCGTATCAGGTCGCGCAGGCCCGGGGCGTTTTCCAGCCGTGATATGGTCGGTTGTGACGCCAGATCGCCGCCGCTTTCCGGCAGCCGGCCGCAGGCCATCTTGAACGCCGGGTCGTGGCGCAAATCGTCAAGATCGTTGCCATCGGGGTAGCCGCATGCGATGGCGAACACGCGCCCACGCAGGATATCCGCCATCGAATGGGTGATTTGCGCCGGATCGCGGGCGTCCGGGATCAGCCCGGCCAATGTGTCGATCAGGCCGAGACGCTTGTCGGCGGCGGCCAGAAGGAAAACGCCGCCGTCTGAACTGACCTGTCCCCCATCGAAGGCCGCGGTGATCTTCTTCTTGCAGATGTTTGGTAGCGAGAATGGGAGCAGCGTATCGTCGTTGGTGGCGGGCATGGCAGATTCTGTCCGGGGCTTGAGAGTGGAGTCGATACCCAATCTCTAAGCGATTCCAAATAGTTGTACAATGCCTATTTTCGAATCCCTGCTATACAATGAATAAGATGGGCTAGCCCGATTGATAGGTCCGAACGGAATGTTGATGGTATAGCAGATTCCAGTGGGTCGAGGAGTAGCGCCTTCCAGGAACGTACTCTTGTAGCGTTATGCAATTCCCGGTGGGAAGTTCTTGTTTTCGCCGCGAGCAATCATGTGAGTGCCCCGAGCCATGGCCGATGGGTTCTGCTCCCGTCCTCTTGCTCGCCCATATGGGTGACGCCGTCGTCGCCACGCTGAGAACGTCCCGTCGTCTCAAGGGACAGGGCACTAAGGCGACGCCCAAAGACTACCGAGTCGCGCCGCCTTCCTTTCCACGTCATGGTTCGGCTCGACCGGACCATCCGAAGCGGCACTGTACCGCGACCGATGGTCCGGTCGAGCCGAACCATGACGAGGGCAGGCTGGAGCCCGATCGAAGCGTTTATCTTTGGGCGTCGCCTAACGGGCGGCGAGGCGGCGTCCCTCGACCAGCCCAGGCGTGCTTCTCACCGGAGCGGTCATGATTATGCGAAAGCCTTGCTCCAGGCGCATAGCCACGTCATCAGCCGTGGCTATGGTCGCACACGGAACGCCGAACTCTTTGCAGGCGGCCAGCACGCGCAGCACATTTTCTTGCACGGCTGGATGGCTGGCCTGGCCGCGCAATCCCATCGACACCGACATATCGCCGGAGCCTGCCCAGATGGCGCCGATGCCCCTCACCTGTTGCACAATGTCGCGTATGTTCCGCACCCCTTCCGCTTCTTCGATGATGCCCATCAACAGGATATTGCCGTCAGGGTCCAGCGGCCAGAGGTCGGCGGCGTCGTAGTATTCCCGCGGGGTCAGGCCCCAGTAACGGGAGGCGATGCGATTGCCCCAACCGCGCTCGCCCGCCGGTGCGAAGTCTTGCACCCCCGGCACCTGGGGATAACGTGCCGCGGCGACCGCGGCCTGGGCGTCCTCCACTGTGTTCAGGTGAGGCAACACCAGACCATACACGCCGGTGTCCAGCGTCTGCTTGATCACCCACTGGTCGCGCTCGCGGGCGTTCGGAGGAATCCGAACCATCGGCACCACGTCGGGTTGCAGGTTGCCCTTCTCTGCGATCCTCTTGCGGTTCAGCAGTACTTGCAGGGAGGTACGCAGGGTGGTGAAGCCAAAACCCTCATGTTCCATTTCGATGATGACCGCGTCGTAGTCGGCATCGGCAATGTAGGTGAGGTCATCCAGATTGCCGTTAGGGATCGTGCTGGTGCTGAAAACCGGTTTACCATGCTCAAGGAGGTCGATGATCTTGTTGTAGCGCATCTTCTCGGCCATGTGTTTTCCCTTCCAGTTTCTTGTTTGGCTGCGGGCCTCTCCCGCTACGCTTCGCTTTCCTTACTCCAGGTCCCTTGGTGGTGTGAGACACACCTTGACCTGATCGACCGCTTCAACCTGGCATCCCGTGTGGTGCCGCCGTCGCGAGGCCGGCAGAGGATCCTGACCTTGCGTCAGGGGGAACGCGAAGCGCCGCGGCGTTTATTCTCCAGGCACACCGAACGGCTAATCCGCCAAGGGCACGATAGCGGTCAGGCGGTCGCCACCGACGCTCCTGCTTGTGTGCCCTTGTCCTGTAAGGTCTTCGAACAGGACAGCGTCCCCAGGGCCGAACCGCCTTGTGGTCCCATCGCCTATGACGACCTCCATCTGACCTCCGGAGAGGAAAATGGCGTACTGGCGGCGGGGAGCTTTGTGCCAATCGCTGAAGCGTCCGTTGGCTGAACGCGTGAAGGTGATACTGCTGGCGGCCTGCTCGATTGACCTCTCCAGGTCAGGTGGGAGCAGGTCCTGGTCCTCAAAGTGTGATTGACCGTCCGTGCCGGTATAACATCTGACAAACGCCATGGGCATTCCTCCTGGGATCTCAGTGAAGGCAGCGAAGTACGTCGGGCTTTACCCCGTCGTAGTGTCGCGCGGATTGTCCGGGCACACAACGGCCAGCACAGGTTATTGGTGCATGAAGAAATGACTGCGGTCGGATCCCCGCGGTTCGCGAGATCGGCATGCCAAAGCTGGTCATCTGAATGAGGACGGCACATCCAATTTTACGTCGCTCATTTGATTGGGCGGAATACGGGCACGAAACAATATCCGGAGCATCGCGTCGCAGACCCGCGATGCCCGTACTTCTCAGTCGTACGGAGACTATGCATCGCGCCGCGTCGTCGCGGTCAGGATAGTTGTGAATGGTGGTCGAACAAATCACATCAGCATCAGGTGCGCCGCGCGATTTCATCATGAACCATGTCGGCGATACGTGCCCCATCGCCTGTTACGAACGCAACTGAACCACAACCTGATCAAGAAGCGCTTGTTCGTCCTTTGCCCCCAGGCATGAGGCGGCATGCGTCATTTTCGCATCAATTCCGATGTCTCAGAGGCTCGATGTGACGGCCGTGGCGACGTGCGTAACGGCGCGGACGGTCGCCAGCGGTTGACAACGGCGGGAAACGCGGCTCCAGAACCACATTGCCCGGCGGTCGAAAAACTCAGTCCGACAGGCTGCCAGACGAATGCCTGCTTCACATATTGAGGTCCATTTGGGTGTTCTCCCTCGGGGTGCTGTCCATCGGCGGAACGATGGACCGCGAAAGGAAAACAAATCGTTGACGCGGGTCTTATTGCTTGCGGTTTTCTGGTTGCTCGCCGTGTTCGCGCGCCCGGTCTGGGCTGGCGCCGGTCCTGTGTTCTCTGAAACGGGGCCGGACGCGGCGGCTTACGGTGCGGCCGAGGGGTACCCGGTCGGCTCTCGGGCCGTGCCGGTGCCCCAGTTCTCAATGGTCGGGACGTACAGCCATTTCAGCGAGAAATATCCGCATCGGATCGTGGCGCGCGCGCCGGCGCCCTCCGCGTTGACCCGGTCCGATCAGGAGCTGCCGCTGACCTACACTCATGGCGGGCGCAGCCACGATCTCGCGGACTATTTGTCCCGGCACCCCACCACTGGCCTGCTGATCGCGCGCGGCGGCACGATCCTGTTCGAACATTACCAGTACGCTCGCACCGACCGGGACCGGATGCTGTCCATGTCGATGGCCAAGACGATCGTCGCGATGCTGATGGGGATCGCGGTGCAGGAAGGCGCGATCCGCTCGATCGACCAGCCGGCGGCCGATTATGTGCCCGCGCTGGCCGGGACCGAATATGGGACAACACCGATCCGGGCGCTGCTGCACATGGCCTCGGGCGTTAAGTTCAAAGAGGTCTACGACGCGCCCGGGGACAATCAGCGCCTCAGCGCCATGCTCTTTGGCCGCTTCAATCCCGGGCCGGCCCAGGCGGTGGCGATGTTCAATACGCGGGAGGTGGCGCCGGATACGCGGTTTCATTACGCCGGCGCCGAGACCGAGGTATTGGGACTTGTGCTGACCGCCGCGGTGAAGATGCCGCTGACCGAGTATCTGCGGACCCGGATCTGGCAACCGATGGGGGCGGAGGCCGACGCGACCTGGACCATCGATACCACCGGTCAGAAAGTCGCGTATTGTTGCGTGACCGCGGTGCTGCGCGACTGGGCTCGGCTGGGGTTGATGCTGGCCGGAGACGGGGCATGGAACGGGCGGCAGATCGTGCCTCGGCAATGGGTGTTGGACGCGACGACGGTGCAGGCGCCGTTCCTGCGGCCGGGGACGGCGACGCGGTTCTTTGGCTATGGGTATCAGACGTGGCTGTTTCCCGGCCCGCGGCGGCAGTTCGCGTTTCGCGGGATTCATGGGCAGGCGATTTATGTCGATCCGGCGTCGAAGCTGGTGCTGGTGCATACGGCGGTGCGATTGAAGGCGTCCAACGATCCGGCGGCGGTTGAATTGCGCGCGGTGTGGGCTGCGCTGGTCGCTTCGCAAGGCGGTGGGCCTTGAAATTCGCGCGTGGGCGTCAGAGGCAGGGGGATTTCAGGATTGCTCGGACGTGCCAGGGGATTTGTTGATATGATGCTTCGAAACGTTCGCCGGGGATCGGTTTTGGCTCGAGGTATCGCGTGCCATCGTGAGGGTCTTTTCGACATCGCCGTTAAGCACTTCAGCGAAGTTATTCGAGGCGATTCAAAGCATCGTGCCGCGTTCGTTCACCGCGGCCGCGCTTATAACAGGTTATACCAATACGATCGCGCGATTGAGGATCTGGATGAGGCCGTTCGGCTCGATCCAGCATGCGCCAATGCGTTTAATGAGCGCGGCTTCGCGTATAACGGGAAAAAGCAATATGACCGGGCGATTCAGGATCTGGATGAAGCGATCCGCCTCGATCCTCGATTGGCTGGCGCGTTCAATAATCGGGGTTACGCGTTTAATGGGTTACGGCGATACGACAGCGCCATCCGGGAGATGGATGAGGCAATTCGTCTCGATCCGAAGTTCGCGGATGCGTTCAATGGCCGTGCCTTCGCGCGCATCGGGAAACAACAATACGAGTGCGCGATGCGGGACCTGGATGTGGCCATTGGGCTCGATCCCGGGTTCGCGTCGGCATTCAATAATCGAGGCCTCGCCTGGCATGGAATGAACCAGCACGAGCGTGCCATTCGGGATCTGAATGAGGCGATCCGTCTTAACCCCGGTTACCCCGCGGCTTGCGCCAATCGGGACATGGTGCTGTTGGCTCAGGGGCATGGGCCGAAGCCGCCGGGGTAATACGCCGCGTGACCGTTGTCACCGGTCGCGATGTTATACGACCGCGCATGAACTTTTACTCTCGACCTGGCCCACGCCGTCATGGCCCGGACGAGCCGCATAGGCATCAGGATAAGTGCCGGCTGGAGACGGATATTCTCTTTTCACCGTCATGGCCCGGCTCGTCCGGGCCACCCGTTGTGGCACCGTGCTGAAATGGGTGGCCCGGACGAGCCGGGCCATGACAGTTTTGGGAGAAAACTTCCCACCACATGGGCCTTATCCTGATGCCTATGCGGACGAGCCGGGCCATGACGATGGGGGGCGAGCCGAGAGTCAATCTTTAAGCGCGCTGGTATAAGGCCTCAGACCGACCGGATTGCGTTTGAAACTGTCGTTGCCAATTTTTTCGGTATAGGTCTTTGGCACGACCCAGCTCGCGGCGCTCGCGAGCGTGCCGTGGAATGTCATGTATCCGGCCATGGTTTATGCAGAACGAGGCGCACATGAGCCGGATCGGCGACCACGACCTCCTTTACTTTTTCCTGCATCGACGCCGCTTTCACGCGCTGGAAACTGAACGCCACGTCCTCGGCGGTGAAGGGATCGCCGTTGTGGAACGTCAGACCTGTGCGCAAGGTGAATTCGTAAACACGTTGATCCTCGCTCACAGTCCACGACTCCGCCAAACTGGGCACCATGCCGTTGCCGGGCATCGGTTTCACCATCGCGTCATGCAGCGCGTAAAGCACCCAAAAGGGTGCGATCGTGCCCGGAACGACCTCGCCCCGATCGAGCCAGGCCGGCGCGAGGGTCACATACAGCGCCCACCTCATTTCGCCTTATGTTTTGGTTTGCGCTGCCGCGCTTCCCAGGCCGCCAACGGTCAGGGTCCATGCCAGAAGGGCGGTCGAGGCAAGCCTGTGCCAGTTGTTCATTGTTGGGTTCCCTCCCTGCCGCGGCGGAGCGTGACTGATCCGTGTCACTCCTTCGTCAGCGTTCAGAAGGTCATTCCCGAACCGGCCGGGTTGCGCACGTTCCGGGTGCCGGCAATCGCCACCCCTTCACCAGGGCATAAACCGCCGGGATGACAATCAGCGTCAGCACGGTCGAGGACACCATGCCGCCGATCATCGGCACCGCGATGCGCCGCATCAGTTCGGAACCCGTACCGGTGCTCCAGAGGATCGGCATCAGGCCCGCAAGGATGGCGGTGACGGTCATCATCTTCGGCCGCACGCGCTCAACGGCGCCTTCCATGATCGCGGCGCGTAGGTCGTCGCGATTGAGTGTCCGCCCTTCCATATCGGCTTTCCCGCGCGCCGACTGAAGCGCGTGGTCGAGATAGATCAACATGATGATGCCGGTCTCAGCCGCGACACCGGCAAGCGCGATGAACCCGACCACCACGGCGACGCTCAGATTGTAATCCAGCCAGTACATCAGCCAGACTCCGCCAATCAGCGCGAAGGGCACCGACGCCATGACGATCAACGTTTCGGTCAGGCGGCCGAAATTCAGATAAATCAGCACGAAAATGATCAGCAGCGTCACCGGCACGACCAGCGCCAGCTTCGCTTTGGCGCGCTGCAGATATTCGAACTGCCCGCTCCATTCGAGGCGATAGCCGGATGGCATCGATACCTCGGCGGCGACCGCGCGCCGCGCATCGGTGACATAAGAACCGATATCGCGATCGCGCAAATCGACATAGATGTAATTCACGAGTTGCGCGTTCTCGGTGCGGACCATGGGCGGGCCCAGAGTGACCAGGACGCGCGCGACCTGACCCAACGGCACTGCCGGACCGCTGGCGCCCTGCACCAGCACCTCGCGGGCGATCGCTTCGGGACTGTCGCGTAACTCGCGCGGATAACGGATGTTAACGGAATAGCGCTCCCGCCCTTCGACCGTGGTCGTGACCGGCTCACCGCCAAGCGCCGCCGCGATCGTTTGTTGCAGATCGCCGATCGTGATTCCGTAGCGCGCGAGGGCGGCGCGATCCGGCTCGATCTCAAGATAGCGACCGCCCGTCACACGCTCGGCGTAAGCGCTGGCCGTTCCCGGTACACGCCGCACGGCGGCCTCGATCTGCCGCGAGAGCGTGTCGAGCGTGGTGAGGTCCGGTCCGTAGACCTTGATGCCGACCGGCGTGCGAATTCCGGTCGAGAGCATGTCGATGCGCGCCTTGATCGGCATCGTCCAGGCATTGCTCACGCCGGGAAATTGCAGCGCCTTGTCCATCTCCGCCGTGAGGCTGTCGATGGTGACGCCTGGGCGCCATTGTTCCGGCGGTTTCAGATTGACGATCGTTTCCATCATCTCCGGCGGTGCCGGGTCCGTCGCGGTCAATGCGCGTCCAGCCTTGCCATAGACGCTCGCCACCTCGGGAAACGATTTGATGATGCGATTCTGGGTTTGCAGCAGTTCGGCGGCCTTGGTGATCGACAGGCCTGGCAAGCTCACCGGCATATACATCAGCGTGCCTTCATTCAGCGTCGGCATGAATTCCGAGCCGAGGCGGGCCAGCGGCCAGGCGGTCATGCCAAGGATGACAAGCGCGAGCAGGATCGCCAGAGTCCTGGCCCGCAGCACGGCGCCGATCGCCGGTCGATAGAGCCAGATCAGCGCGCGATTAATTGGATTCATTCGCTCCGGCAATATTCGCCCGCGTACGAAAAGCATCATCAGCACCGGCACGAGCGTGACCGACAGGATGGCGCCCGCTCCCATGGCGAAGGTCTTGGTTAAGGCAAGCGGCTTGAACAATCTCCCTTCTTGCGATTCCAAGGTAAACACCGGCAGGAACGAAACCGTGATCACGGCGAGGCTGAAGAACAGCGCGGGTCCCACCTCGACCGCCGCTTCGATCAGCACGCTCGCCCGCGATGCGCCCGGAGGTGCCTGTTCCAGCCGCTTGTGCGCGTTCTCGATCATGACGATGGCCGCGTCGACCATGGCGCCCATGGCGATCGCGATCCCGCCAAGACTCATGATATTCGAGCTAAATCCCAACAAGTGAAGCAGGGTCATCGCCATCAGCACGCCGACCGGCAGCATCAAAATGGCGACGAGCGCGCTGCGCACATGAAGCAGAAAAAGGATACACACGGCGGCGACGACAAGACTTTCCTCGATCAGCGTTCGCTTCAGGGTGTCGATCGCCCGCAAGATCAGGTCCGAGCGGTCATAGACCGCCTCGATCGAAACACCCTTCGGCAGGCCTGGCGTGATTTCCGCGATCCGTTGCTTGACCGACCGGATGACATCGAGGGCATTCTGTCCGTCGCGCTGGAGGGCGATCCCGCCGGCGACCTCCCCCTCGCCGTTGAGTTCCGCGACACCGCGCCGTTCATCCGGACCGAGTTCGACACGGGCGACATCGCGCAGCAGAACCGGTACGCCGTTTTGCTGCTTCAGCACGATTTGCCCGATGTCGCCGGTACTTCGAAAATAACCGCGGCCGCGGACCATGTATTCGGTCTCGCTCATCTCGACGATACGGCCCCCGACATCGAGGTTGCTGCCCGCGATCGCCATGCGGATTTGCGGCAGCGACAGACCGAAGGCCTGTAGCTTTCTTGGATCGACGATCACCTGGTATTGCTTGACGAAACCGCCGATGCTGGCGACCTCGGCCACGCCGTCCGCCTTGGCGAGTTGGTAACGGATCGTCCAATCCTGCAGCGATCGCAACTCCGCCAGCGTCATTTGCGCGCCGCGCACGATGTATTGATAGACCCAGCCCACGCCGGTCGCATCCGGGCCGAGCGAAGGCGTCACTCCCTGTGGCAGGCGTTTCGCGGTAAAGTTGAGATATTCGAGCACGCGGCTCCGTGCCCAATAGAGATCGGTGCCGTCCGCGAACACGACATACACGAACGAGACGCCGAAGAAGGAAAAGCCACGCACGACCTTCGATCGCGGCACGCTCAGCAGCGCCGTGGTCAGCGGATAGGTTATCTGGTCCTCAACCACCTGCGGCGCCTGGCCGGGATATTCGGTGTAGACGATCACTTGCGTATCGGACAGATCGGGGATCGCATCGAGAGCGGTATTGCGCACCGCCCATATCCCGGCGCCAACAACGAACAACGTGGCGAGCAAGACGAGAAAAGCGTTACGCGAGGACCAGCGGATGAGGTTGGCGATCATGGCTTGCTGTCCTTGCCCTGAGTGCCCGTCCCTTGGGAAAAAGACTGCAACGCCGCGCGAAGATTGCTTTCGGCATCGATCAGGAAGTTGGCGCCGACGACCACTTTTTCGCCGGGCCTTACACCGTCCATCACTTCGACGTAACCGTCGCCGCGCTGGCCTAGCTTTACCCTGCGCGGCTGATAACGGCCTTCGCCTTGCTCGATCAGCACCGTTTGCGTCGTGCCGCCATCGATCACGGCGGAATCCGGCACGGTAACAACCGGTATCGCGTCCGACGCCGCGCCTATTTCGGCCTGACCATACATATCTGGTTTCAGCAACGCGCCCGGATTCATCAGTTCGATCCGCACCTGGGCGGTACGGGTTTCTCTCGTCATGGCCGGATAGATGAAGGCGACAGTGCCGGTGAAGGCCCGATCGGCCCAGGACCCGACTGTCACGCGCGCGGAGGCGCCGATTTGGACGGATGCCAGATCCTGTTCGAACACGTTGGCGATCAGCCAGACCTTCGAGAGATCGGCGATACGGAACAACGTGTCGCCGGGCGCGAAGCGCATGCCCGCGACCGCCGTCTTCTCGGTGACGACACCATCGATCGGTGCCCGCAACGTCAGGGTGCGCAGGACTTTCCCGGTGCGGGCGAGCTGCTCGACCTCAACCGCCGGAATGTCCCAATTGCGCAGCCGGGCCAAAGAAGCATCGCGGAGCGATGACGCCCCCGCGCGCGCCGCGGCGTCGGCCCCACCCATATGCGCCATGGCATCGCGGGCTATGAGATATTCTTGTTGGGCCGCGACCAGATCGGGACTGTAGACCTCCAGCAGAGGTTCGCCGCGTCGAACCGCCTGGCCGGTTGTGTTGACATTGAGTTTTTCGATCCAGCCCTCGAATTTCGGATTGACCACGGCGAGGCGCCGTTCATCGAATTGCACCGTGCCCGCGGCGCGTATCGTTCGCGCGACAATGCGCGTCGTGACCAACTCGGTGCGAACACCCAGGGTCTGGATTTTACCCGGACTTATCGTGACCGTTCCGCCATCGTCACCGCCCGGTCCGGCGTAGACCGGGAGGTAAGCCATCCCCATCGAATCTTTTTTCGGCACCGGCGACGTGTCGGACAGGCCCATCGGATTGCGGTAGTAAAGCACCTTGCGCCCGCCGGTCTCTCGCGCCGGAAGTGCCGCGGCCGGTGCGGCGCCGGCCGCCTGTTCGTGGACCGGCACGTAGTCGCGTCCTTCGGCGTCTTTCTTCGGCACGGGCGAGTAGTCGGGCTTGCCCGCCGGATCCTGGTAGTAAGCAATCGGTCGAGAGTTCGCGGGAGGCGTCACTTGCGAGACCGCATACCAATAGCCCGCTCCGGCGCCGCCGCTGACGAGTGCCAGCCCAACGATCCCGCCGCCGATCCAACGCATGGCGCTCATAACGTACCGCCAATCAACCGCTCGATCGCGGCAAGCTGGCGCTGTTCATCGAGCTGAGCCGCGAGGAGGGAGAGTTTGGCTTCGCCGAGTTCACGCACCGCGTCGAGTACCGGCGTCAGTTCCGTGCGGCCATTGCCGTAAGCGGCGCCCGCGGATCGAACAGCCGCGTCGAGTTGCGGCAGGAGCTGGTCGCGGGTCAGAATTACTGTTTCACGGGCACCAGCAAGAGCCGCGGCTGCCTCCACGAGCGTTCGAGCGACATCCTGTGCCGAGGCATCGCGACGTGCCTCCGCGGCCCCAAGCTCCGCCTGGGTCTGGCTCTCCCGCGCATCTCGTAACCCCCATTGGAGCGGAACACGAAGCGAGACCGCGCCCATGTAACCGTTCGGGCCATAGCCCTTCCGGTCGATCGCGCCGATGCTCAATGTCACGTCCGGAAACCATTCCTTCCGGGCGAGTTCGCGATTGGCGCCAGCGGCCACGATACGACTTTTGGCGGCGGCGATGCGCGGATTGTCGGCGCGCGCGATCAGTGCGGCCGGTGCCAGAGCTGTTGCCGGAGGCAGAGGGCGAAGTTGCCGCGGGTCCGCCAGCGGCGCGGCGGGGTCGCGCAGAAGTAGCACATTCAGCACGCCTTGCGCCGATCGCTTTTGGGCGGAGAATCGCGCGATCCCGGTTTGGTGCCGCGTCAAAACGGCCGACGCGCGCAGCACATCGGTCTGTGTGCCTCGCCCCTGTGCGTAGCGGTTCCGCGCGGTCTCGATAATCCCGCGTTCAATTGTGTGCAGTTCTTGAAGCACGGCGCCAGCGCGGTGCGCGACCCAGTATTGAGCAAAAACGACCTTGACCTGTTCGGCCAGTTCCGCTTCGGCCATGCGGCCTTCAGCGCGCGCGACGTCAGCCCGGGCCCGGTCAGCTGCCGCTTTGAGTTCGCGCTTGCCCCAGAGGGGAAATTCTTGCTCGATCGCATAGATTTGTTTTGGCCGGCGCGTCCCGCCGAGTACGTCGATTTCATCCTGCGTGACGCGCAGCGTGGGATCGGGCAACCAGCCAGCGGCACGCGCCCCGGCCTCGGCGGCGGCGGTGTCGAGCGCACGTGCCGCGATCTCCGGACTCAACCGCGTGGCTTCCGCGAGCAGGCCGTCAACTGTCGCGCCGAGACGGGCATCCTCGGCGTGTGCGGCCGCGACGATGAACAACAGCAGCGCGGCCGCGAGCGCGCGAACCGGCCAACGGCGCCGGGCACATCGCCCGGAGCCGGTGGTTTTCGTGTTACTTCGCATCGAACGTGACCGAGCCGCGTATTGTGTCGGTCTCCCCCTGGACCTTCGCGGTCAGGGTGAGGGCCCACTTGCCGGCCATCCCGGTTTGCGCCCGGAAGCGGTAATGACCAGCCGGATCGGCAGTCTGTGGCGTCACCTTGCCGGTCATGTCGCCCATCCCCTCGGGTCCCATATCGACCCTGGTCTGGAAGATCACGGCGCCGGTTACGGGCTTGCCGTCGGGAATGTGCGTCAACCTGACGGTCACATCGGTCAGGTCTTTGCCGGCCGGTTGCGTTTGAAGGACCTCGAAGCGGTAGTCTTTTCCGGCGGCGTGCGCCGGTGAAGTGAGCAGCAGCATCGTCAGCACGGACGCCATCGCGGCGCCCGCGGAAAAGCGGAAGAGAGTCATGAAACGGTCCTGTTTGGCCGGCCGCTGTGGCGCGGCGTGTTCACCTGGCCCAACCCGGCGTAAGGCATCGGATTGGACGGATCGGTTCGCGCGTGCCGTCACCGCCTGTCCGGCCGATGACGCGCGACGAAGCCGCGAGCGCACGGCCGCCTTGGAGACGGCCGTAGCGATCAGATCAGGTGGATGGGAGGCCGGAGATCGGGCGCACGAATGCGGCCGTCCTCGATTGTCGCGGCGGGCGACTGATAGCTCACCGGAGACCAGGTGAGGAGAACGGCGGCCCGGGACGCGGGAACGGGAACACCAATCATGAAGATGCAGCCCGGGTCGACGATGCAGGTAGGCGTCGTGCCCTTGCAGGGCATTGGCGGGCTGTCCGAATTGCCGTCATGGGCGGCCATCGTCATGCCCGCGCCCATTGGTTGGGCAAGGATCGGCATGACCTGCGACGCCGACGCGCTGAAGAATGCGACGGCGAACAGGATGGCGAGCAGACGCCGGAGCGGATGGCGGGACATTGTAGCCAAACCTAAGCTCGCGGGCCGGAGAGTTCAAGCGTGTTCTCTCGCACAAACGATACGGTGAAAATCTTAATATTCGAACATGCGGCATCGGGAAGGAAAGGTTCCCGCGTGGTCGGTGGGCGACCGTCGAACCGCCCGGGATCGTGCCGTCGAGAAACGAGACTCGGGGATGTGGACGTTCCCCGTCGCGGCTCGATCCGGTTCAGGTCATGCGCATTCTTGCTGGGCAGAGCATCGACTTCCTGCCCTTCAGCGCCGCGCACGCGGCTGCGCGTTTACTTGAGCCGATCTCGCACGGGGATCCGTTTGACGATATTCTGCTGGTTCAGGCTCAGGTTGAGGGGCTGAAACTACTGACGCGGGACGTCAAATTGCTCAGCCATCCATTCGCGATTCGACCGTCCTGACGCTAACCACGCCAGGAAAACCCGGCGAAACCGCGATCCCCAACATGTCTTGGGCCGGCTCAGGCTTGCGCCGCCAAGACCGGCAAACCCAACCTCACCCGTTCCCCTCCCGCGCCAACACCAGCGCCCGCGCATAGACGACCTTCTTCGGCAATCCGGTCGCGGCCGTCACCAGCGCCGCCGCCTCCCGCACGCTGTGATCCTTCAACGCGGCGCGGAGACCGCCATCCAGGTCCTCGGCGTCGTTGTCCTCGGGCGGGCCGGCCAGCACGGTGATCTCGCCTCGGGCCGCGTTGGTCGCGTAGTGGCTGGCGAGGCCCCGCAGATCGCCGCGGCGTACTTCCTCGAAATGCTTGGTCAGTTCGCGGGCGACGGCAGCGGGCCGGGTGCCGAACGCGTCCGCCATGTCGGTCAGGGTTTCCGCCAGGCGATGCGGCGCCTCATGCCAGATCAGGGTGGCGCGCAGCCCGGCGCGTTCGGCCGCCCGCAGGCCTCCAAAGGCGGCGCGGCGAGCAGCCTGGCGAGGCGGCGGAAAGCCCAGGAACAGGAAGGGCAACGGCGGCAGGCCGGACAGAACCAGCGCGGTGACCGCGGCGTTGGGGCCGGGAACGGCAGTGACCGGCAGACCCTCGGCGATCGCCGCGCGGACCAGCCGATAGCCGGGATCGGAGACCAAGGGCGTGCCAGCGTCCGACACCAGCGCGATCCGCCGGCCGGCCCGCAGCAGGCCAAGGATCGGCGCGATGCGAGCGTCTTCGTTGTGATCGTGCAGTGGCTCGGTCCGGGCCGAGATGCCAAGTGCCGCCAGAAGATGGGCGGTGTGGCGCGTGTCCTCGCACAAAATCAGGTCAGACTGCCGCAAAACGTCGCGCGCGCGAGTTGAAACATCTCCGAGGTTGCCGATTGGCGTGGAAACAAGCACAAGTCCAGGTGGCGGACCTTGTGGGCCGTCCAATGGTTTAACGGCCAAGGCCGCACTGGGAGACGTCGAGCATGCGTCGTCGGACATTCGCACTCCTTGTCACCACGCTTGGGCTCGCGACGCTTGGCCTGGCGGCCTGCGGGTCGTCGCAGCCTGACGCACCTGTCGCGATGAACCAAGTCCCGGGCGCGGCTCCGGTTGGCGGGGGCGAAGGCGGGCAGATCGCGATCCTGCTGCCGCTCAGCGGCAAGCTGGCGGATATTGGCAAGCCGATGCTGCGCGCGGCACAATTGTCGCTGTCGGTCCCGGGCTCGCCGGTGCTGATCGTGAAGGATACTGGCGGCACCCCGGCCGGGGCGGCCCAGGCGGCGCAGGAGGCGATCGAGGCTGGCGCGAAGTTGATCCTGGGCCCCGTGACCTCCCCGGAAACGGTCCAGGTGGCGCCGGTGACGAAACGAGCCGGCGTGCCGGTCCTCGCGTTCACCAACGACCAGGCCCAGTCCCAACCCGGCGTTTGGACCCTTGGCATCAGCCCAGGCCAGCAGGTCCGCAGGCTTTGGGAGGCAATGCGGGAAGCGGGGTCCGCTCCGATCGTCGCGTTGCTGCCGGATAATGATTTCGGCAAGGCCATGGGGGACGAGTTGACCCGGATCGCCGCCGCCGAGAGCCAGCCGGCGCCCTTCGTCCGGCTGCATGGGCCCGGCAAGGACTCGATTACCTCGGCGGTGAACGAGTTGGCGGGCATGATGGTCGCGGATCAGCCGCCGCCGTTCGGGGCGATCCTGTTGGGAACGACCGGGAACGACCTGAAGGTCTTCGCCAAAGCCTTCGCCGACGCGAAGATCGACCGGACCAAAACGCGGATTCTGGGCCCGGCTTTGTGGGTCGAGCCGGCGAGCGGGTCCGCCGCGTTGACCGGCGCCTGGTTCGCGATGCCCGATCCTGACACGCGGCGCGACCTGATTCGCGACTACATGGCGAAATACAAGGAAGCCCCGCCGCCCAGGGTGGATCTGGCGCACGACGCGGCTTCGATCGCCCGGGTGCTGGCGGCGCAGGGGCGCATGAACGCGTCCGGTCTGACTCTGCCGGCGGGGTTCAGCGGGGTCGATGGCTGGTTCGGCCTGTCGGTGGACGGGCAGGTGCGCCGCGGTCTGGCAGTGTTCCGGGTGGACAAGACGCGCGCGACCAAGATCGGCGAGGCGCCGGCGGGAGTGGTCATTCCCGGTAGTTGACCTTGCGGGATGGCGGGTGAACCCTGTTTCCGTGGTCACGGGAAGGGAAACGTCCATGTCGTTGCGCGAGGCGGGCGCCATCACCGGCGTTGGTGAAACGAAATACATGCGTGGGACCGATCGGACGCCAATTTCGTTGGCGATGGAGGCCTCGCTGAACGCGATCGCCGACGCCGGGTTGAAACCCACCGATATCGACGGGATCATTCCCTATGGCATGGGCGCGGTCGCCGAGGATTATGTCACGAATTTCGGTATCGCGGATTTACGGTTTTCGGCGACGACGCCGATGGGCGGCGCCTCGCCGGTGGCTTCCATTCAGTGCGCGATGGCGGTGATCCAGGCCGGAATTTGCAAGCACGTGCTGTTGGCTTTGGGCCGGACCGGTTACTCGGGCAGCCGGATCGGCAACCGCGTGCAACAAATGCCGCAGTTCAAAACGATCGGCGAGTTCGAGATGCCGTCGGGCGCCATCGCGCCGCCGCAACTTTACGCGGTCATGGCACGGCGGCACTTCGAGATGTACGGGACGACGTCGCGGCAACTGGCGGAGATCGCGGTGACGACTCGCCAGCACGCGATCATGAACCCGCGCGCGACAATGCAACGGCCGATGACGATTGAGGATCACCAGGCCTCGCGGATGATTTCCGATCCGTTCCGGCTGCTGGACTGCTCGATGGAGAGCGACGGCGCCGCGGCGGTGATCGTCAGCGCGCCGGACATCGCGAAGGATCTGCGCAAAAAGCCGGTGATCGTGATGGGAATCGCGGAGGGTCACCCGGACTCGCCGTCAGCGATTTCGCAGCGTCCGGATATGACGACATTGGGTCTGGCGAAGGCGGCGCCTCGCGCGTTCGAGATGGCGGGGGTGAAGCACGCCGATATCGACGTGGCCGAGGTCTACGATTGTTTCACGTACATCGTGATGTGTCAGTTGGAAGACATGGGGTTTTGCAAGAAGGGCGAAGGCGGCGGGTTTGTGGAAAACGGTGCCCTCGGGATCAACGGGCGGCTGCCGGTGAACACGCATGGCGGGTTGCTGTCGGAGGCGCATATGGCGGGGATGAACCACATCGTGGAGCTGACGCGGCAATTGCGCGGCGAGGCGGCGGTGCAGGTCAAGGATGCGGAAATCGGGCTGGTGACCGGGTATGGCGACCTCGGCGACGGCTCGATCGCCATCATGCGGAGGGCTGCCTGAATGTCTGAGGTTTACGACAAACTGGTGCCGGATCCGGCGGCGGATACGAAGCCGTTCTGGGATGCGTTGCATGAGGGGAAGTTCCGGCTGCAACGGTGCGCGGATTGTAAGAAGGTGCGGCATTATCCGCGGCCGGTGTGCGATGCGTGCTTCTCGATGAACGCGGAATGGGTGGAGGCGTCGGGGAGAGGGATGGTGCATAGCTGGACCATTACGCACCATGCGTTCCATCCGGGGTTCAAGGTGGATTTGCCGTTCATGCTGCTGACGGTGGATCTGGAGGAGGGGGTGCGGATGCAGGCGCAGGCGAGGGGAATCGCCGAGGGCGACCTGAAGGTTGGACTGAAGGTGAAAGTGGGGTTTGAGCGGGTGAAGGCGGACTTGACGTTGGCGGTGTTTGAGCCCGGGTGAGGGGGTTTTTAATTCGTCCAAAAGTAATGTCATGACCAGACGGCGCGATTTGGTGTTGCTTCACCTGTCATACCAGCGCGCTTGGACTCTGCCTCTTGGCCCAGCCCCCATCGTCATGGCCCGGCCCCTGCGAAGGCGGGGGCCGGGCCATGACGGTGGCGGGCGGTATGTCGATCTTCAAGCGCACTGGTATCAATCGGCGGCTCCGCGCGGCGGAAATACAGCAAGCAAGGGTGAATCACGGATTACGCGGATTTGGGCACGGATTGCGCTGATAGAAATCAAATACCGGAGCGGAATGTCCGATTCGGTGATTTTATCGCTGGCGTTTCCGGCGCGTTCCGCGAAATCCGCGTAATCCGTGTTTCACCCTTGCTTTGCAAGTACGCCCATGGGTGCTCTGTCTTCCCTCCGATTTTCCCAACCAAATATGGACAAACCCTTGGATGGATGAACAGGTCATGTCGATGCGTGATCAAACCAACTCCCGGAGCAACTCGGGATGCTTGTCCAAAAGCCGGAACAAATTGACGACCGCCGGCAGTGGCGCCGCCTCACCTCGCTCATAGCGGGAAAACGCGTTATGCCCGCCTCCGGTCAGGCGTGCCGCGGCAATCTGGCTCAGGCCGAGCTTGCGGCGGATGCGGCGGATTTCCCGGCTCTGCCGAGCACGCTCGCGTAGCACCAGGTCGTCGCCCGCCGCCGCGTAACGCCGTGCACTGACGGGGTCGAATTCCACTTCACCACACGTTCCGCACCGCCAACCCGATAGCCCGTCGACCGTCGCGGTCAGGCCCGCGTGCTCGATGGCGAACGTCTCGTCATCGAAGCGACGCAGGTCGTCCCGGCCTTCGCAGTTCAGACAATGCCGTGCCATGTCACATCTCCTTGAACTGGATCACCGGCGCTTCGTCGCGCAGGGTGATCTTGATATAGGCGTCCTTCCGGACCGGTGTCGCCGCGTGATAAACGTCCTGCCACACGCGATGATCGGCGTAAGTCGTCATCGATTTGTAAAACGCCCGCCGTGTCAGAGAGGCGATTACTGTCAGCATCTCCGCCGTCGTCAGGCCCATCGTCCGGCCGCCATTGAGCGCGGATTTGGTGAATGCCGCCGCCCTGGGCCGGTCGAACCAGGGATACTCTGGGATATGACGCTGACCCGGGATATCAACGACTTTGATCGCGCGGCGGTGCGGAAACCAGCCCCGAGCCGGATCGATTGAGGAACCCCCCATGACCCAGGACCTTCTGTTCGACATCTCCGGCGGCATCGCGGTTCTGACCCTGAACCGGCCGGAGAAACTCAACGCTTTCACGGGCGAGATGTTGCGCGGCCTCGTCGCGGCGCTCGACGAATGCGACTCCCGAGACGACGTGCGCGTGGCGATCCTGACCGGCGCCGGACGGGGATTTTGTTCCGGTGGCGACGTCGGCGGCATGGGCGGCGGCGCCGACAACCGGCCGCACGTCACCAAACGCCGCATATGGAACGACATTCAGGCCTTCCCCAAACGCGCGGCCCGATTCGAAAAGCCGCTGTTGGCGGCGGTAAACGGCGTCGCGACCGGCGGCGGAATGGATTTGGCGCTCGCCTGCGACCTGCGCGTCGCCGCGAAAAGCGCGCGTTTCGCCGAGACCTACGCGAAGATCGGCCTGCTGCCTGGTGGCGGCGGTGCCTGGTTCCTGCCTCGCCTGGTCGGCCAGGCGCGCGCGCTGGAACTGCTATGGACCGCGGACTTCATCGACGCCGATCGGGCGCTGGCGATCGGCCTGGTCAACCACGTGTATCCCGATGACCAACTGATGCCCGAGACATTGAAACTGGCGGAACGCATCGCCGCCATGCCGCCACTGTCGGTGCGGCTCATCAAACGCGCGGTGGCGCAGGGAATGGCGGTGGATATGACGACGGCGTTCGATCTGATCAGCTCGCATATCGCGGTCGCCCGCGCGGGCCACGATCACCCGGAGGCCATCGCGGCCTTTCGCGAGAAGCGGCCGGGCCGCTACGAAGGTTACTGACGCGGGCTTCAGTCCCCGGTGAACACCGGCTTGCGCTTTTCCAGGAACGCGTTCACCGCCTCCCGATGATCCGCGGTCGCATGCGTTAACGCCTGCATCGCCGCCGACATCTCCAACAGCGTGTCGAGGCGTGTGTTGCGGCCTTCCAGCAGCAGGCGCTTGGCCATGCGCACCGCGTGCGGCGGATTGACCGCGATCCGATTCGCCAAAGCCCTTGCCGCGTCCAGCAACTCCGCGTCCGGCACGACGCGGGATACGAGGCCGCACGCCAGGGCCTCCGCCGCGTTCAGCAGATCGCCGGTGAACGCCATCTCGCAGGCTTTCGAAAACCCAACGACACGCGGCAACAGCCATGCGCCGCCGTCGCCCGGGACGATGCCGACTTTCACGAAACTCTCGGCGAAACGCGCGCTTTCCGCGGCGATCCGCATGTCGCACATGCACGCCAGATCCAGGCCCGCGCCGATCGCCGGTCCGTTGACAGCGCCGATGATGGGCACATCCAGCTTCTCGAACGCCAGCGGAATGCGCTGGATGCCGTGCTTGTAATACAGCGGAGTCAGATGCGGCTTTTCCGCCCGTGTCGCGAACTCCGCCTGCATCTTGCGCAAATCGCCGCCCGAGGAAAACGCGCTGCCCGCGCCGGTCAGGATCGCGACGCGCGCCGATTTGTCCTGGTTCAGCCGCTCCAGCGCGTTAACGATCCCGTCGACCATTTCCATTTCCGAAATCGGGTTGCGCATCCCGGGATCGTTCAGCGTGATGGTAATGATCGGGCCATCCTGCTCGTACAGCACTTTGTCAGTCATGATCGTTCCCTTCGATTAGCGCATTTTCCGATCAAGTCGCATCGGGCGGGCCCTCCTGGTCATGGCAGGCTTGTCCGGGCCACCTGTTCCGGCAGGGTGCCACAACCGGTGGCCCGGACAAACCTGCCCCTGCGAAGGCGGGGACCGGGCTATGACGATTTGAAGAATGTCCGCCCGGCGCGGCCGGATCGGAAAACGCTCTAAGGTGACACTCAACAATAACCGCTTCGGGATGGCGTCAATTTCGTATCGTCATGGCCCGGCTCGTCCGGGCCACCTATTGCGCCACGGTGCTGGATCAGGTGGCCCGGACGAGCCGGGCCATGACGACGGTGGGGAAAGTCAACCGACTCGTTTATTTCCGTGCGTCGCCTAAAGGACGGCGGGGCCGGGAACGTAAACGGAGACACGAGCATCCCGTTCGCCGGCCTCCCCGATCAACGCCCGCGGGCGGACATCGCGAAATTAAAGTTGTCGAACGAGTTCTCGGCCACCCGGAACCAGAGGTTCTGTTCGGTGCGGAATTCCTTCAGACTCTCAAACATTTTCTTGAAGTTCGCGTTCTTGGCCGACAGCTCGTCATACAGTTGGTACGAGGCGTCGAAGCAGGCTTCGAGCATGGGACGTGAAAACGCCTTCAGTTGCGTGCCACCGGCAACGAGCCGGCGGAGCGCGGCCGGATTGACGGCGTCGTATTTCGACACCATCCAATTGCAAATCATCCCCGAAGCGGCCTCGACCATCGCCTTGTACGGCTTCGGCAACGCCTCCCACTGTTTGGCATTGATGAACAGCGAGGCCCATGTCGCGCCTTCCCACCAACCCGGGTAGTAGTAATATTTCGCGACCTTGTGAAAGCCGAACTTTTCGTCGTCGTAAGGACCGACCCACTCGCAGGCATCGATCGTGCCTTTTTCCAGCGCCGGGTAAATATCGCCGCCGGCGATTTGCTGCGGTACGACGCCAAGCTTTTGCAGGATCAGACCGGTGAAGCCGCCGACACGGAATTTAAGACCTTTGAGGTCCTCGACCGTATTGACTTCCTTGCGGAACCAGCCGCCCATCTGCGCGCCGGTGCCGCCGAAGCTGAAGCTGACGATATCGTAAGATTTATAGAACTCGTTGATCAGCTCGGTGCCGCCGCCATGCCGAAGCCAGGCCATGTACTGGCGTTGATTCATGCTGAACGGCAGACCGGTTTCGAACACGAAGCACGGATCCTTGCCGAAATAGTAATAAGCCGCGGTCTGACCCGCCTCTACCGTACCGTTCTGCACCGCGTCGGCCACCTGCAACCCCGGAACGATCTCACCGGCGGCGAAGGTGCGAATTTGAAACTTGCCGTCCGACATCTCGCCGACCAGTTTGGCGAACAGTTCCAACCCGCCGTACAGAGTGTCCAGCGACTTCGGAAAGCTGGAGGTGATGCGCCATTTCACTTCCGGCATCGATTGGGCGATGGCCGGCGCGGCGAGCGCAGAGGCCGCGGCGACGGCGGCCGTGCCGCTGCCCGCGTTGGCGATGAAATTTCGACGGTTCATGACGTCTGTGACTCCCTGTCGTTCGATGGGCCGAAGCGGCTGGCGTGGGACATTACCGGCCGGTACGTTCTCACGGGTGAAGCGAAATTGCCAGATGCCGTCTGAGCGGACCTCGTCATCGGCTCCGTTCGCGCACGCGGAGTCCCAGGAGACGCCCGGCGGCTTCGGCGATCCCAAGCGCGATGACCGCGCCGAGCAACGGTCCCACGGTGTGCAACACGGTTTTCCCGACCTCACCATGGGTGGGCGGCAGCATCCCGTCCGCCACCGAATAACCCAGTAGGCCGACGATGAAACTCACGATCAGTGGCGCCCGGGCCAGCACCAACGCGCCAATCTCCACGATCAGGGCGCGCAGGCCGAACATCGCCACAGGCGCGGCCGCCGCTTCCGCCACGTCATGCGGCTCGTGGACCCGCGCGGGCGCGAAGAATTTGCCGCAATCGACGACCAGCACGGCGCAAAGCAATGGCGCGATCGAGTGGAGCCAGTGCGCATGGGTGTTGACCCATGGTTCCAACGCGGGGTCGGACACGATGACCTCGCCGCCGACGTAACCGATCAGCGCGGCGCCCAGGGTGACGATGAAGGGAAAGCGGTGGATGAGGGCCATCATGACGGTGGCGCCGTAGACGACCAGAGGAATGGAGATGAGGAGGCCGAGCACCAGCAGCGTGAGGCTGCCATGCGCGGCGGCGGCCACGGCGAGGACATTGTCCAGGCTCATCACCGCGTCGGCGATCATGATGGTCCAGATCGCGCCAGGCAGGTGGTCTGAGGCCTTGACGTTGTCCTCGCCGGCTTCCTCCTGGACCATCAGTTTATAGCCGACCCAGAGCAGCAGCAGGCCGCCCACGAGCTTCAGGAACGGGATCGCCATCAGCCAGACGATGAACACGGTGAAGACGATGCGCAGCACCACCGCCGCGCCGGTGCCGAGGACGATACCGATTTTTTGCTGGCGCGCGGGCAGCGACCGGCAGGCCAGGGCGATGACCACCGCGTTGTCACCCGACAGGATGATGTTGATCCCGATGATTTCCAGTAACGATTCGAAAAAATTCATGTACACCTGGACCGTTTATCCTTCTTCCTGAAACGCGGCCTCGCGCGTGCGCCGCACGGACGGCGCGATCACGATCGCCAGCAGGGCGAGCGAGGCGACCAGCAACCCAAGACTGATGGGCCGGTCGATGAAAGTCATGGGATCGCCGCGCGATATGGTCATGGCGCGGCGGAGGTTTTCCTCCATCAACGGTCCGAGCACGAAGCCCAGCAGCAAGGGCGCGGCCTCGAACCCGAGTTTGACGAACAAATATCCGATGAGGCCGAAACCGGCGGTGAACAACACGTCGGTGGTGGAATTGTTCAGGCTGTAAATGCCGATCGAGCAAAAGACGATGATCGCCGGGAACAGCATTTCGTAGGGCACCCGAAGCAGGCGGATCCACATCCCGACCAGCGGCAGGTTGATGATCACCAGCATCAGGTTGCCGATCCACATCGATGCCACGATGCCCCAGAACAGCGCGGGCTGTTTCGTCATGACCTGCGGGCCGGGAGTAATGCCCTGGATCATCATGGCGCCGATCATCAACGCCATCACCGCATTGGACGGAATGCCCAAAGTCAGCATCGGGATGAACGATGTTTGTGCCGCGGCGTTGTTGGCCGATTCCGGACCGGCGACGCCCTCGATCGCGCCCTTGCCGAAGCGCGAGGGATCTTTGGCGACCTTCTTCTCCAACGTGTAGGCGCTGAACGATGCCAGCACAGCGCCACCACCCGGCAAAATGCCCAGCAGGCTGCCCACGAAGGTGCCGCGCAAAATCGCCGGCCAGGATTCTCGCATATCCTGGCGCGTCGGCATCAGGCTGTGGACCGGCGCGATCTCATCGCGGCCGTGTTTACTGGCGCGTTCGAGATTGGTCACGATCTCCGCGATTCCGAACAGACCCAACGAGACCGTGACGAAGCCGATCCCATCCGAAAGCTCGGGAA
The DNA here is from genome assembly GCA_009693865.1 of Acetobacteraceae bacterium. Taxonomy (GTDB): domain Bacteria; phylum Pseudomonadota; class Alphaproteobacteria; order Acetobacterales; family Acetobacteraceae; genus Rhodopila. Next base: position 16,102 of record SHWL01000017.1, on the reverse strand, counting down.
TGCCGAACGTGAACCGTCCCTGTCCCGATGTGACATCGAGGCCCACGAGGCCAAGCAGCAGGCCAAGGATGATCATCGAGACGGCCTTGATGACGGAGCCGGAGGCCAGCACCACCGCGCCGACAAGTCCGAACACCATCAGCGAGAAATACTCCGCCGCGCCGAATTTTTGCGCGATGCTGGCCAACGGCGGGCCGGCGACCGCGATGAGGACGGTGGCCACGCAGCCCGCGAAGAAGGAGCCGATGGCGGCGATCGCGAGCGCGGAACCCGCGCGTCCCTGTTTGGCCATCGCGTGTCCGTCCAGCGCCGTCACGACGGACGAGGACTCGCCGGGCACGTTGATCAGGATCGATGTGGTCGAGCCGCCGTACTGCGCGCCATAGAAGATACCGGCCAGCATGATCAGCGCGCCTTCCGGCGGCAACTGAAAGGTGATCGGCAGCAGCATCGCCAGCGTGGCGAGCGGGCCGATCCCCGGTAGCACGCCGATCAGCGTGCCGAGCATGGCGCCAACGAAGCAGAAGAACAGGTTATTGAGGGTGCCGGCGACGGAAAAGCCTAACGCCAGGTTGGAGAATAATTCGCTCATCGGCCACCGAACTCCGGCCAGACATGCATCGGCAAACCGAGGCCCACGATGAACAGAAGCACCGACAAGGTGGCCAGTGCGGCGCCCACCGCCAACGACTGTGTCAACCGGATGCCCGGCGCGGCGAGCCCGGACACGGCGACGGTGATGAGAACGCAGATCGCCAGGCCAACCCATTCCAGCAGAAAGGCGAACACAAGGATCGACGCGGTCAGCGCCAGCAGCGGCCGCCAGGCCCAATCGGTCAACGCGGGTCCATCGTGGGGCGCGTCCGTGGTGAAGCCTCGCGCGGCGACGATGATTCCAAGCCCACCCAGCATCCAGGCCAGCGTGCGGGGCACATAGCCCGCGCCCATGTTCAGCAGTTTGCCGGTTGGCAGGTTGTTGCTGAACACCAGTGCCAGCACCGCCACGAGGATCAAGAACAGGCCGGCGGCGAGATCCTGAGAATTGCGAATACGGACCACTTATATTCCTTAATCGAGTTGCACGCCGGTGGCTTTGGCGACGGGCGCCCACTTCGCCAGCTCCGCCTTCACCAGGGCTTCCAGCATCGCCGGGGTTTGTTTGGGAGTCGGATCGATGCCGAGTTCCTGCAATCGTTTGAACGTCGGCGGATCGTCAACCAGCTTCTGAATCGCCTCATTTAACTTTTTGACGATCGGCTCGGGTGTTTTCGGCGGCGCGAAAATGGCGTTCCAGGTGTAACAATCGAAGCTCGGAAATCCCAGTTCCGCCAAGGTCGGCACATCCGGCAACTGACGCGCGCGCGTCTGCGTGCCGGTGGCGAGCACCCGGATCGCTTTGGCCTCGATCTGCGGCATCGCGCTTGGCGTGCCATCGAACGCGATCGGAATTTGACCGGCGACAAGGTCGTTCATCATCGGCGCCGAGCCGCGGTACGGCACGTGCACGTAATCGATGCCGCCAGCCAAAGCGCGGAAATGCTCGCCGCAAAGTTGCAGAATCGAACCCAGGCCGGAGGAGCCGTATGAATATTTCCCGGGGTTGTTCTTGATTAATTCAATCAGACCCTTGACGTCCGTCACAGGGAGCGACGGGTGCACCACGAGCACGATCGGCGTGATGCCCACCTGGCCGATGGGGGTGAATCCGGTGACCGGATCATAGGGAATCTTTTTATACAGCAGTGGATTGGTCGCATGCGTGGACACAGTCGCCATCAGCAACGTGTATCCGTCCGGCGCTGCCTTCGATACCATGTCCGCTCCGATATTCCCCCCGGCCCCTGGGCGGTTCTCGACGACGAACTGCTGGCCAAGAGATTCGGACAGCTTCGCGGCGACTACGCGCGCGACGAGGTCCGTCGGGCCGCCAACCGCGAAGGACACAATCATGCGAACCGGTTTGGTTGGATAATTCGCCTGCGCGCACGCGTCACCGGCCAGCAGGCCGGCAGCCAGCATCGCGGCCACGACAAAACGACAAAACATTGGCAACTCCATGAGGGCGTCCGGCACTGGGTCCGGATGGCGCCAGCCTCCTAGCATGGCGTTCATCGGATGGCCAAGTAGAGCGTTTTTATTGACAAACATCAATCTTATTCGCCCTTCGGTGATCTTGGCGTGGGACCAGGAGTCCTTTACAGCGATTTCCAATCAGGCGGCCCGGGCTTCGATTTGCGTGGTTCCGCGCGTGTCCCGGAAGCGAACCAACGAGAACCTTTGACGGAGACGGACATGCGGATTGGCAGAAGACAATTGACCGCGGGCGGATTGGCCGCTTTGGCGACCGGCGACCGGGCGGTTCAAGCCCAGACCGCGGATCAAAGCTGGCCCAACAAGCCGGTGAAACTTCTGGTGAATTTCGCGCCGGGCGGGTCGGCGGACAATTCCATGCGGCCCTTCGCCGAGCGTCTGTCGCGCGCTCTGGGCCAGCAATTCGTCATCGAGAATCGAGGCGGCGCGTCCGGCGCGCTTGGCTTGGAAGCCGCGATGAAATCGCCGCCGGACGGTTATACGTTCGTCGTCACGCCCGCGCTGTCGATGGTCATTCTGCCGCATCTGCGCAAAACGCCTTACGATCCGATCAAGGATTTCATGCCGGTCAGCCAATTCACCGACGGTACGTTGTTGTTCGCGGTGCATCCGTCCGTACCGGCGAACTCCATCAAGGAACTCGTGGCGCATGCCAAACAAAATCCGGGCAAATTGAGTTGGGGCACGGCGGGATTCGGATCGCAGGGGCACCTGTTGTGCGAGGCATTCAAGTTGCAGGCCGGCGTCGATATCCTGCATGTGCCGTATCGCGGCGGCGGCGAATCGTTGGCCGATTTCCTGGCCGGCGTCGTGCAGATCCACGCCGATCCCAACACCTTGCCGCATGTGTCCGCTGGCAAGGGCAAACTGCTGGCGGTGCTCGACCGCGCGCGCCTGGCGGCTTTTCCCGATGTGCCCGTGCTCAAGGAAGTTTACCCCGAGCTGGACTTCCTGGCCTGGTTCGGCATCTTCGCACCCGTCGGAACGCCGCCCGCGATCGTGCGGAAATTCGCCGAAGAGCTGAACAAGGTCGCCCGCGAGCCGGACCTGCGGGCGCATTTGGCCAAGATGGCACTGGCGCCCAATCCCGGCACGCCGGAGGAACTGACCGCCACGCTACGGTCCGATTTCGAGCGTTACGGAAAACTGGTGAAGCAGTTGAACCTGCGGATGGAATGATAAGTGGCGCGACCGCCACCTATTCCAGTTTGATATTCGCGTCGCGAATCAAATTGCCGGTCGCCGCGATGTCCGCGACCAGGTGCTGGGCGATCTGCTCCGGCGATTGCAGGGGAATGACGACGTTGATCGCCCGCATCCGCGCCTTCATGTCGTCGGACGCGGCGATCTCGCGCGCCTTGGCATTGAGTTTTTCGACGATCGCCATCGGCGTGCCGGCCGGTGCCAGCAGCGAAAACCAAACCGGCACGTCGGAGTCCGGAAGGCCCAGTTCGGTCAATGTGGCCACATCCGGAAACTCGGGATGGCGGGTCGGATAATTGATGTTCAGCAGGATCAGCTTGCCCGCCTTCACGTGCGGCAGAACGTTGATCTCGTTCATCATCTGCACCGTGTTCGGCAGCAGATCGTTAAGCGCGTCGGCGCTGCCGCGGTAGGGTACGTGCAGGATGTCGACCTTCGCACGGAACTTCAGCATTTCGATCCGCATCTGGCTGGAGGTTCCAAGCCCAGCCGACCCGAAAGCCAGCTTGCCCGGATTTTGTTTCGCGTATGCGATCGTTTCGTGAAGCGTCTTCGGGCCGGCCGCGGGATTGATCACGAAGCCGCACACCAGATCGCCCATGCGCGCGATGGGCGTGAAGCTTTTGATCGGGTCGTACGGCGTCTTTCGCAGGATCGGCAGAGTGGTCAGCGTCGCGCCGGGCGCGAAGAACAGCGTGTAGCCGTCGGGCGGCGATTTCGCGGCGGCCTCAGTCCCGATCATGCCGCCCGCGCCGCCGCGGTTCTCAATGACGAATTGCTGGCCGAAGGCCTGGGACAGTTTTTCGGCCCAGGGCCGGCCCATGAGGTCGGTCGCTCCGCCGGGCGCATAAGGCAGGAGCAGCTTGACCGGCCTGTCAGGCCAGTTTTGTGCCTGAGCGCGCGCGGTTCCATTCCGGAGAATCGCCGCAGCCGAGGCGGCTCCCCCCAAACTCAGTAATAAACGGCGTCGCATGTCGATTCCTTTTGCATTCGGCGGTTCGGCTCTGACGATCTATTCGACAAACGCCACCTCCCTGGCTTTGCGGATATTTGGCAGCAAAACGATCGCCAGCAAAAGACCCGCCAGCACCAGGAAGCTGAGCGACAAAGGCCGTTCCAGGAACACCATCGCGTCGCCGCGGGACAGCAGCATCGCCCGGCGCATGTAAACTTCCAGCAGTGGTCCCAGAATGAAGCCAAGCAACAGCGGGGCCGGTTCGCAATCGAGCTTGAAGAACAAATAGCCAAGCAGGCCAAAGGCGGCGATGAACAGCACCTCGTTGGCGGAATTGTTCAGGCTGTAAACGCCGATGCAGCAGAAAAACAGGATGGCGACCGACAGCAGCCGGTACGGCACCATCAACATCCGCACCCAAAGGCCGATCATCGGCAGGTTCAGCACGATCAGCATGAGATTGCCAACCCACATGCTGGCGATCATGCCCCAGAACAATCCCGGCCGTTCCTGCATCACCTGCGGTCCGGGAACAATGCCGTGGATCATCATCCCGCCGATCATCATCGCCATCACCGCGTTGGACGGAATGCCCAATGTCAGCATCGGAATGAACGACGTTTGCGCGGCGGCGTTGTTGGCCGCTTCCGGCCCCGCCACGCCCTCGATCGCGCCGTGGCCGAATCGCGACGGATCCTTGGCGAGCTTCTTTTCCAGCGTATAGGCCGAGAAGGACGCCAGCACCGCGCCGCCGCCCGGCAGAATCCCCAGGAAACCGCCAAGGACCGTGCCGCGGAGGATGGGCATGGCACTGGTCTTGAGATCCTCCCGGGTCGGCATCAATCCGGTGACCTTGGCGGTGACAAGGTCGCGCCGTTCGGTGCTGGTCATGTTGGCCATGATCTCGGCCATGCCGAACAGTCCCATGACCAGCGGCACGAACCCGATCCCGTCGAACAGGTCGCTGATGCCGAAGGAATAGCGGAGATTGCCGGTATTGACGTCGGTGCCGACCAGACCAAGCAACATGCCGAGGAATACCATCCCGAATGCTTTAAGGATGGAGCCTCGCGCCAGCACGATGGCGAAGACCAGGCCCAGTACCATCAGCGAGCAATAATCCGCCGGGGCGAATTTCTGGGCCACCAGGGTCAGCGGCGGCGCGGCGACCGCGATGACGATGGTCGCGACACAGCCGGCGAAAAACGAGCCGATCGCGGAGATGGCGAGCGCGGCTCCCGCGCGCCCCTGTTTCGCCATTTGATAGCCATCGAGAACAGTCACGACGCTACTGCTCTCGCCGGGCAGATTGATCAATATCGCCGTGGTCGAACCGCCATATTGCGCACCGTAATAAATACCGGCGAGCATGATCAGCGCGCCTTCCGGCGGCAAATAATACGTCGTGGGCAACAGCAGGGCCATGGTGGCGACGGGCCCAACGCCAGGCAGCACGCCGATGGCGGTGCCGACCAGCGCACCCGTCAGGCACCAGAAGACGTTGCCGGGCGACAGCGCGACGGAAAAACCGAGCGAGAGATTGGCGAAAAGATCGCTCAGTTCCATGGGAACACCTTGATCGGCATGCCTAAACCTTTGATGAACAACGCGACCCCGATCACGACCATGATCACCGAGAAGATCGCGAACTCTCGCCATCTTGTTTCCGGGGTTCCAGCAGCACAGATCGCCATCGATACCACCATGGAGACCACGAGGCCGCCATCGTTCACCAGTAGCGCGAAGGCGAGGCCCGCCAGGGTCACCATGATAACCGGGCGCCACGCCCACACGCCGTCCAAAAGGCCCGCGCCCCTGATCAGGAGGCCCTTGATCGTGATGACCCCTCCGATGCCGACAAGGCACCAGGCCAATATCATCGGCAATACGCCGGTTCCCGGACGCTGCCACGACCCGAGGGGGTAATCGCGTCCGACCACGATCGCAAGTAATCCGATCGCCACGAACATCGCCCCGGCGGTCAGATCCTGACTGCCCTTTATGCGCCTTATCATCCGTCCCCCCGAATTCCGGCCAGATTGTACACGTGGTGGGGGCAGCCGGATAGCCGATGCGGGGCAGCAGTTCTCATTTTGGCCGCGCTCATTTCGAAAACGTCATCACCGGGCTCGTCCCGGTGACCGGAAGTGGCACGCACTGGGCCAAAATGGCACTCAAGGCCGAAGCTTCGTGCCGCGACCGGTCCCCGGGACGGGCCCGGGGATGACGAAAATGGGTTGACGCGGCCAAAATGAGAACTGCTGGATGCGGGGTTGCCCGATTTCAGATGCGCCGGGAATGATCTAACGTCCCGCCCGTTGACGGGCAAGAATCGGCGGAGGAAACCATGGGACATCGGCAGGCCGTGATGGGTTGGGCGTTCGCGATGTCGATCGCGGCCGCCGCGTGGAGCCCGCTCCAAGCCCAGACACAAAAGGGCACGCTGATTTTCGCGGTGGAGTCGCTCGCCGCTCAGACCATGGATCCGATTCTGGAAGCACGGCCGGGCAACGCGACCTACCAGGCGGCGATGTACGATGCGTTGATCGGCTTCAACATCGAAAAGGGCGGGACCGGCCCAGGAGTGGCGGAGAGATGGGAATTGTCGGAGGACGGGCTGACGTGGACGTTCCATATCCGGCCGGGCCAGAAGTTTCATAATGGCGATCCGCTGACCGCGCATGACGCGCAATTCAGTTTGCGGCGGCAGATGGCACCGAACTCCTTGGCGTCGGCGGCGGCCTCGTTCCGCAGGACGATCAAAAGCATCGACGTCAGCGACGACCTCACGTTCCGCGTCACGACCGTCACGCCGCAGATCGGGTTGCCGGCGCTGCTCAGCCGCGCGGTGGCGGCCGAAGGCGCGATCATGCCCAAGGCGTATATCGAGCGCGTGGGAGAGGAAGAATTTCGCCGCAAGCCCGTTGGCAGTGGCCCGTGGCGCTTCACGCGTAGCGTCCCGGGAGATCGCATCGAGTTCGAAGCGGTGGCCGGACCGCACTGGCGCGGCACGCCGCATTTCAAGGAACTGCATATTCTGCTGGTGCCCGAAGAAAGCACGCGCGTGGCGATGACGCGCACCGGTGAGGCCGGGATCGCCTCGATTGGGCCGGAGTCGATGATCGGTGCCGCCCGCGGCGGGCTGGAAGTGCTGTCGGTTCCCGGAACGATGCAGGCGCTGTTTCAGTTCTGGGGCTCCTATTTGCCAGCGTTCAAAGACAGCCCGGTCGCCAATCCGCGCGTCAGGCGGGCTCTGTCGCTGGCGATCGATCGGCAGCAGATCATCGATCATGTCATGAACGGTAAGGCCAGCATGCCCTATCCGTTCGATGCCTTTGGCTACACGGAATATTTTGACGCCGCCAAATGGCGGAAATGGTCGGATGACGCATTCCGTTACGATCCCGTCCTGGCGAAGAAGATATTGACCGAAGAAGGTTATCCAAACGGCTTCGAATTGAACTTCGCCAATACCGCGCTGCCGGGGACGCAGTTCATGGTCGATATCGGCACCGCCGTCGCCGATATGTGGACCAAGATCGGCGTGCGGGTGAAACTCAGGCATTACGAATGGGGCTCGTTCGCGCCGCTGGTCCGAGGCGATCAGGCGCTTCTTGCCGGCGGTGCCTCGATGTACCGGACCGTCGGCCGCCCCGACATGCCCTGGCGCTTCGAGGCATCCTTCGCGGCGGACAGCGAGCAGCATTTGATCGGCGACAAAACCATCTGCGAAGCGGCCTGTCAGGCATTCGCGGCGGTCTACAAGGACTTGCTCGCCGAGCGCGATCCGGTGAAACGCACCGCGTTGACCGACCGCATGGTGGAACTGGTGTCGGAAACCTGGACCGCGGTGCCGATCATCGAAGGCATGGGCTACTATGCCATCAACGCCCGCAAGGCCGGCAAATTCACCGCCATTCCTGGGCGGCACGAGCTTGGCGACGTGTTCGAGCGGATTCCCCGCCCGGACGAAGCGCCCTGGAAGAAGTAGCGGCGCCGCCTCATGAAACGCTACATCGTTCACCGGTTGCTACAGGGCGTGGTCCTGCTTTGCCTCGTGGGAACCATCGTGTTTTTTCTTGGCCGTCTCACCGGCAATCCGGTGGACCTGATGCTGCCCGAGGACGCCACGCCGGAAGACCGCGTGTCGATGATCAAAGCTCTGGGACTGGATGGCCCCTTATATCGACAGTTCTTCATTTTCGTCGGCAATGCGCTGCACGGCGATCTTGGGATGTCGATCCGCATGCGTCAGCCGGCGACGGAGGCGTTTTTCTCGCGCCTTCCTAACACGCTGGCGATCATTCCGTGGTCGATCCTGCTCGCCATGGGGGTCGGCATTCCGCTTGGCGTGATCGCGGCGCTCAATCGCGGGAACGTGCTCGATCGCGCCGCTGGCACCGTCGCCGTACTGGGCGTGGCCACACCGGGTTTCTTCCTTGGCATTCTGTTGATCTTCGTGTTCAGCGTGGAACTCGGATGGCTGCCGTCCGGCCGCATGGGCGGGCCCGAACACTATGTGCTGCCGGTCATCACCCTCGGCGCGTTCCTTGTCGCCGGCTTCATGCGACTCGTGCGATCCAGCATGCTGGAGGTCATGGAAAGCGAGTTCGTGAAACTCGCGCGGATCAAGGGGCTGAGCGAATGGGTCGTGATATGGAAACATTGTTTGCGAAATGCGCTGATCCCGGTGCTCACGCTTTGGGGCGTGTTCGTTGGCAATCTGATCACCGGCGCGATCATCACGGAAACTGTCTTCGCGTGGCCCGGGGTTGGCCGTCTGACCTATGAGGCGGTGATTTTCCGCGATTTTCCGTTGTTGCAGGCCATCATCATTCTCAAGTCGATTTTGATTCTGAGCATCAATCTGCTTGTCGACATTCTCTACGCCTATGTCGATCCCCGCATCCGGCTGACATAGGCGTTCATTCATGCACAGAGTGCCCTGGATTCCCATCGTCATCATCGCCGTCATGATATCCATGGCGGTGTTCGCGCCGCAGCTCGCGCCGTATTCGCCCATCGACCAAACCCTGCGCGACAAACTGCTGCCTCCGGTCTGGGTCGATGGCGGCAGTATGAAATACATCCTTGGCACCGATGCGTTCGGGCGCGACATCCTGAGCCGCCTGATCTTTGGCGCTCGCGTCAGCCTGATCGTGGCGCTGCTGGCCCTGACCGCGGGCGGCGGTGTCGGCCTGACGATCGGCATCGTCGCCGGATATTTCGGCGGGACAGTGGACAATGTGCTGATGCGGCTGGTCGATGCCGCGTTTACCTTTCCCGCGATCCTGTTCGCGCTGCTGCTGGCGGTCACGATGGGGCAGGGCCTGACGACCCTCGTGATTGCCATCAGTCTGCTGCTCTGGGCCAGCTTCGCGCGGATTATTCGAGGCGAGGTGCTGGCATTGAAACAACGCGATTTCGTGGCGCTCGCGCGGGTGCGTGGTTGTTCCCCGGCGCGCATCATGCTGACGCATATTCTGCCCAATGTGCTGAATACGTTCATGGTGCTCGTGACGCTCAACATCGGGGTGGTGATCATCGCCGAGGCCTCGCTCAGCTTCCTCGGCGCGGGCGTTCCACCGCCGACACCGACCTGGGGGTTGATGATTTCCGATGGGCGCGGGCGGATCGCCGACGCCTGGTGGATCTCGGTCATTCCCGGCATCGCGATCACGCTGCTGGTGCTGTCCGTCAACCTGTTCGGGGATTGGATGCGCGACCGGCTCGATCCGCGGTTGCGGCAATTATGACGGAATTGGACTCCGAGCCCGTCCTGGAAGTGCGCGATCTGCACACGCATTTCTTCCTCCGCCGCGGTGTCGTGAAGGCGGTCGATGGCGTCAGCTTCTCGTTGCATAAAGGCGAGGTGCTGGGCCTCGTCGGCGAGTCCGGGTGCGGCAAGAGCATGACCGCGCTGTCGGTGATGCGCCTGCTGCCCAAAGGCAGCGCGCGCACCGTGCAAGGCCGGGTGCTGCTGCATGGCGAGGACATTCTGACCCGATCGCCGCGCGAGATGCGCGAAATCCGCGGCAGCCAGATCTCGATGATCCTGCAAGACCCGCAGACCTCGCTCAATCCGGTCTTCACCGTCGGGGAACAGTTGCGCGAAGCGATTTTTCATCGGACGCATGGCCGGAACAAAGATGTCATGCGCGAGGCCATCGAGGCGTTGCGCCGCGTGGACATCGCCGCGCCGGAGCAACGGATCGGCCAATTCCCGCACCAAATGAGCGGTGGCATGAAGCAACGCGTCGTCGGCGCGATTGTCATGAGCGGGCAGCCGGGCGTGCTGATCGCCGATGAGCCGACAACCGCGCTCGATGTCACCATCCAGTTGCAATATCTGAAGCTGCTACAGCGATTGCAACGCGAGACCGGGATGGCGATCCTGTTCATAACGCACGATTTTGGCGTGGTCGCGCGAATGTGCGACCGGGTGGCGGTGATGTACGCCGGACGCATCGTGGAGTGCGGCACGGTGGAGCAGGTATTCGAAAATCCGTCGCATCCCTATACGCGCGCGTTGATCGCCTCCGTGCCGAAAATGACCGGGCCAATCGAGCGTCTTTACACGATCGAGGGTCAACCGCCGTCGCTGATGGACTTACCAGTGGGGTGCCGTTTCGCGCCGCGCTGCCCTCACGCCGAACAGCGTTGCCACGACATCTATCCGCCCGCTTTCGCCGTCGAGACCGGTCATGATGCGCATTGCTGGATGCTGGAGGCGGAATGATTCCCGAGACCCTGCTCCGTGTCGAACGGCTGCGCAAACATTATCCCGTTACCAAAGGCATTTTATTCACCAAATCCCTGGGCTTTGTCCGCGCGGTCGATGATATTTCCTTCACCATCGCCGCCGGTGAGACGCTCGGTCTCGTTGGCGAATCCGGCTGCGGCAAGACAACGACATCGAAACTCATCCTCAATCTGGAGGAACCCACAGACGGCCAGGTGCTGCTGCAAGGCAAGCCGATCCATGGCCTTCGAGGGGAGGCTTTGCGCGAATATCGTGCGTTGGCACAAGCGGTGTTTCAGGATCCATGGTCCTCGCTTAACCCACGCATGACCGTGGGGCGCACGATCGCCGAGTCGTTGATCGTCACGGGATGGGGCAGTGGCGAGGAAATCGCCGAACGAATCAGGGAACTTTTGGATCAGGTCGGGCTGCGAGCGGAGCAGGCGATGCAGTACCCGCATGAGTTCAGCGGCGGGCAGCGGCAGCGGATCGCGCTCGCCGCCGCGCTTGCGTCGCGGCCGAAACTGATCGTGCTGGATGAGCCTGTGTCAGCGCTGGATGTCTCCATCCGCGCTCAGATCATGAACCTGCTGAAGGACATCCAGGCGCGCGACAACGTCGCCTATCTGCTGGTGGCGCACGATCTCGCGACGGTGCGTCACATGACCGATCAGACCGCCGTCATGTATCTCGGCCGCATCGTCGAATACGCGCCGACGAAGCTGTTGTTCGGGAATGTTTTGCATCCGTATACGAAGGCGCTGTTTTCCGCTGTCCTGCCGCCGCGGCCAAACCGGCAAGAGGACGAGATCGTGCTGGCCGGCGACGTGCCTTCGCCCCTCAATCCGCCCGGGGGCTGCCGGTTTCACACCCGCTGCCCGTTCGCGATGGCCCGCTGCGCGCGCGAAGAGCCTCAATTACACGAGGTCGAGCCTGGGCATCTGGTGTCATGCTTTCTGCATGAGGCGGCGTAAGCGCCGGCCACCCGTTTCGGCTGCGAGCGTTTTCCCATCTGGTTGCGTCGGGCCAGCCTTCTCTCGTCATGGCACGGCTTGTCCGCATAAGCATCAGGATTAGGCCCGAGCGGTGGGATTTTCACCCAAAACCGTCATGGCCCGGCGTGTCCGGGCCACCTATCCCAGCACAGTGCCGCGACCGGTGGCCCGGACGAACCGGGCCATGACGAAATCGGAAGATATACGCACAATCAGGTTACCTGTTTTTTTGCATCAGCTAAGTCGACTGACGCGCCTTGGTTGCCTCGCGATCAGGCGCCTGCACGAACGACAGCGCGATGAAGGCCACGCTGGTCAACGTTCCGGACAGCAAAAGCGCGTAACCGGGTCCGGCGTTGTCCAGGACCAAACTGAACAACAGCGGCGCCGTACCCTGCAATATCCGTGCGGGTGCCGACAGCAGTCCGGTGCGCAATCCGTAACCAGCCGCGCCGAACAACGCCAACGGCAAAGTACCGCGGGCGATCGTCAAAAGCCCGTTGCCGCCGCCATGCAGGACCGTGAACAGCACGGCAGCGGGCGCGCCAACGAAGGCGAGGCAAACAGCGCCGATCGGATGCAGTCCGGCCGCCAATCGCGCGGAGACGAGCGGGGATACTCGGCGCAGCACGCTGAATTCGATCAGACGCGCGCCGACCTGCGCCGGTCCGATCAAAGCGCCGGCCGCGATGGCAGCGGCGGATGTCGCGCCCAATGCCTCCAGCAGCCTTGGCAAATGCGACGCCATCGCGCCCGAAACGAACCCGCAGGCCGCGAACACGCCCGCCAGAACGATCATCAACCTGGATACGGACGCCGCGGCCACGGTTGGCGCTGGGTCGGCGACAGGCGGCGGCGCTTTCGGCACAAGCAGCCGGTTCAAAGGCAGGCCGAGAACGAAATGCAGCGCGGCCCAGGTGAGGCAGGCGCCGCGCCAGCCGAACGCGTCGAGGAACAGGGCGCTGGCAGGCCATCCGATGGTGCTGGCGAAGCCCGCGAACAGGGTAATGCCAGTGATCGCGTTACGGGCATCGCGGCCATAAAGGCCGGCGACGGTCGCGAAGGCCGCTTCGTAAAGGCCGAAGCCCATGCCGATGCCGATGATAGCCCAGGCGACCGACAGACCGACGACACCGGACGCGGCGGAAAGGATCGCGAGGCCGGCCGCGAACACCAGATTGGTACAGGCCAGGACATCGCGCCCACCGTAACGATCGATCATTCGTCCGGCCACTGGGCCCACCAGACCGGACAGCAACATGGCGGCCGAGAAAATGCCGAAGAACCAGGCGCGCGACAAATGGAGGCTTTCCGAAATTGGGTCGGCCAGGACCGCCGGAAGGTAATAGGTCGAACCCCAGGAAAGCGTTTGGGTAAAGCCAAGGGTTGTGACGACGACGCCTCGCCGCCCGCGAAATCCGGATGCATCGGCCACGCTTAAGCTCGCCGCTTCGGAAGACCGGGGCTCATATTAACGACGCCGCACGGGGCCTCAGCGGCAGCACGACGCGGCGACGGGTTCCAGTTCCGTCACGCAACCGCTCGCTCCGGCCGCTTTGGCTTTCGCGTCATCGGCGCAGCATGCGGAGACCTCGGGCGGCGGCGGGCCACCACAGCATCCGGACTGAATTTGCGTAACCGGCTGCGTGTTGCACACGCCCGTCTCCGGCAACACCAACTCGACGCGTCTCGCCGCCTCGGAATCCCCGGCGAGCATGGCCGCGATCGAGCGCACCTGTTCATGCCCCGTGGCGATCAGGAATGTCGGCGCGCGGCCGTAACTTTTCATGCCGGCAATGAAGAAGCCCGATTCGGGGTGCGCCAGTTCAATCGCACCGTGCGGGCGCACCGTTCCACAACTGTGGATATTGGGGTCGATGAGCGTGCCGATACCGGCGACGCTTTCCAGCCACGGATCGAGCGCCAGGCGAACCTCTCGCAAAATCGAAAGATCGGGACGGAAGCCGGTCGCGACAATGATACGGTCGGCCAGGAGCGACGTTGCTTTACCGGCGAGGCCGCCTTCGATGCGAAGCTGGCCGTTTGTCGCGCGAGCGATCTCGGCGATCCGGAACGGCGCCACCACGTCGACGGCACCGCTTTCGACCAAGGCGCGGCTCTGGATGCCCAGAGCGCCCCGGGCCGCCAAAGCGTCGGCTTCCTCGCCGCCGAAGGCGCTTTCAACGCGCTCTTTGCGCAGCATCCAAAGAATCCGCGTGCCGGGAACTTCATCGCGTAATGCCGCCAGATCGATGAGCGCGTTGAGCGCGGAATGGCCGCTTCCAACGACGGCCGTGGTGCGCCCGGCATAAGTCGCGCGATCCGCGCCCAACACGTCCGGGATGCCGGTCGCGATCCGATCTGCTGCCTCGATTTCTCCCATCGCGGGCAAGCCGTCCGCGCCGGCGGGATTGGGCGTCGACCAGGTGCCCGACGCATCGATGACCGCGCCGGCCTCGATCGAGCGCTCCTGACCGCCGGGTCCGGTCACGCGCAAAACGAACGGTAGGCTGTCGCGACCGGCGGTCCGTAACTTATCGCATCCTTTCCGGGTGACGCCGGTCACGCGCGCGTTGAATTGCACGTACGGCGCGAGGCTGGCCGCGAGCGGTTCCACATAACGCGAGACCAGTTCATTACCTGTCGGAATATCGTCGACGGGCGGATGCGACCAGCCTCGCGCGGTCAGGAGTGCCGCCGCCTGGCGATCCACGCAATACAGCCAGGGGGTGAACATGCGAACATGGCCCCATTGGCGAATGGCATGCCCGGCCGCCGGTCCCGCTTCAAGCACAAGTGGCGTCGCGCCCCGGGCGAGCAAATGCGCCGCGGCGGCCAGCCCGACCGGACCAGCGCCAATGATCGCGACGGGCAACGAAGAGAAACTCATGACACGGCCTTTCGAGTTTGGGCGGGAGCTTCTGTCAAAGGAACGCAATCCGCGGGTCCGCACGCGCAGCAGTTTTCGGTCAGGAAGCCGACCAGGGCACTCATGGCTTCAAAGTCGGCGGCATAAACCAGTTGGCGACTCATGCGGCGTTGCGTCAGCAAACCGGCCCGCAGCAAATGCTGGAGATGAAACGTCAGTGACGAAGGCGCGATGTCCAGCCGCTCGGCGATGATGCCGGCGGCGAGACCGTTCGGCCCGCGCTCGACCAGCATCCGAAAGATCGCCAACCGATGTTCATGCGCGAGGGCACTCAGCGCCTCGACCGTCTTTGCCGCGTCCATCGCATCCTCTGACATTTCGTGGATTGTCGTATAAGGGGGCGAGGGCAGATGTCAACGTGATTTCGTGGAATATCGAAGGGTCAGGTTCCGGGCTCGCTCGATCGGGCGTGCGCGGTGATCAACGAAGTATAGTAGTACCTCGCGAACAATCCCGGTTCCGCCTGGATGATCCGGTCCGCCGCCGGATTGAGCCCGACGCCGCCCCGACCCGGTATTGCAGCAGGTCGAGGCCTGGTCCGCCGCCCTGTGCTGCCCGACGCGGATTGGCCTCAATTCACCGACCGGCTGAACCGCGTTGCCGAGGCCACGCGGACCGAAGGCCTGACCATCGCCTAACATCACCACATGGGAACGATCGTGCAGACCGAGGCGGAGATCGACCGGTTAATGGAACAAACGGCGAGAGTTTGTCGCTGCTGTTGGACACCGGCCACGCGGCGTTCGCCGGGACCGATCCGGTGGCTCTGGCGCGGCGGCATCGCGGCCGGATCAGCCATGTGCATTGCAAGGACGTCCGCCCATCCGTCATGGCGCGAACGCCGGAAAACAGCTTTCTGGACAGCGTGATCGCGGGCGTGTTCACGGTCACTGGCGATGGCGGCCTCGATTTCCCGGCGATGCTGGCCGGACTTCCCGGTTACACCGGATGGCTGGTCGTGGAAGCCGAGCAGGATCCCGCGCAGGCCAATCCTTTGACATATGCGCGGCTTGACCCTGCGAACCTGGCCAGAGCCGCCGCACCTGAATTCCGCATCAAAAAAACATCAGTTCCCCGTTGGCCCTGACGAATCAGGGAGATAGTCTCGGTTTGCGAATCAGAAACCATCACCAACGGGGTGCGCGATCGTGGCACAAGGCGTTCTCGGCTTCCAGTATGAAGCGGAC
>SHWL01000166.1 GCA_009693865.1 Acetobacteraceae bacterium | reverse complement strand
GCCAAACAGTTCGAGCAGCAGAGCCTCAAGCTCCGGACGGTTCAGCGCGGAAAGAGCGGGCGGCGGCGGCACATCGCGCAGAGAGTCCACGCCGTCGAATCGGCGCAAGGGAAATATGGCGTGCCGCCCACAGTTTTGCCCCTATTACGGGGGTTTCCATTGCGGTGGTTCGGAGGCGGGGCGGGACAATCGGGACACCCGACCTCTGACCCGGGGGATTCAGGGATTCCTGCTTGATCGGCCCTCGCTTTCCGCAGCGGATGATGCCCAGGCAAGCGCGCGAACGATGAGCGGAACAAGAACAGCGGCCACGTCCCGGGGAGGCGTTCATGACAACCCAACATTTCGACTGGATCGCCCACCACGCCGCCAACCGAGGCGAGCAACTCGCGATGGTCGATCTCGCGACCAGTCGAGCTTTCACCTACACGGCGTTCGATGATCGGGCCGGCCGCCTCGCGTCCGGACTGCGCGCGGAGATCGGTGTGGCGCGCGGTGACCGCGTCGCGGTGCTCGCCCACAACTCCAGCGATTTGTTTGAAATCCAATTCGCCCGAGCCCGCCTTGGCGCGGTGTTCGTGCCATTGAACTGGCGCCTGACAGTGCCCGAACTACGCTTCATTGTCGGCGATTGCGCGCCCGTCGTTCTGATCCACGATCCGGAGTTCACGGATGCCGCGACAGAACTCGCCGCGACCTGTGGGATCGCGCATCTGCGTGGACGAGATCCGGGGGACAGCGCGTATGAGCGGCTGATTGCCGCCGGCGAGGCGGGTTTGGTACCTGAGCCTCTGACCCATGACGATATCGAGACGATCCTGTACACATCCGGCACGACGGGACATCCGAAAGGCGCGATCATCACGCATGGCATGCGGTTCTGGCAGACCGTCAATCTGACCGGACCGACGCGGGTGACCGCCGACAGCGTGGCCCTCGTGACACTACCGCAATTTCATGTCGGCGGGTTGGATGTCTTCGCCAATCCAGCATTTCATTACGGTGGCAAAGTCGTAGTGATGCGCGGCTACGATCCGGCCTTGTGTTTACGGCTGCTGACCGATCCGGTCGCCGGCATCACGCATGTCGTTGGGGCGCCCGCGCATTATTTGTTCATGTCGCAACTGCCGGAATTCGAGACAGCGTCCTTCTCGCCGAATTTGATCGCCTGCATCGCGGCGGCCCCGGTTCCGGTGGCTCAGATACGCCTATGGGACGACCACGGCCTATCGTTACTACAGGGTTACGGTATGACCGAGGCCCGCGGTGTCATCACGATGTTGGATCCCGTTGACCGGATCCGCAAAGCCGGGTCAGCGGGCAAGGCTTGCCTGCATGTCGCGGTCCGGCTGATGCGCGGCGACGGAACCGACACCGCCGTTGGCGAAATGGGAGAAATTTGGGTCAAGAGCCCCAGTATCACGCCTGGATACTGGAAGAACGACGAAGCAAACCGCACTGCCTTCACCGATGGCTGGTTTCGCACCGGGGACGCCGCCCTGATCGATGAGGACGGTTTCTACTACATCGTCGATCGCTGGAAGGACATGTACATATCCGGCGGCGAAAACGTCTATCCGGCCGAGGTGGAGGAAGTGCTGTTCAAGCTCGAAGGCATCGCCGAGGCCGCGATCATCGGTGTCCCCGACGAACGCTGGGGCGAGGTTGGCCGCGCGATCGTCGCCCTGAAACCCGGGGTCACGGTGGCCGAGGCCGAGATCATGCGCCACTGCGACGCCAATCTCGCCCGGTACAAACAGCCTCGGTCGGTTCGTTTCGTCGAGGCGTTGCCGCGCAATGCCACGGGCAAGGTTCATAAGCCGACACTGCGGCGGTTGTATGGCGATGCTTGACGGTAAGTCTCCTGGCTCGCGAACACCATTCTTCCATAAGCCCGCCTGGATGCCGGCCCGACACAGGCCGCGCGTGACGAATGCATGGACACCGTAGGGAACGACGCCGAAAAGCCTGGATATTGCCGCCCCATGGAGAGCACAACGCCACCGCCCTGACAAACGCGCGACCAACCCTTTTTGCTGGTCTGTCTCTGCCCGCCGGCCCCTCGGTCGCGTGGATTTGGCGCGCTTTTCCTCTCAATCCACGGAGATAAGTCATGCGTGAGGACATGGCGCGTGTGATTGTTGAACGCCCGCGCATTCCCGCGTTCAACAATCGTAAAGGCCGCCTTCAGGCGCTGGAGGATCTGCCCGCGCACGAAGGGATGCGCCGGCCGCGAGCCCTGCGCGGCGACCGCAAGGAACTGAATGAAAACCTGACGCCGCTGCGCCGGTATCTGGAGCGTCAGGTCGGCCGGCCCTGGGACAAAGTCCATTCCGAGATCGCGGCATATCTGCGCGCGGCCAGCACGGTCCAGCAACATGTGCGGGATCATCTGAGAGATTTCGTGGCAATAAAGGCGCGCCGCGGTATAGCCGGTTGGACTACCAGCGCCTCAGGTCTTTGGTACCAACGGCTTTATGTCGATCCAACCTCCGGCCTCCTGTGCCGCACGGATCGGCTGCCTGAGGAAACAGCCCGGCGCCGCCATATGCAAAATCGGCCCTCTCCACCGGTTTGTCGCGTGCCACTGGCTAAAGATCGTGAACTGCGCGCGATCCGAGGTATTTGGTATGAGGTGTGTCTCGCGACCATACCCACGCCCGAATACCGAGAATTCCGGGAAATCCAAAAGCGGCACCTGAAACCCCACGACCGTCGAAGCCGCATTGTCGAAATCGAGGTAATCGTGCGCAGGCTTGCCACACCCGCGGTATGCGACGTGGTAACGAACGCGAATGTGGAAACCGGTCCGCCAATCGACGACAAGGCCGGATGGAAAGCCTACCGGCGAGCCCAGCCGGAACGCCGGTATGCGGTCGCGAAGCGCACCCTCTCTCACCGCGAATTACATCGGCATGGATTGAGCAACGCCGCGAACGACGGGGTATGATCCGTCAGGTTTCGCCAGGATCAAGGGAGCAGCCTTCGACGTCATATTCATCGAACACGCTTTCGGCGACGGCATAAGGCGGGCCATTGAACCAGCCTTCGACTTCCGCTTCCGCGCGCCCGAGCGTTCGCCGCGCTTCGGGCGCCGAGCTTCCCACGTCAACACGATCGAGACGAATGGCGACGATGACTCGGGTGCCGATGTCAGTGCAGCGCCAAAGTCTGCTGCTACACCAGAAGGTCGCGCCGATGATGAATTCGTTATGCTTCATTTGGGGAAAGATGCCGCGCCATCATGCTTTGTGGTCCATTGAGCATAACACATGAAAATTTTCTTGTTCGGATATTCGAGAGATCGAGGGATACAACCTCTCCGGAATGGCAGATCATCGCGTTCGCGGTCGAGCGCCAACAGGCCGGTGAAGCGTGGATGACGGGCCTGGCGCCCCGGATCCATTGGAAATAAGCAAATCAGTAAGCAATTAACTTGATCGACGCAAGCAATTGCGCAATATGTTGCGCAATGAGGACGCCATGCCGACCATCGAAACCGAGACCCGCAAAATCGTTGCCAGGCTCCGAAAAGACGGCAGGATCGATGTTGGTGGAAGCAGGCTCGACAAGTTCGAGCACGGCGATCGGCCGGACGTGCTGATGGTTGTTCCCCGTCATAAGCAGCAATCCCCCGGTGTGGCTCGATCGATCCCCAAACTGGCGGGCTGGATTTAGGAGATAGGCATGGTTCGCTATGTTGGCGTTCTCGATGGCTCCGGGGATTGTTGGGGCGTCCGCTTCCCCGATCTTCCCGGGTGCCATGGCGGCGGCGTTACCGCGGATGCGGCGATCGCCGATGCCACATCCGCGGTTCGGAAATGGGCCGAACATCGGAAAGGCAAGGGGGTCCCAATGCCCGTGTTTCGCTCGCTTGGTCAGATCGTCCGCGACGGCGAACTGGACGTGGCGGCGGGTGAAACGGCCGTGATGATTCCGCTGCTGCTCGACATCGGCCGGCCGGTGCGCGCCAATCTGTCCCTCGACGCCGCTCTGCTTGAAGCCATCGATGAAGCCGCCCGGGCAAGGGGACTGACAAGGTCAGGCTTTATAGCATCGGCGGCACGTGAGAAGATCATGGCAGAGGGATGAGCAGAGGGATTAGTCCGTTTCCGTTGCCGGCCACCCTCACAGGCGGTGATCATACTGTTCCGCTGACGGCTCGCGCGACGGTAAGGGGGAATTGGTAATCCCGGCCAAGCCTACGCGAATGCCGGCTCAGGCTCCGCGAGATCGGCGGGTGGCGTCGGCTCGACCGTCAACGGTCGCGCGGGCCGATTCTGCCGGAGCATCGACGCGCCATCCGCCACCGTTCTCCACACCGCCTGCGACAGGCTCTTGCGATCCGGGAACGTCGCGGGATCCAGCGGCGCGTGCAGCAGGACCGTCACCCGCATGTCCAGATGTTGCGTCATCCGCCAGAAATGCGAGGCGATGTCCATATCGCCATACCAGGCGAACACTGGACGCGCCGCCCGCCCCGCGGGCAGACCATTCAAGCGGTCGTATACCACCGACACCGGCTGGATCAGCGGCAGGCGCGCGCCATCATCCGGCGATCTCCCGTGCGCGAGCGCGAAGAACGACGACCGGAACGGCAGCACGCGGGACCCGTCGGAGCTGGTGCCCTCGGGAAACAAGATCAGGTTATCGCCGCGATCCAGGATCGCGCGCATGGCGTCCCGCTCCCGCGCCGTGGAGCCACGCTGGCGGCTGACAAAGACCGTGCGGCCCAGGCGGGCGATGGTGCTGACGATGGGCCAGCTCGCCATGTCGCCTTTCGCAATGAAGCCGCCCGGGAGGATGCCGCCGACGACGGGAATATCGACCCACGAGGAGTGGTTGGAGACATAGATCACCGGCCTGCCGGCATCCTTCCCAACCAGTTCCCCCACCACCCGCACATCCAACCCGAGCGCCCGGGCGAAAAGTCTCCAGAAGAGGAGAGGGAACGCGACTTTCGCTCCGCCGGGCAAACCCAGACACACTGCCTGAATCGCCATACTGGGCAACGTGAGGCACAGGATCAGCGCACCGCGGCGCGCGGCGCGAAACCGGCGCGCGAACATCCAACCGTCCCGTCCCGGCGGCAGCGACAGGAAATACCCCGGCTCCCCTCCTTGCTCCAACGCCAGCCCGGACCGCCGCGCGAGGTGCCTGACGCGGCTAACGATTTGAGTCGGGTCCAGGAGGCTCGGGGGAGCGGGCATGCGCGTCAAATACAGGCTGCCCGAGGTGGCGACAACGGCGGTTCGATGAATGTTCCGGGAAAATGTTCGACAAGGTCATGGCACCCGCCGCCCAGGCTCATGCACCCCCACTGATTTGGGCACGGATCGTCGTCAGGCGGTAATCAACTGAACGATCGATGGCAGGGGCCCACCATGCTGGCTGAGGGGCCGGCGGCCTGGCTTCCCTGAGCTTTAATCTAGTTGCTGACCTGAGGTCGCCGCCGCCTGCCCGGTCTTCGCCGCCGCCGCCAGCAACAGCGCCGCGGCGGGTGCCACGATCACAGCCTTGCGAGCCTTGGCAAGGAACGCGCGGCGATCCTCGGATACCTGCTGCTCTGTCTCTTCGGATTTGGGTTGGCCGGTCATTGTTCAGAGACTCCCGTCGGTGCCCCGGCTTCGAACCGGTTCATTGTGGGTAACACGAATGAAAGACGATTTCAACCGGTCGCTCACCGCCGGCAGGCGGATTGCATTTGGATTTCTTGGAGGTCGGAGAGCCTTGCCACTGCCCGATTTTTGGGCCTGTGGTCGACTTTGCGCATTCCGAACACCGTCATCTCGTCGCAATTTCGGCCGGACCAATCCAAGTGCGATTCGCCTGCACCGCCGGGGCGGCAGGACAGGCCGGGACCCGGACGCATCGAGGAACCGGCACGCCGGATGTCGAACCGGATCGCGGCAAACTCTGACGTGGCCTTGAATTATCGAGACCTATCGCCGAGCATCTCGCTGATCGTCTCGCATGCCGATGCCAGCGACCCATAGCTAAGTTCCAGGCATGGGAACGGCTCGATCCAGCGCACGAGCGCGCCAACGGATTCGGAATCCAGGTTTCGCCCGACACTCTGGCAGTGCGTCAGCAGCAACGACAGAGCTTCAGCCGGTGCAAGGCGCCGCGACCTGGTTGGCGCACCGGCGCGGTAACTCGGAAAGACAATGCCGCTCACCGCCCGCCGATGCCCCTCGGGCGGCACGGTGTGCGCGGGCGGTGGTAAGTAGGCGACGTGCTTTCCATCCGGGCGGAGGTGGATCGGCAATTCGCGGACGGACGGATAAAGGGCAGCGGCGACGTCGATTCCGGAATCCTTGACACAGATCGACGTTGGAAACGGCGAGACCGTCAGGTCCTCCGGCGAGAGTAATGCCACCTCGTCGCTGAAAAGATCATAACCGGTGTGGACCAGGGCCAAGGTCAGTGTCGATTTCCCGCTTCCCGCGGCCGCCGGAAGCAGGACGCATCCCGCGCGCCCGCCGACGACTCCCGCGTGAATGTGCAAAAGGTAGTCCTGCCGCCTCAACACCGCCGACCAGACGGCTCCTTTGGCAAACGGTGCCACCTCGTCATCGCGCGCGCAAAACGCCTCTGGGATGCCATCGACGTAAATTCCGACCCCACCGGCCACCTGGGCGATATTGACAATCAAATCCGGTGTCGAAATGTCCTCCCGGACCAGATGAGCTAACAACGGGTGGACAAGACGCGCATGCCGTTCGTGGCCGAAACGGATTTGCACCGTTACGCCAAGCGTACGATAGCGGTAGATCACGGCGGCCACGCCTTCGGGCGCGGGCGGCAGGTCCGGCGCCTGGGCGGTTTGTGGCGCCGCCATGGGCACGGAAGATCCACCCTCCAGCAGACCCTTTGCCGACCAGTCGGCGAGAGCCGCATCGACATGGGACCGCGCCACGGCTTCGTCGATACCCGTGATCGCCTTGGCGATCTGGTCCGGGGCAAGGTGGTCCTCAAGGTGGCACCAGATAACGCAGGCCGTGGTGTTGAACGCGTGAAGTTCCTGCCGGGCGTCACTGAAGAGCACGCCCTCGGTGCCCATGAAAAACAGCTTCGTTCCCGCGGCCGGCCTCACCGGCCCCGCCGCGCATGGGCCAGCCGCCATAGCGGCAAGGCCAGATAATCGTGTCCGATACGCACAAACGGATACAGGAATCCCAGGCCCGCCGGCAGATCGAGAAAACGGAAATGCTGAACGCGCGCCGTGAACAGTGTGGCGGCTGCGTAACGCAGGCGATCTCTCAACCGTTCCCGCATCAGGAACCTGAAACGAGTTGGCCGGTGGACGGATGGCGTTATCCCGCGCCGGGTAAAAAGCCGCCCCGCCGCTTCCTCGGCGAGGCGACCGGACATCGGGTCGGAGGCAATGGCCCGCGCCAGTTCCGCGGGTACGGGCGCGTCAAGCAAGCGTCTGGCCAGACCGACGCCGATCGTCACCATCCGCCGAACGCCCGCCCGGTCCGCGCGATCCAGCATCGATGTCCAATCGCAAGGTGTGTCGCTTCGCAAGAGTTCCGCGATATCGGCGATCCACACCAGGCGGGACCATTCCTCTTTCGAACCGTGCAGGCCGCAGATCAGCATGGTGTCTTCGCGTGAGAAGCTGGGGATTTCGCGCCCGTAATGCACGACCGTGCCGGCGCGGCGGAACAGCGCCTCGGTGCCAGCGTCCGCGTGCAGCGTCCTCGGGCCAAGCGCCCAATGCGGTTCGACCGGCATGAGCCCGTCGGCGATCAGCGTGTCCTGCCCATTGTACGCGAAATAGGCTTGCGTTTGCTTCGCGCTGAGTTCGGCTTGCATCGACCGGTAACCAAGCCTGCCAAGCACCGCCATCGTCTCGGGAATGTCTCGCTTATCAATCAGGAAATCGAGATCGCGACAGCCGCGGATGGCAGGCTCGGCATAGCAGAGCGCCGCGACCATCGGTCCCTTATACGGCACCGCCCGCACACCGGCCACGGCGAGGGCATCGATCAATCCGCGCAGTTCGCGCACGGCTCGGGCGTATTCGGTGGTGCCGAAGCGGGTATAGGTCTCGGCTGCGTCCGCGATCTCCCCGGGCAGCAAGTCCTGCCCGCAAGCGAGCACGTGATGGCAGAGCATGCCCGCGATTCCCTGCGCCAGCGCTGTCTCAATGACCGGGGTCCAGTCGTCGATCGCCGCGATCGCATGCCGCGCGCGGGCTAGATCGTTCGCCGTAAGCACCGATCGCGCGACCGCCAGCAGCAAATCGGCCGATGCGGGGGAGATCTCGGCCATGACCGGGCGATCGGTCATTTCAGGGGCGGCATCGCGCGAGACCCCGCGAGGTGCCCGGCCCGCCAACGGGTCCGGACCTCGCTGCCGGGCGTCGCGCTATCTGTCATTCCACCGATGTCAACGCCTGATACGTCAGATACCGGACCGTCCGGCGGTAGGATGCTCCCTCGCTCAACGGCACCTGGATCATCATGATGAGGATCATTTTATCCTCCGGATCGACGTAGAACGTTGTCCCGTAGGCCCCGGTCCAGTAATACGATCCGACCGATCCTGGCAGTGGATTTTGTCCTGCTTCGGTGCGGATCGAGAAACCAAGCCCAAACCCCTGGCCCATGGCCGGCGTCGGCGCGATATCACCGGACCGTGTCAGAGCCGCCATGGAATAGCCGATTCCCGCCCGTAACGCATTGGTTGTCATCAGCGTCACGGTGGACGGCGCCAGCACTCGCGTACTTCCAAACTTACCGCCGGCCATCATCATCTGGCAGAATCGCAGATAATCGCTGGCGGTCGAAACCGCGCCGCCGCCACCGGATAACCGTTTCGGTTTCGCCGCCGGATCGAAGAACGCGGGACGCTGCCCGGTCGCCGGGTCGATCCGCGGCTGCGCCACACGATCCCGGTCCGCCTCACGGATGTAAAACCCTGTCGAGGCCATGCCCAGGGGTTTCGTGACCCGTTCTTCGAGGACGCGGTCCAGGTCCATGCCGGTCACGACCTCCAGCACGCGTCCGAGGACGTCGGTGGCCATGCTGTATTCCCAGACCTCGCCGGGTTGATGCTCCAGCGGCAGCATGGACAGTTTCGTGACCATCTGCGCCAGCGTCTCGTCGCGATTCGACATGTTGGAGTCGCGATACAAAAGGCTGACCGGTCCCATGCCAATCGGCGGCGCGTAAACCAGGCCGGCGGTGTGACGCAGCAGATCTTGCACGGTCATCGGCCGCTTCTGCGGCTCCAGCGCCATCTCCGTCTTTCCGGTGGCGGGATCGCGGTGTTCGACCTGAACCTGAAGGTCCTTGAATTCCGGCAGGTATTTCGCCACCGGCGCGACCAGATCGCAGCAGTTCTCATTATGGAAAATCGGTCTCTGAACCGGCCGTCCCGAGCCAGTTCCCGCGATTTGGTCCTCTGTCGTTTCAGGCCTGACCGAGTCTGATCGGCCACACTTTTGCGCAAAGTGCGTGAGCCGGCCTTTCAGGCCTGGC
>SHWL01000165.1 GCA_009693865.1 Acetobacteraceae bacterium | reverse complement strand
AGGATGGCCGAAGGCCACCGCATCGCGGCGCGAAGCGTCCTTTACGGCGATTTTGCGCGGTGTCACCCTCAATCAGGGCGGGCCAGAACAGCCGCGATCCCGAAGTCAACCGGGTCGTTACCACCCACTCCAAACAGCGAGGAGCCCTTTTATTTTCGCCATGAGCGCCGAACGAGAGACTTGTGAAATCCGGTCCGCCATTCGATCCCTCGCCGGTACGAGCTGTGTGGCGTCCGTTCACCCGTGTTGCAGCGCTTCCTTGATCGCCGTCGGCTGGCGAGAGATCGCATGGAGATAGGCAGCGGCGGGCGCGTCCGGTGCGCGGCGTCCCTGCTCCCAGTTTTTCAGGGTCGGCAACGGAATGTGGTAGGTTTCGGCAAAGCGTTGCTGCGACATGTGCAACTGCCGACGGATCGCGCGCACGTTGGGAACCTCGACGACACGCACGCGCGAGCCAGTCCTCTTGCCTTCGGCGAAGGCTGCCGCCTCTTTCATGCCTTGCACCAGATCACTGCTGAACTTGCTCATGTTGCGCTCCTCGCCTCATCCGCGTGCGGCACGCTTGATGCGTGCCGCGATTTCCGCCACCGCCTTCTTTGCGTCGGTTGTCAGATCCTCGCGCACGGCCTTGGCGTAGACCATGAGCAGAAACAACGGCGTCGTCGGGTTGTAATAGAAGTAGATCACCCGAGCGCCGCCTTGTTTGCCCATCCCCTGCCGCCGCCAGCGTACCTTGCGGACGCCGCCCGTGTCCGGGATCACATCGCCGGCCTCCGGGTCGCGGGCGATGAAATCCACGAAGGCTGCCCGCTCGGCCTCGGTCCATACATCGATCGCCTGACGCAGGAATTGCGGCGTCTCGACGACCGTGAGAGGGATGTTCGGCATCGGCATATTATACGCCAATGGCACCCAAAGGCAAGGCAAGAGACGCCATTGGCTCCCAAGGTGAAGCTGATCGGGGCATTTTATCCATGGCAGGAGCTCTGGTGGAGTATCCGCTCGACGCTTCCCACTGGAGAGCAACGAAAGGTTTTTCAGTTACTTTGCGGACAGCAGAGGCCGGTCAACTTTGGGCGCCGCCGCACCGTCTCACTACAAAAACACGCTCAAATTCTTATCCAACAGCACATTCGCATCCAGCACGATCGTCCGCTTCGCCACCTTCCACCCCCCGTCCACCTTCCGCAACGTGTCCTCCCGGCACCCGGACAGCAACTGATGATCCGTCTCCAAATGCGAGCGGTAAACCAGGAACGCCGTCCTCGCCTCCACCTCACCGTTTTCCAAGAACGCCGCCTCCAAATTCCCGATCATATGCCGCGTCCGGGACGGAGGATCCTCAGCCCAGGCCATCCCGGTATCGAGCCGCGCCACCCGCATCTCCAGATACCGCTTGTCCTCCTCGAAGATCGCCAGATCGCCAAGCTCCGTCAGCTCCCGGTGCGCCTCCCGCCGCGGCACATTCTTTCTCCTGGGCATGAAGTACAGCACATCGTCCGTGAACAGATCGACCCACTCCTTGAACCGCCGCTCATCGAGCAACCACGCCTCCCGGATATAGAACGGCATCAATTCCAGCCACAGCGCCTGCTGCTCCGTCATCGCGTTAACCCCGCATCGTCGCGCTGCCCTCGAACCGGGCTTTCATCGGCTCGAGCGGGATATCACCCCAACTCCCCGCGTTCATGAACTGCTCCCAGCGCATGTAAAACAGCCGCTGGTTGTTCTCCGAGATGTATCGCTCCGACACCACCCCCGGATAATCCGCATGCAAGCCCGCGTGCCCCACGCCCATCGACAGATCCTGAGGCAGCCCACGCGCCATCCGGCTCGTGCTCGCGTCGGTCACCTGTCGCCAATTGTCGACGTCGTCCTGCTCGAACATGCCCGCGGCGCCGTTGTTGGCCTGACTGCCGATCCGAATCGCGCGTTTCAGTTCCTCAGGCGCATCCCGGTCCAGCAGCACGAAATGCCAGAATTCCGTGCGAAGCGGCCCGCGAGGCAACGCCAGCCGGAACCCAAGAATCCCATTCGGGAAAATCGAATGATTACCCAACTGCACCCGCCTGGCACGCAACGTACCAAGCCGCCGCTCGACCTCGGGCATCGTCGCCTCATGATACTCCTTGAACATTTGCATGATCTTGTCCGACACGCCGTGCACGTAACGCGGCGCATTATCATCCGCATCACGGAACGTCAGCGCGTGCCCGTTGACGAACACATGTTTATTGGGGCTCGCGAACTGGTCCTCGTGCGACAACCGCGGCCGCCCGAGGAACCGCGACTGCACCGCCGCGCTGGAGATATGGCTGGTGGGGACGTGATAATTGTCGGAACAATTATCCACCATCGTCTTCCAGTTCGCGGGCTCCAGCCATTTGAGCGGCCCCATCGCCTGCATCCCGCCGTCCAGCCGGTTGAACACCGTGTCGAGATACCAGCGCGCGTCGCCCAGGTACGCCTCGAGGCTCGGCGCGTCCTTGGCCCAGGTGGCGAAGATAATTCCGGCGTAGGTCTCGACGCGCGCCTCGATCAGGCCAAGCGACGCCATGTCGAGCTCGTCGTAGTAAGCCTCGGTCTTCCCGGGCACGTGCTCCAGCGTGCCGTCATTGCGATAAGTCCAGCCGTGATAGGAACACATGAAACGTTTGGCGTTGCCGTCGTCGCAGCGCACCACGCGGTTGCCGCGGTGGCGGCACATGTTCAACAGCGCGTGGAGCCGGCCTTGCCCGTCGCGGGTCAGGATGACCGGATCCTCGCCCATGTAGGTGTGGAAGTAATCGTCGGGCGAGGGCACCAGGCTCTCGTGCCCGATCATCAGCCAGGCGCGCCCGAAGATTTTCTCCATCTCGTCGTCATAGATCGCCTGATCGCTGAAAATGCGGCGGTCGATTTTGCCGGTGGCGGGGTCGATGACGGCATACTTCAGCGCGGTGTCCATGGCCGGATCCTTCCTCTCGCCCCCGGTCATAGCAGCACCCTGCGCGGATCATAACCAGGGGGCCACGCGTCAAACGACGTCCGGTTCCTCGACGCGGGGAATTTGCCCGCGCGTGACTTCCCCGCGTTCCATGATTACCCACACGCCGATGGTTACAATGATCCCCGTGCCCACCGCGAACCCGCCGTCATGGCCGCGGGAACTGCGCGCCATCGCCGCCTTGAGCTGGCCCCTGGCGCTCACCAACCTGGCGCAGATCGCGATGGGCACGACCGACGTGATGATGATGGGCTGGTTGGGCCCGGACACGCTGGCGGCCGGCGCGCTTGGCGCCAACCTTTATTTCATCGCCTTCGTTTTCGGCCTCGGACTGTTGAATGCGGCGTCGCCAATGATCGCGCGAGACCTTGGACGCGATCCGAACGCGGTTGCCGGCGTGCGGGCGACGGTGCGATCGGGTTTGTGGTCGGCCGCCGCTGTCGCGCTACCATTCTGGCTCATGTTGTGGTGGAGCGAGAAGTTGCTCGTGGCGATGGGACAGGACGCCGCGTTGGCCGCGACGGCCGGGATCTATGTTCACGCGCTTCAGTGGGCCTTGCTGCCCGCCTGGGGCTACCTCGTGCTGCGATCCTTCGCCGCCGCGTTGGAGCGCCTGGCCTGGACACTCGTCATTGGCCTCGCCGCCGTGGCGTTCAACGCGGCGGCCAATTGGTGTCTGATGCTGGGGCATTGCGGATGCGAACCGCTTGGCATCGCCGGATCGGGTTTGGCCACGTTGCTATCGAGCACCCTGATGTTCCTGGCGCTTGGCTGCGTCGTGTGCGTGGCCGGGCCGTTCAAGCGCTATCGGCTGTTCGCTGACTTCTTTCATTTCGATTGGGCACGTCTGCGGGAATTCTGGCGTCTCGGCCTGCCCATGGCGGCGACCGTCAGCTTCGAAGTCACCATGTTTAACGCCGCCGTCTTCCTGATGGGGCTGATCGGCACGGCTTCGCTGGCCGCGCATTCGATCGCGATTCAACTCGCGTCCTTGACCTTCATGGTACCGCTTGGCATTGGCCAGGCCGCGAGCGTTCGCGTGGGACGGGCCCATGGCGCCCAAGACCGGGAAGGCGCCCGCCGTGCCGGCTGGACGGCGTTCGGGTTGGCTGTCGCTTTCATGGCCGTCATGTCGCTGGTGATGATCATGGCTCCGCGGCTTTTGATTTCCGCCTTTCTCGATACGGCCGATCCAGGAAACACGCGGGTCGTCGAGCTGGCGACGTCATTTCTGATGCTCGCGGCGCTGTTCCAGATTGCCGACGGAGCTCAGGTGGTGGGCGCGGGAATGTTGCGCGGACTGCATGATACACGCACGCCGATGATCTTCGCGCTGATCGGCTATTGGGGGATCGGCCTACCTCTGGGCGTGCTGCTTGCATTTCCGATCGAGCTCGGCGGCATTGGAATCTGGATCGGGTTGGCCGCCGGACTGGCGATTGTCGCCGTCCTCATGATCAGGCGGTGGCTGTACCGCGAGGCATCCGGACTCTTCTCACCGCTCCCATAAGCGTCAAGGCCTTATTGTTATGTCACAATAATAATATTCTGACCGAAACTTATCATAATTGGGCAGTGCGCAATGATCCGCGACGGACGACGCCTGACCGTGACGGGTACGTCATTCGATCGCCCGGCTGGTATCGGACGCGAGGCGCGCGGCTTCGCATCCCAAAACTTCGGATAAACGCCTTGCTCCGCTTCATGAACTGAGCAACCCTGGCCGACATGGTCGTCACCCCCGCGCGTAACCGGAATTCCCCATAAATCCGCCGATTAAGGTCGATCAGCGCGCCCGGCAGCGGACGGCGCGGAGTCAACGATGTTCGGGCGAAATCCCACGCCTTAGCGGACGCCGGAGCCATGGAACCATCGGACCGGCACTCCGCCGCCCGTCTCCAGCAATTCTCATTTTGGCGCCGACGCTTGCCTTGTCGTCATCCTCCGGCGTGACCGGAGGATCGGTAACGGTACATATCCGCGTACAATAGCGCCAAAAAGCGATACGTCGTGCCGCTTCGGATCCTCCGGTCACGCCGGAGGATGACGATTGGGGAGAGGTCTGTAGCCAAAATGAGAATTGCTGGCCCGTCTCCGTTTCGATTGATGATTTCCGGCCTCTGTAGTATAATCAATGCTCAGAAAAGGATTTCCATGACCACGGACTTCGTGCCCAGGCTCGATATTCTGCCCCCACCTCAGCGCCGTTTGTGGGACGAACTTTCCACGGTGCCGCCGGAATTCGTGCTGTACGGGGGCACCGCCATTGCGCTCCATCTCGGACATCGGAAGTCCGAGGATTTCGATTTCTTCGGGAACAGGCCGCTCGATCCGGCACAGCTGGTTCCGGCCGTGCCTTTCCTCACGAACGCGATCGTCACGCAGCGGGAGCCAAACACGCTCAGTTGCACGGTTGACCGAGGCGGGTTGATTAAGCTGTCCTTTTTCGGATTACCAGGTCTGCCTCGCCTGTCGCCGCCCCTGATCGCTCCGGACATCGGGCTGCGGGTTGCCTCGTTGCTCGATCTTGCCGGAACCAAGGTCTCCGTCGTACAGATGCGCGCCGAAGCAAAGGATTACATCGACATCGACGCTCTGCTGACCAGTGGCAGGATCGATCTGCTGACCGCGCTTGCCGCCGCGCGGGCGATCTACGGGACGCCGTTCAATCCACAAAGCACGTTGAAAGCCCTCTCGTATTTCAACGACGGGAATCTTCGGCGTCTGGTCCGCCCGGTCAAGGACCGTTTGGCGAAAGCCGCCCGCGAGGCCGATCTCGATCGCTTACCTACGATCGCCGCCCATTCTGGCCACGATCTTTCGCGATGAAGACCATCCCCCTGACGCCCAATACGGAAGCCCTCGCGCGTCGCCTTGTGTGGTTCGAGGATCCAGCGGAGGCGTTATCCGACACGATCCGCTTCGCCGCTTATGCGTTTTCGCGCGCGACGCATGAGGACATGAAGCTCATGCGCATATTCATGACGGACGACGATCTTCGCGAGGCGCTCGACAACGCGCCGCCCGGGATCATCGATCCGCGTTCATGGGCTTACTGGAATTCCAAACTGGGCCGCTATCCGGCACCGCCGATGCCGGTACGTCGACTGGATTAAGGATAATGTCGACATATTTGCCGATTTACCGGCGCGCGTTCACCCCGCCTCATCCGGCTCCAGATCCACGTTGACCTTCAGGTGATGCGCCCCACCGCCCAGAATCACGCCCTGGACCGGACTGACATCCCCGTAATCCCGCCCCCAACCCAGCAGCACATGCTCATCGTGCACCACGATTCCGTTGGTCGGATCCAGGTCCACCCACTCATGCTCCGGGCCCAGCCAGGCGCCAACCCAGGCATGCGATTGATCCGCTCCCTGCCGCCGTGGCTGACCAGGAGGGGGACGCGTGCGGATATAGCCGGAGTTGTAACGCGCGGGCACGCCAAGCCCACGCAAAGCGCTCACCATCACATGCGAAAAGTCCTGACAAACACCCTCTCGCCGTTTCATCACCTGCACCACCGGGGTCGAAATGGTCGTTGCCCCCGAGTGAAAGCGAAACTCCCTATAAATCCGGCGATTGAGATCGATCAGCGCGTCCAGCACGGGCCGGCCCGGCGTGAACGATGTCCGGGCGAAATCCGCCGCCTCCACGACCGCCGGAGCCATGGGACTGTCGAACCGGTACTCCGCCGCCCGTCCCGCTTCAACGCCGCGGGCCGCCTCGACAATCGCTTCCCACGGGGCTGTTTTATCCGGAGGCGGAGGATACGACACCTCGACTACCGATTCCGCGGTAACGGAGAAATCCGCGTGCGGCCGGTCCAGGAACAGCCAGGTCACGACATTGCCGAAATGATCCTCCGCGTCCCGCCGCCGTGCCCCATCCGGTTCCGCCACCAGCCGCTCCGACACAATCCGCTGCCACGGCAACGTCCTGGGCCGCAAATGCAGCATGTGCGCGGCGAGATCGACCGAACTGCCATACTCATAACGGCTGACATGAGTGACGCGATATTTCATGCCGCCCCCGAAAGGCCAGATCCCGAAGGGCCAGATCCCAAAAGGCCAGTCCCCGGCAGGCCACCGGAATCGCTTTCCAGCGTCAGGCTGCGCGCGACCGGCAGCAGCGTGAAATACCGGCGTGACACCCGATCCGCGACCGTTCCGACCAACGTTTCGATCGCGGTCAGTTTCTCCGTCAGCCGCGCCGCCGCGACCATCTGGTTCGGCGCGCGCAACACCTCGGCGACAATGACCCGCGCGTCGCGCAACGCGCGATCCACGATCGTCAGCAACGAATCCCCCTCCTCGGTGAGTTGCCGTAACATGTCCCGCATGGCCAACAACTGGAACGCGAGGCCGCGCGGATTGCCCTCGTCGGCCAGGATCAGGTCCAGCGCCGGAGCCGCCTGCATCACCGCCAGATAGCGGCCGCGATAGGTGATCACCGAGTCCCGTAGTTCCAGCGCGAGCTGCAACCCCGCCTCGACCCGGCCCGGCTGCACCTGACCCGGAGGTTGTTCCAGCAGGCAAATCAGTTGTTCCAAAATCGCATGGGCGCGCTCCATCCGGCGGCCAAAATCGAAGAACAGCCGCCCGCCGCCGCGCACCATGTTCTCCGCCGCGAGGCCCGCGATGGCGGCCGAAAATTCCAGAATATCGGTGGTCAGCGCCGAGGCATGCTCCACCGCGCGCGGATCGGTATCGGCGGGCAATCGCCGCATCGCCTCGGTCAGCGCGTGCAGGGACCGTGCCAGGATGGTGTGAACCTCGCCCGTCAGCCGGTCGCGCAGTTGCGCCGACAGGTTCGCGACCCGCGCCAGTTGACGGCGCATCGCCCCATCCGAGCGGAACGTGCTGAGAAGGGCAGCGTTGCGGGAGGCGGTGCCATGATCGAACGTGTCCTCAGCCCGCGACATCCCCGCGGCTTGCAAACAGGCGCTGAGCAACTCGATATCGGCGCGCTCGCGCGGACTGGCCGAGGGCCGCGTCACCCGCGGAATCAAAGCGCGCCGCAACCGCGCGGCCTCCTCCAGCCGTTCCAGATTCCGGCCAAGCCAGTAAAAATTATCCGCCACCCGGCTGGGCAGGTCCCCCGCGGTGCGGCGGATGGCCATAGGCCGTGTGTCCAGCGCCGGTCCGTAACGGGTCGTCGCCGCTTCATCTGGCAGCACCCACACGTCCTTCGACACCGCGTCGCGCGGCAGTCGGCCCGCGATCGCATCTTCGTCCGTCAGAGCCCGCGCCAGGCCTCCTGGCATGGCGCGCCACGCCGTCCCGTCATGCGCCAGGAACATCCGCAACACGACCGGCCGTGCCTCCAGCCCGCTCGCCGTCGAGCACGGCGCGACCGAGGGCGACGGCGCCATGAACGCCGCGTAATCCGCTGGTTTCGCGGTCACCCGCGCGGCCAGTTCCTCGCGTTCCCCGGCGGTCAGGTGCGTTGGCACGACCGGCACCGAGGCCCCGTCGGTCGCATGCCGGATGACCCATCCCTCCAGATCCCGCATCACGGTCCGCAGATTGGCGCCGTCGCCCAACCAAAGCGTCGCCTGACTGGGCGTCAACAAATCCTCCCCGAGCAGCCGCCGGGCGATCGCGGGCAGGAACTCCGCCAGACCCGGAGACTCGGCCAGGGCCGACCCCGGATGGTTGACGATATGAACCGAGCCCGCGCGCATCGCATCAAGTAAGCCCGGCGGACCGGGACTGTGCGCCAGTTCCAGCGGGTCCATCCGGTTGCCCGGTTGACGGCGCAGCAACACGCCGATCCGTTCCAGACCGCGCAACGTCTTCAGGTAAACGATCCCGCCGCGAACCGTCAGATCGCCCGGCTCGACCAGCCCGATCGACAGCTCGCGCGCCAGCAACACATGCTCGAACCACAGTGGATCGGTGTGCCCGCCGGACAGCAGCGCGATGCCGCCTTCGCCCCCTGGCGCGAGGGCTCGCAAGGCCTCTCCCGTGCTTTCCATGAATGGGCGCAACGGTTCGATCTGCTGATGTTGAAAGATCTCCGGAACGATCCGGGCGAGGTTGCGGCGATTCTCCAGCGCATAGGCAAGCCCGCGCGCCTGATCGGTCCGATCGGCCAGCACCCGCCAGACGCCGTCGGGACCGCGCATCAGATCGGCCGCGTAAATATGCAAATGCCGGGTTGCCACTGCGTCCGATCCGCCGATTCGCAAAGGCCGCAGAAACCCCGGATTCCCGTAAACCAGCTCGGGCGGAATCGCGCCCAACTCCACCAAGGTTCCCGCACCATGAATATCGGCCAGAATCGCGTCGAGCAGGCGCGCCCGTTGCGCGAGCCCCGTCTCCAGACTGGCGAATTCCGCCGCCGACAGAATCAGCGGAATCGGATCGCACCGCCAGTTGACGTGCTGCTCGCCGGGGAGAATCGCGGAGATCCCCTCATCGACGAACGCGCGCTCCAACAACTCGGCGCGCTCGGCCAAAGTCTCGTGGCCGAGACTGAACAACGTGCCAAACACGCCGCGCCAGTGCGGGCGCACGTGGCTGGCGCCGTCAACCATCTCATCGAGGGGGGCGGAATCAGTCATTTGTCACCCGCGCAACCTGCCCGGACGGCCCGTGCCTTGTCCATGGGGATGCGCCGGAGCTTCGCCCCGGACCCCACCAAGGGGCGCTGCCCCATACGCGCGAATCTAAGGCTTGCACGGTCACGGCGCAGTACGATTCTCACCCCGGATGCGCAAGAAACCAGCCTCTCTGTTGTCCGGCACCTGGGCGTCGATCGTTACCTCCATCGGTCTGGTGGTCGATCTTGAGGCGACGG
>SHWL01000164.1 GCA_009693865.1 Acetobacteraceae bacterium | reverse complement strand
GCCTGAACCACGCGTCGATGCCAGGGTGCGAGGGCTGAACGAGATGACCATCGGCCGAACCGGCGATCCAGAGAACCCGTCAGGGGCTACGGCTTTCGAAGCCGCAAGCTTGTTTGGGGCTGGATCGCGGACCCCATCTGGGCCAGCGGTCATGCTGCCGCGCCAACAGGCCGGACACATGATCGCTACCGACCCGGTTGTCAGACTTCTCGATTTTTCTCTTGCATCCAAGGGGCCGTCCACACATGCCACGCTACCTCGCCGCATTTGAATATCGTTTTAACAGGCGATACGATCTCACGGCAATGCTGCCACGTCTCACCTGGGCCAGTGTCCGAACTCCGCCAATGCCATACCGTTTGCTCAAATTGTCTGAGGTTCATGTGTAAGCAGGAAAATAAATGGATTGCAAAGGCGAGCCTTCGCTGGAGGTCCAGGAGGCGAAGCCTCTTGGCGGAGCCCTCGCGCTTCCCCCATTTGCAACCCGGCCCGCTTTCTGGTGGCATGCGGGCGCACATCAACAAGGAATACGGCGATGGAAACCCTGTCCGACGTCCTGGAGACCACGAACTTCGAAAAAGTCGCAAGCGGGTTCGTCTTCACCGAAGGTCCGCTCTGGCATCCCGACGGGTTCTTCTACTTCGTCGACGTCCGAAGTTCCGGCCTGTTCCGCGTTACGCCTGGCCAGCCGCACGAAAAAATTCGTGACACGGTGGGTGGCAATGGCCTGACCTTCGATCTTCTGGGGCGGCTGATCAATTGCGAGGGCGATGGCCGCCGTGTGACGCGCACGGAACTCGATGGCAGAGTCACAGTACTCGCCGATAACTTTCAGGGAAAAAAGCTGAACCGCCCGAACGACGTGATTTGCCATTCCAGTGGCACGCTGCTGTTTACCGACCCGTCGTTGCGCGTTCCCGTGGCGGAGCGCGAGGTGCAGAATGCCATGATTTATAAAGTCTCGGCCGATGATTCGATCAGCGAACTCGCGGCATTCGAATATCCGAACGGTCTCGCTTTGTCGCCTGACGAGCGCACGCTTTACGTCGCGAACACACGCTGGACTCAGTACATCCATGCGATCGAGCTCGACGCGAGTCTCAACATGGTGCGGCGGCGGGTGTTCGCGGATATGTCGCACGACAAAACCAACGGCGTGCCGGATGGGATGAAGGTCGATCAGGCCGGCCGCGTGTTCTGCACCGGAACGACCGGAACATGGGTTTTCGCGCCCGATGGCCAGTTGATCGGGATCATCGAAACGCCCGAGGTCTGCGCCAATGTCTCGTTCGGAGGTCCGGATCTTCGCACGCTGTTGTTTACCGCGAGCACGTCGGTTTACACGCTGCGGGTGAAGACGCCGGGTATGGCGCACCCATATTATAAAACACGCGGCAAGATTTGACATATGGCGGAAACGATGGGTTGGCCATTGGGGGGGGGGGCCTTTGCCAATCCATGTTGTGTCGTGGCACTGATTCCCGGAGGTACGACCGGAAGCGGTTATTCCAGCGAGGTGGTGGAGCGGTTTCCGATCTGGTCGAATCGCCTCCGCCCGTCGTGGCCCGCCACAGTACCACTACGGATGGCCGATCACGTCGGGCCATGACGGGGAGCGGCGTCCGACGTTTGGATGGTTGGTATAAACGCCGAGCACGATTCGCCGTTTGTCATCCCATAAGCGAAGGCTCGATGCCCCTGTTTCTCACGCTTTACTCACGTTCCAGAACGTCGGCGCCGGTCCCTTTCCAGGGTCGCTGATCCCCTTGCTCCATGCCACCCTGGGCCGGTAGCGGCCAAGTGGAATGAACGGCACCGATTCGACCGCGATCAGATGGATTTTCCGCTCCAACCGCGTCAGATCCTCCGGTGTTTCCGCGTCGAGCCATTCCGAATAGGCGGCTTCCATCGCGGGATTGTCCGGCCAGCCGATCCAGGCGTCCTTGCCGTTGCCGCGCAACAGTGAACCCAGCAAGGGATCGCGGTATTCCGGTACCGGCGTGACGCTGACGAACACCGACCAGCCGCCCTTGTCCAAGGGCTCCTTGCTGCTCCGCCGCTGCAACGTCGTGCCCCAGTCCATGGCCTGATTGTCGATATTCACCCCAACTCTGGCCAGAGAATCAGCAACCACCAGCGTGGCGAGATTATAAAACGGCTGGTCGGTCGTGTGTAGCATCACCAGCTTTTCGCCTTTGTAGCCAGCCTCGGCGAACATGGCTTTGATCTCAGACACCGACCGCTTTTTTGTGATCTCCTCCAACCCCGCCGTGTCGACCTCTGGCTTCCCGGTCGCCAGATAGCCCATGGGCACGATCGCGGCGTCGGGATCGCCACCCATCACCGCGTCCATCACCTCGCGCTGGCTGATCGCGGCGCGGATCGCGCGCCGCATCAAAACGTTGCTGGTCGGCGCCGTCACATGATTGGGCCGCAACTGGCTGATGAACCCATAATCGTCGAGGCGGCCGATCTTCACGTTCGGCACTTTCGCAAGGACCGGCAGCAAATCGGGCAGCGGCATTTCCAGCCAATCGATCTCCCCGGTGGCCAACGCATTCGCCGCCGTCGCGGCGTCGGGGATCATCTTCCACTCCATGCGGTCGAACAGCACCTTGTGCCCGCCGGAGGTAAAACTCGGCTTTTCGTCGCGCGGCACGTAGCGTTCGAACGGCACCAACGCGGCGTGACTGCCGATGACGTATTCGTCCTTCAGGAACCGGAATGGTCCGCTGCCGATCGCTTCGGGCATTTGCTTGAACGGATCGGTTTTCGCCAGCCGCTCCGGCACCATCACCGCGGCGGTCTGGAATTTCGACAGCAATTTAGGCAGCGCCGGGAATTTCTTTTTCAACCGCAGCACGATCGTCCGGTCGTCCGGCGCTTCGATCGTATCCAGCCGCGCGGCAAGAGTGGCGCCTCCGGGATCGCGCACCATCCAACGCCGCAACGACGCGACACAATCCCGCGCCAGCACCTTCTCGCCATCGTGGAACCACTGGTTTTCCCGCAGCGTCATCGTCCAGCGTTTGCCGTCCTCCTCAATGACATAACCCGACAGCATCTGCGGTTTCGGGTTCATGAACTCGTCGCGCCCGAACAGCACATCGTAAATCTGAAATCCGATATTCCGCGTCGTCATCGCGCTGGTCCAAACCGGATCGAGGCTGGCCAGAGGCGATTGCGGCACGAATATCAATGTCTGCGTTTTGCCCCCGAGCGCCGGGCGCGCCAGCATCCCCGCCGCTGCGCCCGCGAGTAATCCGCGTCTTTTCATGGCCCTTCCATCTCCCTGTTGGCGCGAGCCAGGACGGCGGCGCTTACTCTGTCCAGTTCGTCTCGCGTCTCGTCCTCAATCGCCGCCAGCAACCGCGCCGGGAAATGTCTGGGCATGTCGCGGAAGATGAAGACCAGCCTTGTCTCATGATCCGCGGACGGCCACCGGTCGAGGAATTCGGGCGGCGAGAACACGTGCTGCACCCCATGCACGACGGCGGGCCGGCCCGGCATTTCCGCGATCGCGACAAGGCCTTTCATGCGAATCAGCCGGTCGCCGCAATGTTCGGTCAGCGCCTGCAACCATAATGTCAACGCCAGCGCGGGCAAGGGGCGTGCGCGGCGGAGCCAGTTCGTCGAAATCCCGTCCGAGTGCCGCGCGCGACTGAAAGGCGAGACTTTCGGACGGTCGGGTATCTCGGTCATACGCATCGCGCGCGCGATCGGATCGGCTCCGGCGAAGACCGCGTCAGGTGTAATGTCCCGGACATCGATGCGGGGCGCCCCGGGGTTCAGCCTGTCGAGCCGAGCCAGCAACACCGAATCGGGCGCGGCGAGATCGGTCTTGCTGAACACCAGCCGGTCGGCCAGCGCCGCCTGGCGCCGCGCCTCGGGGAAACGGTCCAGTGTGGCCAGGCCCAGTACCGGATCGATGACGGTGACCATGGTGTCGATCGCATGCGCCGCGCACACCGCCGGATCGGTCATCAAAGCGTGCAGGATCGGCGTGGGATCGGCGAGGCCGGACGTCTCGATCAATACGCGGTCGAACTGGCCCGCGGCGCGCTGCCCCAGGTCGAGCAGGGTTTCGATCAGATCGCTCCGCACGGCACAACACAGGCATCCCGTCGTCAGGGCCAGGAAGGTCTCGTCGCCGCTGGCGATCAGATCGTGGTCCAGCCCGATCTCACCGAATTCGTTGACGATCACTGCGGTCCGGGCGAAGCCGGGGTCGCGCAGGATACGGCCGATCAGCGTGGTTTTACCCGCTCCGAGGAAGCCCGTGACGATGGATACCGGGATCATTTGGCCGCCGCCCTACCAAGCGAACTCGGCGCCCTGGTAGTCGATGAACGCGTGACGGCGTTTGCCACGCTCGCGCTCCAGCATCGTCACCATGCCTCGCGCGCTTTCGCCGAC
This sequence comes from Acetobacteraceae bacterium, assembly GCA_009693865.1. Taxonomy (GTDB): domain Bacteria; phylum Pseudomonadota; class Alphaproteobacteria; order Acetobacterales; family Acetobacteraceae; genus Rhodopila. The sequence continues at coordinate 5,678 of SHWL01000164.1, read as the reverse complement.
GCTGACCGGCGCGGCTGAGCCGCCCATATCGGTGCGCACCCAGCCTGGATGCAGCGACAGCAGCGTCAGGCCGCGGCCTCGCAACTCCGGCCACAACCCGCGCGACAGCGAGTTCAACGCCGCCTTGCTGGCGCGATACAACTCGTGTCCGCCCGCGTTCAAGGCGACGCTGCCCATCACCGAGCTGGTGAACCGGATCACCCCGCTGCCGCGCCGGACCGCGCCGGCCAAAGCGCGGGCCAACCGGATCGGGGCGATGGCATTGGTGAACATCAGCGCGCCTATCTCGGCCTCGGTCGCGGCGGTGGCGCCGCGGTGCCCGGGTCCGGCGACTCCCCCGTTGATCAGCACGGCGTCCAGCGTTCTGGTCTTCATCGCATCGGCGAACGCGTCCAACTGCGTCACGTTGTTCAGATCCAGTGCGAGCACCTCCAGCCGGCCGGGGTGCGCTTCGGCGAGAACCGCCAGTGCAGTCGCCTCGGCGGGGCGGCGCGCGGTCGCGATCACATTCCAGCCACGCCGCGGCATTTCCTTCACGACGCCCAGACCGATGCCGCGATTGGCGCCGGCGATGACGGCGAGCGAGGGGTCCGCCATGTTCGAAACTCCTTCAATGTGAAATGCGTCGCCCTATTTATGCGGCTCGACGATAACCGTGCCGATCTTGCCACCCTGCTCGACCGACATATGCGCCGCCGCCGTGCTGTACAGCGGGAAGGTTCCGGCCACGGAAAGAATGCGGCCGGGCGAGGCGACGAAGCGCGTCATGTCGGTCTGCGCGCGTTTACGGTCCGCGTGCGGGCTGGTCGGCAGGACAAAGCCTCGGACCGTCAGGTTCTTCGCCATCAGCGCTCGCAGCGGTACCGGCGGCTCCAGCGCGCCGTTCGACGCGTAGTACGCGATGCTGCCGCCATCTCGGACGGAGGCCAGGACGCCGGCGAGATTGCCGCCAAGGTCGACATCGACGACGTGATCCACCAATTCGCCGCCGGTGATGTCGCGCACCCGTTTCGCCACGTCTTCGATCCGGTAATCGATCGTGTGCGAGGCGCCGCCCGCCCGCGCCCGTGCCGCCTTTTCCTCGGAACTCACTGTCGCGATCACCATCGCGCCGGCCCAGACGGCGAGTTGCACGGCGTAATGGCCGACCGCGCCGGCACCGCCGGTCACCAGGACGATCTTGCCCTGCACCGGACCGGCCGCGAACACACAACCATGTGCCGTCATGCCCGGCACGCCCAGGGTCGCCCCCTCGGCGAATGAGACGTGCGAGGGCAGCTCGGTGACCAGATCGACACTGAGAGAAATATATTCGGCGGCTGTGCCCATCCAGCGGCCGTTGCGCTGTCCATTGTACAGCCAGACGCGCTTGCCGACCCAGCGTTCGGGCACCATTGCGCCGACCTTGTCGATCGTGCCCGCGCCGTCGCTGTTGGGGATCACGCGCGGATACTCGAACGGCACCGCGCCCCGGCGGCGGTAGGTGTCTGACGGATTAACGCCGGAGGCTTCCAGCCGCACGCGTACTTCACCCGTCCCGGGTTCAGGTGTGGGCAATTCCCCCTGTTCGATGACGTCGCCCGCCGGCCCTTGCCGGTCGTACCAGACTGCTCGCATGCACCGTCTCCTCGGTTGTCAGGCCGCTTGCAACCGCTTCGGCGAGAGTATCCTGGTCAAAGCATCCGTCAACGACGCCATCATCTCATCGGTGTGCAATGGACCCGGGGTAAACCGTAACCGTTCCTCGCCTCGTGGCACGGTCGGGTAATTAATCGGTGTCGCGTACATTCCGAACTCGGAAATCAGCCGCTTGCTGACATCCAGACATTGCGACGCATCGCCGATATGTAGCGGCACGATATGGCTGACCGAGTCGATGCGAGGCAAGCCCGCGCGGTCGAAGCGATACATCAGCGCGCGGGCTCGCTCGAACAACCTGGCCCGACGGGAATGATCTTGCCGCACGTGCCGCACGCTCGCCAGCGCGGCGGCGGCTGTCATCGGCGGTAGCGACGTGGTGAAAATGAAACCGGGCGCGGTCGAGCGGATGAAGTCGATGACGTCAGCATCACCAGTGATATATCCACCATGGCAGCCGAACGCTTTCGCCAACGTTCCTTCGATGACGTCAACGCGATGTGCCACGCCGTCGCGTTCGCTGACACCGCCGCCATTCGGTCCGTACATTCCTACAGCGTGCACCTCGTCCAAATAGGTTATCGCGCTGTACTGGGCCGCGAGATCGCAGACAGCGCCAATCGGGGCAATGTCGGCGTCCATCGAATACACCGATTCGAACGCAATCAACTTCGGCGCATCTTGTGGCGCGACGCGTAACAATGCCTCCAGGTGAGCCAGGTCGTTGTGGCGGAAGATATTCACCGAAGCGCGCGATCCTTTAATTCCGGCGATCAGCGACGCATGGTTCTTGGCGTCCGAGAAAACGTGCCACTGCTTGCCTGGGCCGTTAGGAAAACTGCTCAGGATGGCGGAAAGCGCGGCCTGGTTGGACACGAAACCGGATGTGAACAGCAATCCCGCCTGCTTGCCGTGTAAGGACGCCAGTTCGGCCTCCAACGCGTCGTGCAATGGGCTGGTGCCACCGATGTTGCGCGTGCCCCCAGCCCCCGCGCCCATCGCCCGGGCGGCCCCACATGCCGCTTCCACCAGCGATGGATGGCCACCCATCGCGAGGTAGTCGTTCGAGGACCAGACCAGCACTCGAGACCCATCGGGACGTCGGTACCAAGGAAACTCATCCGCCTGTTTTTGCAATGGCGTAAAGACCCGATATCTGCCCTGCGCCCGGATCTCATCCAGGGATTTCCGGCAATAGTCCGGGAAAGCGCTCATGCGGCAATCGCCCTTTCGCGGCAGGAGAGTGGGCTTCAGTCATGGGACCAAGGGGGCGCGGGCATTGACCAGGATCAATGTTTTCGCGCGTGGCTTTGTCGAACTATTCCTTGTTCCTTGATTCGGTAACATCTTGGCCCGCTCAGCGCCAGGGCCGGTCGTCAATGCGCCAGGCGAAATGCTTGAACGCTCACGCGGTGCCGCGGACGGCGGCTTCGGATAACCGGTGCTCCAGGCCACTCGCCTGCGCCGGCTCTCCAGGGCGGCAACGTGGGCAAGGAACCACGGATGGGCGGGCCGCGACCTGGAGACCTCCGGTCATGATGCCCTCGATACTTCGAATTTCTGACTGTGCCGGAATCTTCCCCTGATTTTTGTTCAGGCGATCTCCCTGTCCGCCGGTGAGGCTCAGGACCGGCGGCGCGACATCGTGAACGAAAGATGCCCGCCGTTACCACACGGCAAGGGACTCCGTGAGATGAGGCTCCGCGCCTCAGACACTTCAGGCTGTCGCGATTTGGAGATCCCGGGATGGAAGACGGCGGATTGCCCGCCATGGCCTCGGCGGCCCTGGCTGAATTACGTAAGGCGGCGCAGTTGGAAGGCGTGGCGATTCTCGACTTCGCGCGGCCCGATTCCGCTTCCGTCCTTTTGTTCGACGCGGGCCCAGGTGTGCCCGACGCGATCGGCAGCGCGCACCAATTGCTGCGCCGCAGCCCCGACGCGGTATCCTTCACGGTCGCGCCGGACAAGCGCCCCATTCTGGTTGCGCCCTGGGTCCTCCACCCGGACCGCCGCGGCGGTCTCGCGTTATGGCGCACTGCCGGGGGCGTCGCGTGGGAGGAGCGCGACCGGTGCTTCGCGGCCTCGGTCGCCGGCCTGATGCGGATTATCCTTGAGTATGGTCCGGGCGAGGCGTCCATCGACCGTCTCACCGGCCTTCCCAATCGCGGTTTTTTTCTTGGCGAGGTGAACCGCCATATCGACCGGCTGGAACAGGATGGCACCTCGGGCACCATGCTGCTGATCGATCTGGACGGGTTGCGCCGGGTCAATACAAGTCATGGCCGCGCCGTGGGCGACGATGTGCTCACGCGGACCGCGACGCTTTTGCGCGCGATGGTGCGGCCGGTGGACATCGTGGCCCGGGTTGGAGGCGATGAGTTCGCGGTTTGGCTCGATGGGATGGACCACATGACCGCGGCCGAGCGGGCGGTGGGTCTGGCTGAACGGCGTCTTGCGCTGCCGGAAGCGGTTGACGCCGCCGGGCGGATTGAGAAAAGCCGGATGGACTCTGGGCACATGAAGGACGGTCCGGTGGAAGGGCCTCAGCTCGAGATGACGCTCTCCATCGGGATCGCCAGCCGGCGTCTTGGCGACGGTGAAGACGCGCGCGCCCTGCTGCGCCGTGCCCACAAGGCGTTGTGGGATGCGAAGCAGGCTGGCGGTGGCGGGTGGGCGGTATCCCGCGTGCTCAGAGGGTGATCTTGGCGCGCGTGTACAATCACGCCACGGGACCGGCGATCCGTTCGGTTTCCTGATGGCGGCGTAAAGCCAGGACGGCTTCCACGGCGGCATGGCGTAAGCCCACGGTCGCCGCCGCGCGATCTTCTCCGGTGTTGTGGCGTCGTAGGCTGGCCGCAAGCGCGGTCAGTCCCATCAGGCCGGCCATCCCCGCCAGGTCATGCGCCGCGTCCCGCACCTCTGGGCTTCCCGAGGCTTCCGGACGTTCCAGCAGATCCAGAAGATCCTCAATCCTGAGCAGGGCGGACTCGATATTCGTCGTGCCGTCCCGTTCCCCTGGGCTTTGGCCGAATTCAGCCAGCAGCCCCTCGTCGAGCACGGCTTCGTTCCGGCCTTCCGGGCTGGGGACGGGTATCAGCCGTGCCGCCGCTTCGACCGCCGTCAGCAGCTCCGCGCGCGTGAACGGTTTCATCAGGCACAGATCGGCGCCCGCCGGACCCGGTGCCGCCCGTCCCCGCGCCGTGAGGTCGGCGGTCACCAGGACGATCGGGATTTGGCCGCGATGGCCCGGCAAAGCGCGGATCCGCCGCGTGGCCTCCAGGCCGTCGACGATTGGCATTCGCATATCGGTCAGGATCACCTCGAAGTCCCGCTTCCCGGCCGCGGCGACCGCCTGTTCGCCGTCCTCGACCTCGGTCACCGTGTGACCGGCGGCGCGCAGGAAATCGGCGGTGACCGCGCGAGTCACATCCAGATCGTCAGCGAGCAAGATGCGCAAGGATCTGGGAATGGGCAGGGTCACCTGGGATACAGGGCCGGCCATGGCCGCGACCGCAAGAGGGGAAGCGGAGATCGGGAGCTCAACCCAGAACACACTGCCTCCGCCCGGATTTTCGAAATGCCCAATCCGCCCGTCCATCCGCCGCACGAAGCGGTCAGTGATCGACAGACCCAGGCCGGTTCCTTCGGTCCGGCCATCCGAGGCGTCGAGGCGATCGTATTCCCGAAACAGGCGCGTCCGTTTTCCGGCTGGAATCCCCGGGCCGGTATCGGCGATCTCGAACCGGAGGTGGGACGCGTCGCCCATCGCCCGCAGTTCGACCGTCCCCACGGACGTGAACTTCACCGCGTTCATCAGCAGATTTACCAGTACCTGCTGCACCATGTCCCGTGCCAACATGGGATTTCTGGGCGCGGCGGGAGCCACGTAGCTTCACTACTGTCCGGTCAATAGCTGAATAAATTCAATTGGTTATCGTCCATGACATGTTCGGAACTGTCAGCTGTTTGAGAAATCACAGATTCTATCGAGGCCTTTTCAAATACTGTCACCGAAAACACCTGCATCAATGTGTAGAGGG
>SHWL01000016.1 GCA_009693865.1 Acetobacteraceae bacterium | reverse complement strand
CCCTCTACACATTGATGCAGGTGTTTTCGGTGACAGTATTTGAAAAGGCCTCGATAGAATCTGTGATTTCTCAAACAGCTGACAGTTCCGAACATGTCATGGACGATAACCAATTGAATTTATTCAGCTATTGACCGGACAATAGTGGCCTGAATTATGTCGCGCTGGACGGCAATATCGGCTGTATGGTGAACGGCGCCGGCCTCGCGATGGCGACGATGGACATCGTCAAGCAATACGGTATGTCGCCCGCGAATTTCCTGGATGTGGGTGGAAGCGCCACCAAGGAACGGGTCACGGCGGCATTCAAGATCATCCTGTCCGACCCCAATGTCGAAGGCATTTTGGTGAACATTTTCGGCGGGATCATGCGCTGCGACATGATCGCCGAGGGCGTGGTCGCCGCCGCGCGCGACGTCAGTCTGTCGGTGCCTCTGGTCGTGCGGCTGGCGGGCACCAACGTGGAGCTTGGCCGGCAGATCCTGGCGCAATCGAACATGCCGATCATCGCGGCCATGGACCTCGCCGACGCGGCCAAGAAAATCGTCGCAGCGGTGAAAGAGGCAGCCTGACATGTCCATTCTGGTGAACGCCGCGACCAGGGTCATCACGCAAGGCTTCACCGGAGCACAGGGAACTTACCATACCGAGCAGGCGATCGCGTATGGCACCAAGGTCACCGGCGGCGTCACCCCGGGTAAGGGCGGCACCACTCACCTGAAGCTCCCGGTGTTCGACACCGTCGCCGAAGCGCGCGCGAAAGTGGGCGCGGACGCCACCGCGATTTACGTCCCGCCGCCGTTCGCCGCCGATGCCATCCTGGAGGCGATTGACGCGGAAGTCCCCCTGATCATCTGCATCACCGAAGGCATTCCGGTGTTGGACATGGTACGGGTGAAACGTGCGCTGTGCGGGTCTAAATCGCGTCTGATCGGGCCGAATTGTCCAGGCGTGATCACGCCCGGAGAGTGCAAGATCGGCATCATGCCCGGACATATCCATATGCGCGGCTCGGTCGGAATTGTTTCGCGGTCGGGCACCCTGACCTATGAGGCGGTCGCCCAAACAACCGCCGCTGGACTGGGCCAAAGCTCCTGCGTGGGGATCGGTGGCGATCCCGTGAAAGGCACCGATTTCATCGAGGTGCTGGAGATGTTCCTCGCCGATCCAGAAACGAAACAAATCGTCATGATCGGGGAAATCGGTGGCCAGAGTGAGATCGAGGCGGCCGAGTTCCTGGCGCGCAATTCGGTCAAGAAACCAACGGTCGGGTTCATCGCCGGTTCCTCGGCCCCTCCTGGGCGGCGCATGGGGCACGCGGGCGCGGTGATCTCGGGCGGGCGGGATACGGCCGACGCAAAGAAAGAGGCGATGCGCGCGGCCGGGATCCATGTGTCGGAGAGCCCCGCCGAGTTGGGCGCGCGGATGCTGGAAGTGTTGCGGGGGTAGGCAGCCGAGGCGCGGATTCAGAATCGCCCGCCCAACGCGAGGGAAGCCCCAGGTCGGACAAACCGCCTCACCATTTAAATTGTATTCCACCCCTTCTCACCCTATGTTTCGCTCATGGAAAATCCATGTGCCCGAGTGACCGAAAATCCGTCACGTGTTGAACAACGGCCGGAGCGTGACCCCATGGATACCCATGTTTTGAACTCGAACACGATGTTCACTCGCGATGAACCCGCTCACGCCCCGCGACAACCGGCCGGCTGGTTCCGTGCTCTATCGGCGTTGCAACGCGAGGCGGCTGAAATCTGTGCCAGGATCGATCGCGAGTTACCGGTGGCCGAGGCGCGCGCGGACCGGTTGATGCGGCATTACGGTATCTGACGGCCTGTGGCTCTCAATCCGATCGGGATCCTGACGGCCTTCCGGCGTCTCGACCGCCTGTTCGAATTGGAAACCAAGCACGGTAAGCTGATCGAAGCTCAGGCTGCCCAACTGTAGACGCTTCAGGACCAACTGAACAAACTGGAAATCCGCGTCGAAGCGCGGGAAGAGATTCTCGTCGCCGAAGCCAAGGGCGCCGCCGGATCGGTCGCATCCATGGTGGCTTCTCAGCACGTCGCCGAGATATCGCGCCGCCTGGGCGTGATGGAGGAGCGGACAAGGGGCGCAGGACGCCTTGCCCTTTCAGAACGGGAAGGCGCCAGCCAATAGCCTCCTCGTATCCATGGCCGCGCTCAGCACCCCGTATATCGCGACGCGCCCAACCCATGTAAACTCCCCTTACATGAGCTGGACCCGCGACCCACCCCCCGAACTCCCGCGCCGCGGCTACCACCACGGCAACCTGCGCGAGGCGTTGATCCAGGCCGCGCAGGAATTGATCGGCGCCAAAGGCCCCGCGGGCTTCACGATCGCGGAAGCCGCCCGCCTCGCCGGCGTTAGCCCAGCGGCGCCGTACCGGCATTTTCGGGACGCCGAATCGCTATTGGCCGAGATCGCAACCCGCGGTTTCGACGCTTTTCGGGACCGCCTTGCCGCCGCCTTGTCCGCCGCGCCAGCCGAACCCTCCAGGGCGGCGGAAACCGTTGGCCGAGCCTACCTCGCCTTCGCCAGGGAAGAGCCCGCTTACTATGCCGCCATGTTCGAGGCGCGCATTTCCCGTGACCCATACCCCGATCTCCTGGCCGCGGGCGACCGCGCGTTCGGCGTCCTTCGCGCCCTTGCCGAGCGCCTGGCTGGTGCGGCCCGCATCCAGCCTCGCCCGCCCGCGCTGATGATCGCGTTGCATATTTGGTCGACCGCTCACGGCATCGCGTCCCTGTTTGGCCGCGCCGATCCCTCCCGCCGCCCGCTGCCAATGTCCGCCGAGGACCTGCTTGAGGCGTCCGTGCTGATTTATCTTCAGGGATTAGGCGTAACGCCCGCCAATTCCTCTTGACGAGTGCCGCGTCCTGGTTATATGTAAATGTATCTTACATTCACATGAGGGTCCCAATGTCCGCCGCCGCCAACCCACGATCCTACCAAAATCCTGCCTGGGGTCACTCCTGGGGCAATCCGGCGTGGTCGCAACCACCCTTCTGGCACCCCGCCGGCATGAGCCGTCCGGTCGGCATTGCCGTCATGGTGCTCGGCTTTGCCCTGTTCTGGCCGGTCGGCCTCGCCGTGCTGGTATTTTTGCTTGCGTCGGGCCGCCTTGGTTGCCGCCGCCTTCGCTGGTCGCAAGGCCCCAACGGGCAGAGTCAGGCCAACAACGAGTGGCAGCCCATCACGCCTCCCTGGGCCAACTGGTGCGGCGGCGAGCGCAAAGCCCAGACCAGCGGCAATCATGCCTTCGATGATTACCGCGCCGAGACAATCCGCCGCCTGGAGGAAGAACAAACCGAATTCTCCTCCTTCCTTGAGCGTCTTCGCTTCGCCAAGGATAAGGCCGAGTTCGACCAGTTCATGGCCGAGCGCCGCCAGACACCGCGTCCCCCTACCCCACCCGAGCAGCCGTCGCACGGTTGATCGACGCCCCGGCGAAACCTGCCGCGCGCTCGTTAAGAACACGGTAACAGGTTTCCGATAGACAGAAGGCGCGCCATGGGCTCACACCCCTGGCTCGCCTTTTGCTTGTGCGGGCCTGTCAGGGTGCGTACACGGGTCTTCGGCGCGCTCCCGCGACGCATTATTTTCGCCGGATGTTCGCGGCGACGCGCGAGGATGGCACCGTGCCGACCTGAACGTACCCTTGCATATTCGCGGGGGCTTTCGGCGGGCGCGGGGTCTGGTTAGGAACTGGGCACGAACAGAGAGGAAACGGCTCAAATGGCGGGTGTCGACATCCTGGCGCAGGCGTTCAGTGGTGCAAATGCCGCGTTTCTGGGCGACCAATATGCTCGTTGGGCGGTCAGCCCAGGGTCGGTCGATCCGAGTTTCGCCGATCTGTTCAACGTCATGGACGATGAGGCCCGCGCGGTCCTCGCCGACGTCGCCGGTGCGTCCTGGGCGCCGAACGAGGTCAGGCCTCCTGCCGCGGCGCCATTGCCCGGTGTACCCTCCAACGAACAGGTGCGCGCCGCGACCATCGCGTCGTTACGGGCGCTGATGCTGATCCGCTCCTATCGTGTGCGTGGGCATCTGGAGGCGCGGCTCGATCCGCTTGGCTTGCAAATTCCCGCGCCGCACGCGGAACTCGATCCGCGTACCTATGGTTTTACCAGCGCCGATCTCGATCGCCCGGTCTTCATCGACAATGTGCTCGGACTGGAAACCGCGAGTCCGCGAGAAATCATGCGGGTTCTGCGCGACACCTATTGCGGCTCGATCGGTGTCGAATTCATGCACATTCAGGATCCCGACCAGAAATCATGGATTCAGCGCAAGGTCGAGGGCGCCCCTTGGCTCACCGCGTTCGGAGCCAACGAAAAGCGGACCATTCTGGCGCAATTGACCGAGGCGGAGGGATTCGAGGCGTTTTGTCAGAAGCGCTATGTCACCACGAAGCGCTTCGGGCTGGAGGGGGGCGAGATCACGATCCCCGCGATCCACGCCATCATCGAAACCGCCGCCCGCGCGGGTGTGCGGGAAGTCGCGATCGGCATGCCCCATCGTGGCCGCCTGAACACGCTGGTCAACGTGGTCAAGAAACCGCTGACGCAGGTATTCTCTGAATTCGGCGGTGAAAGCTTCAAGCCCGATGATGTCCAAGGCTCCGGCGATGTGAAATACCATCTGGGAACCTCGACGGATCAGGAAATCGCGGGCGCGATGGTGCATATGTCGCTGCAACCCAATCCGTCGCATCTGGAAGCGGTCGATCCCGTGGTGATCGGCAAGGTGCGGGCGCGTCAGGACCAGGCGGGCGACACCCAACGCCGCGCCTCTGTGATGGCGATCCTGATGCACGGCGATGCCGCCTTCGCGGGGCAGGGTCTTGTTTACGAAACGCTGGCGATGAGCCAGTTGATTGGCTACCGCACCGGCGGAACGATCCATCTGATCGTGAACAATCAGATCGGCTTTACCACGGTACCGGCGCACGCCTACTCCGGCCTGTATTGCACGGACGTCGCGAAATCGATTCAGGCGCCGGTCCTGCATGTCAACGGCGACGATCCGGAAGCAGTGATCTTCTGCGCCAACATGGCCGCCGAGTTCCGCATGCGGTTCGCCGCGGACATTGTGCTGGATATCGTCTGTTACCGCCGCCACGGCCATAACGAAACCGACGAGCCAGCCTTCACTCAGCCAATCATGTATCGTGCCATTAACCAAACGAAAACCACGCGCACGCTGTACGCCGAACGCCTCGCCGTTGAGGGAGTCGTCCCCGCCGCTGAATCCCAGGCGCTTTGCGACGATTTCGCGAAAACGCTCGAAGATGCCAACGCCGCCGCGAAATCCTACAAACCCAACAAAGCGGATTGGTTGGAAGGCCATTGGTCTGGCTTCACCGCGGCTGAGCAGGAGTTCGAACATACCGAGGAGGCGACCGCCGTTCCGGAAACAGTGTTGAAGCAAATTGGCGTGGCTCTCGCGCGTATACCCGCCGGGTTCGATCTCAATCCGAAAATCGCCCGCCAGCTTGAAGCCAAACAAGCCATGATCGACACCGGCGAGGGCATCGACTGGGCTACCGGTGAGGCCCTGGCCTTTGGATCCTTGCTGTTGGAGGGCAGCCGCATCCGGTTGTCGGGCGAAGATTGCCAGCGCGGCACATTCAGTCAGCGACATGCCTTCCTGATCGATCAGACCAATCAATACGAATACGTACCGGTGAACAATATCCGGCAAGATCAGGCGAAGATCGAGATTTACAACTCGTTGCTGTCGGAAGCGGGCGTGCTGGGGTTCGAATACGGTTACTCGTTGGCCGACCCGCGGACTTTGGTACTGTGGGAAGGCCAGTTCGGCGACTTCGCCAACGGCGCGCAGGTAATTATCGATCAGTTCATCGCGTCGGGCGAAACCAAATGGCTGCGCATGTCCGGCCTTGTGATGTTGCTGCCGCATGGCTACGAAGGGCAGGGACCGGAACACTCCTCCGCGCGGATCGAGCGATATTTGCAGTTATGCGCCGAGCGGAACATGTGGGTTTGCAATCTGACGACGCCCGCGAATTACTTCCACGCGCTGCGCCGCCAACTGCACCGCAACTTTCGCAAACCGCTGATCCTGTTCACGCCAAAGTCGCTGCTGCGTCACAAGCTGGCGGTCTCGCCGCTGTCCGGCATGACCGAAGGCAGCCGCTTCCAGTTCGTGATCCCGGAAATCGATGAACTCGCCCAAGCCGAGCGGGTGCGCCGCGTCGTGATATGCAGCGGCAAGGTCTACTATGATCTGTTACAGGAGCGGCGGGCGAAGAATATCGACGATATCGCCATCGTCAGGTTGGAGCAGATGTATCCCTTCCCGGAAAACACGCTGGGGCGAATTCTGAAACCTTACATCAACGCCGATGTCGTCTGGTGTCAGGAGGAGCCCGAGAACATGGGCGCCTGGAGCTTTGTCGATCGCCGGATCGAGAAAGCGTTGCACCGGCTGGAAATGAAAGCCAACCGCCCGGCCTATGTTGGGCGCGAGGCGGCGGCAAGCCCGGCGACCGGCCAGGCGCGCGTGCATATGGCGCAGCAGGCACGTCTCGTCACGACCGCCCTCGGTCTGGGTTAAGGACAACCGCTCGATGGCAACCGAAATCAAAGTCCCCACCCTTGGCGAAAGCGTGACCAGCGCCACGATCGCGCGTTGGATCAAACAACCCGGAGATGCCGTCGCGGCCGACGAGGCCCTCGTCGAACTGGAAACCGACAAGGTGACCGTCGAGGTCACTGCCCCCTCCGCCGGTGTGCTGACCGCGATCAACTTCCCCGAAGGCAGCGAGGTCGAGGTCGGCGCCCTTTTGGGCATGCTGGACGGCGATGCTTCGGCGGTTGCCCGTCCGCTCCCGACCGCGCCTCGTCCCGCCGCGAACCCGCCGGCCGGGATCAACCCGCCGCCTCGGCCGCTTGGCCCTGTTGCCCGTCCCGCCGCCCCTCTCGCGGTCCCGATAGCGGCGCCGGTTATCGAGGTGATGGCGCCGATCCAGGCCGGCCATGATCCGCTTCCGGCCGCGGCGCGGTTGATCGAGGAGCATGCGGTGGCCGCCACCGCCGCCGGTCCCGGATCGGGCAAGGACGGACGGATCACCAAGGGCGACGTACTGGCTTTTCTGAACCGGCCCGCGCCGGCCCCCGTGGCTCCAACGAGACCCGCGCCAGCCAGGACGGAGGATCCGCGCGAGCAACGCGTGAAAATGACGCGCCTGCGCCGCACCATCGCCGCGCGGCTCAAGGAAGCTCAGAACAACGCCGCGATGCTGACCACCTTCAATGAGGTGGACATGACCGCCGTCATGGCATTGCGCAACGAATATCGCGACGCCTTCGAAAGGAAACACAAAGGCGTCCGCCTGGGCTTCATGAGCGTCTTCGTCCGTGCCTGTTGTGTGGCGCTGAAGGAATTCCCCGCCGTCAACGCCGAGATCGACGGCGACGACATCGTTTACAAAAATTTCGTCAATATGGGCATCGCGGTTGGCGGTGCCGCGGGTCTGGTCGTGCCGGTGATCCGCGACGCCGACAGACTGAGCTTCGCGGGGATCGAGGGGGCGATCGCCGACTACGGAAAAAAGGCCCGTGACGGCGGCCTGAAACTGGACGATCTGACCGGCGGCACGTTCAGCATCACCAACGGCGGCGTCTACGGGTCTTTGATGTCCACGCCGATTCTCAATCCACCCCAATCCGCCATCCTGGGCATGCACAAGATCCAGGAACGGCCGATGGCCATCGGCGGCAAGGTCGAGATCAGGCCTATGATGTATCTCGCGGTGTCGTACGACCACCGGATCGTGGACGGGAAGGAAGCCGTGTCGTTCCTGGTCCGGGTCAAGGAAGGTGTCGAGGATCCGCGCCGGCTGTTATTGGATATCTGATCATGTTCGATCATATTGGATTCACCAAAACCCGCGCGTTCCACACCGCGATGTTTGACCATGACGGACGGCACCTCGAGGCCGTCTGCCACGCGGAGGAGGCCTGAATGCCCGACTCCTTCGACGTCATCGTCATCGGCTCCGGACCCGGTGGCTATGTTTGCGCCATTCGCGCGGCGCAACTTGGCCTGAAAGTCGCGTGCGTCGAAAAGCGCGAAACCCTTGGCGGCACCTGCCTCAACGTCGGCTGCATCCCGTCGAAAGCATTGTTGCATTCGTCGGAGAATTTTGAAAAAGCCGGGCACGGACTGGCGGAGCATGGTATCGTGATCGGCGATATCAAACTCGATCTCGCGAAGATGCAGGCCCGCAAAGCCGATGTGGTTGGCGCCAACGTCAAGGGCGTCGAGTTCCTGTTCCGGAAAAACAAGATCGCATGGTTGAAAGGCACCGGACGGATCGCCGCCGCCGGCAAGGTAGATGTCGATGGCACCGAGTATGAAACGAAGCACATTGTCATCGCCACCGGTAGTGAATCGACTCCGCTCCGCGGTGTCGAAGTCGACGAGAAACGCATCGTCACCTCCACCGGGGCGCTGGAACTCGACAAAGTGCCGGAACATTTGGTGGTGATCGGTGCCGGCGTGATCGGGTTGGAACTCGGCAGTGTCTGGCGCCGATTGGGCGCGCGCGTGACGGTCATTGAGTTTCTCGACCGGATTCTGCCTGGAATGGACAGCGAACTGGCCACTGCCGCGCGGCGGGTTCTGGCCAGGCAGGGTCTGGCATTCCGCCTCGGTGCCAAAGTCACCGGCGCCGTGACCAACGAAACCAGGGTCACCCTGACCGTGGAACCCGCCAGCGGCGGCGCGTCCGAACAAATCGCCGCCGATGTCGTTTTGCTCGCGATTGGGCGCCGTCCCTGGCTGGAAGGAGTCGGGCCCGATGTCGCGCTGGACGAACGCGGCCGCATCCGCACCGACGGTCGTTTCGCCACCAACATTCCCGGTATTTATGCCATCGGCGATGCCATCGCCGGTCCGATGCTCGCCCATAAGGCCGAGGACGAAGGCGTTGCTTTGGCCGAACGTCTCGCCGGCAAAGCGGGACATGTGAACTATGCCGTCATTCCCGGCGTGGTCTACACCTGGCCCGAGATCGCCTCGGTCGGCCAGACCGAGGAAGAACTCAAAGCCGCGGGCATCGCATACAACGTTGGCAAATTCCCCTTCACCGCCAATGGCCGCGCCCGTGCAATGGGCGACACCGACGGCTTCGTGAAACTGTTGGCCGACAAGACCACCGACCGGCTTCTTGGTGCCCACATTCTGGGCCCTGACGCGGGCACGCTGATCGCCGAACTCGCCATCGCGATGGAATTCGGGGCCTCGTCGGAGGACGTGGCCCGCACCTGCCACGCGCATCCCAGCCTGAATGAGGCTGTGAAGGAGGCCGCTCTGGCGGTCGAGGGCCGGGCGTTGCATATCTGACCCATGCGCCCAATCGCTCTCACGATGGGGGACCCGTTCGGACCCCACTCTCCGCGCCTGGCTGGCCGCATGCGCCTTCAGGCCGTGCCTCGCCGTCGCGGATGATTCTGACCAGCCGCTGGCGCTGAGGCAATAGTGTCCCTGGATGAGGAAGTGAGTTATCGTGGCCGTACGGAGATCATGAAGCACCCGAACGGATCATGGAGAAAGAGAAATACATTCTGTATGCAACCCGTGTTTTGGACGCTGCGGCGATCATGGTGGGCCATGCATGCCTCGGCGCCGTGACCGTGACCTGCATGTGGGGTCTGGAACACCTGATCGAAGCTCTCGGTGGTGGGAAAACAATGCTCATTTATGGTCGCTGGCCGCTTGAGTATCTGTTTCAGACCGTCGATCTGGCGATGGTGCTGGTGATCGCGGTGTATGGGTTATGGGAGATGATCGGGGTTCTGACGGGAAAGCGGCCGCTATGAGCACGACACACGGACTCAACCTGACACCATCTGGATTGCCGCGATCGCTCGCCGTCCGGCTTTCCGTGTATTTTACGATAGCGCTGTTCGCTGGGCAGGCGTTTATCGGCATCGCTGGCCTGGGAAATGGCGGCGGGTGGATCATCGCAGTACTGGCCTGCGAGGTGTTTTGCGTATTCTGGATGGCGCGGCACCGTGAATGGCTGCCTTCATGGGCATTCCCGCTAAGATCCGTGGATCGAAGTTCACAAGAATTCAAAATAGTCTCGGTCTCCTCCGATGCCATGGGTGTCTCCCTCACTGAGGCTTCGGAGGCTGAAAGTGTCATGTTGCGGCGCTTGCTGAATGGCACCTCCGCGACGGGAATGTCCTTTGTGATGCATGGCCCGAGCAAAGAGGTATTGGCCGTGCTATTGTCACGAGATGAGTACGAGCTTCTGACCTCGGCGGCCATGATCGCCCGTGACCCTGAGCGTTTAGAAGAACTTCTACATGAGCCCGCCGACATGGGTTTCAACGTGGAAAGTGTGGAAGAGGCTTTCGGTATCGGGGGGAGATAGATGTCTGGGACGCTGAAGTTCAGGTTCGGTCCCCTTCCTCACCTGAGCGTTGACCTGAGAGTTGGTGAATATCTTCGAACGGTCCGGAGCGGCCCCGAACTCGCGTGTCTCCGGGATTTCGTTTCAAATCTTCAGTGGCAATCTATTCCGGTGGGAAGATCGGTTGCGATGGACCTATGGCATTTTCATGTGTGCAATCATATTATGGAAATAAGAGTCGTGGCCCGGGACAGCGGCGTGATAACGAGAATATACAGAGGTATAACTTCGGACATCGTGTCCTCTCTGCGGATGGATGCTCCAGGGGCCCCGGACCGCAACGGGTTGGCCTGACGATTTGGTTCGCACCTGCCATACCGACCCGAGCCTGAATGAGACCGTGAAGGAAGCCGCTCTGGCGGTCGAGGGCCGGGCGTTGCATATCTGACGCATGCGCCCAATCGCTCTCACGATGGGGGACCCGGCCGGGATCGGCGGGGAACTCACCCTCCGCGCCTGGCTGGCCCTTCGCGGGCGTGGCCAAACGTTGGTCGCGCTGGATGACCCGGAGCGTCTCGCCGCCCTCGCCAGAACTTTGGGCCTGGACGTGCCCATTCGGCTGGTGAACCGCGCCGCCGACGCCACGTCGATCTTCGCCGACGCGCTTCCCGTCCTTCCGGTCCGGCTGGCGGAACCGGCGATCCACGGGAAGCCCAATCCCGCCAACGCCGCCGCCATCGTCGCCTCGATCGAACGCGCGGCCGCGCTTTGCCTGACGGGCGAAACCGGCGCGATGGTTACCAACCCGATCAACAAAGCGGCCTTGTATCAGGCAGGCTTCCACTATCCCGGGCACACCGAGTTCCTCGCCGCGCTGACGGGGGCAGCCGGTCAGCAAATCATGATGCTGGTCAGCCCGCATTTGCGCGTCGTGCCGGTAACCGTGCATGCGTCGTTGCGCGCCTCGATCGCCATGCTGACAACGAAGATGATCGTCGACGCCGCCAGGACCACGGCCGCGGCTCTGGGCCGGGATTTTGGCCTGGCCACGCCGCGGCTGGCGATCGCCGGCCTGAACCCCCACGCCGGCGAGCAAGGCGCTCTGGGCGATGAAGAAACCACCCTCATCCAGCCCGCGATCAATACGCTGCGGGCCGAGGGGATCGACGTCACCGGTCCCTGGCCACCGGACACGATGTTCACCCCCGCGGCACGGCAACGTTACGACGTCGCGATTTGCATGTATCACGACCAGGCCTTGATCCCGCTCAAAACGTTGGACATGGACCACGGCGTCAACGTCACGTTGGGCTTGCCGATCGCGCGCACCTCCCCCGATCACGGCACGGCCTATGACATTGCGGGGAAGGGCGTGGCCGACCCGTCGAGCCTGATCGCCGCCATTGCCCTCGCCGCGGACCTCGCGAGGAGCCGGAATGGATAAGGATGCGATTCGGGAACTGTTGCACCTGTATTGCTTCCACATGGACGAGGGACGGTTCACCGAACTCGCCGCGTTGTTCGCCGGCGACGGCGAGTGGCTCGCGCCCTACCGCTCGGCCCGCGGTCAGGCCGCTATCGCCGAGTGGCTCCTGGAATCCGTGCCGCCGTCGCCGAAACGCATGCATTACGTGATGAATTCGGTGATCGCGGTGACCGGCGATGAGGCAACCGCGAAATCGAATTATCTGGTGATGGTGGAAGGCCCCGACGGTCCCGTGCCCTCGGTTTGCGGCTCTTACTCGGATCGATTGGTTCGCACGACTGAAGGGTGGCGGTTCCGCCGTCGCGAGTTGATCCATGCCTTCAAGGGCGAGATGCGGCTTACCCTGCCGTAATAGGTTCGAACGGAGCCTCATGCGGCGCGCCCGCGGCGAACAGCCAAACCGGATCCCCGACCGCGGGAATCGCGAGGAATGACGAGCAGACCGTTCCAAACCCGCCGCGCGCTTCCACGTTGATTTGCTCCCCCGCCGGGCCGGAGCGGTCGGCGAGGATCGCGCGCCATGCGTCCCAATCTCGCGGCTCGGGTGGCATGGCCTGTTGGAACCGTGCCAGGTGGCGGGCGACGCGGGGGCTGTCCGGATCGTTGGAATCGTGCGCGGTGATCATCGACACGCCTGGCGGCAATGGATGCGCGCCGGGGCGGCCATACCCCGTGCCCCGGATGAAGATCGCGCCCGCCCGATCCGCGATCACCAGGTTGAAGCCCCGCCATTCGCCCGCGTTCTGAGCCAAAACCGCTTTGGCCGCCGCCTCTGCCGTGGGGTGGGCCAGCGCCATCAACGGCAATTCTCCCCGGCTCCGCTTGCCCGCCGCGGGCCCCAAAGATCCCTGCCGGTTGAGCACGGCGGCGGTGACCCCGTGCCGGTTGAGGCCCATCCAGGTGCCCCCGGCTGTCCGGTCCCGACCGGCGATCACGCCCGGGTATTCGGGCCAGTGGGTGTCCGGAAGGTCCCACGCACGATCCACCCGCTCGTCCCGATTGGCCACCAGGATCACCGGCCACGCGTGGCCTGGGCGGCAGAGGACGACGACAGTACACATGGATGGGTTGTTGGCGGGAAAGCGGCGGGGGCGTCAATGGCCGTAATCCGCGGCTGGCTCGGGCGGTAGGATTCGAACCTACGACCAATCGGTTAACAGCCGATTGCTCTACCGCTGAGCTACGCCCGAACAGCGCCCGCGAGTGGCGAGGGCGTCTCTCTAGTGGTCAAGAGCGGCCTGGTCAACCGCGTTCGCGGTGGACGGGCGAGCATGGCCGGGAAAGGCCGGTGCGCCCGGCGTTTCGACCGTGCGAACCCGCATTCCGTCGATTGTGGCCCGCCACGAAATCTGTATGATCCGAGGGGTTGCGAGAGTGGCGGAACGGTAGACGCAGTCGACTCAAAATCGACCGCCGCGAGGCTTGGGGGTTCGAATCCCCCCTCTCGCACCAATAAATCGTGGGCGCCGAAACGTTCAATGCGACAGGATCCAGTCAGCGGCGGCGTCGGCCACAAGTCGCTCGAGTCCCAGGAACCCGTGCTGAGCGAACGCCTCGCATGGGCCCGACAGGGGGGCGTCGCCGCCTGTGAATGTCTGAATTTCCACCTGTGGCGCCATTGTCATCGCGGCCTTCAGTGAGGGCGCGTTGGCCGGTGGCGTGAACGGGCATCCGTCGCCGCGGTGGATTTGGATCAGCACCGGGACGGACACTCGGCCCAAAGGCGCGTCGAACACCGAGTCCCGGTGTCCTGAAACCGAAACCGGAGAACTGATGATCACGCCCCTGACCGTTCCGGGTCCGAGCGCGGCGGCACCCGCCAGGGCCGCGGGCGCGCCTGCGCTGGTGCCCAGAAGCCAGATCGGGACGTTGGTGCGTTGCCGAACCTCACGCGCAATCTCTGCGATCGCATGCTGACCGGCCGGTCCAACACGGTCTCCCGGCGTCCCGGCCTTGCCCCCCGCCGCATCGACCGCGACGAACAGGAACCCGCGCGCCAGCCATTGGTCCCGGGTGCGGATCAGGAAATTGCCCCCTCGGGCGATCGCGCCATTCGCGGCAATGCCGATCCGGCCGTCGCCGCCGGGGAACATCACGACCGCCGCCCTGGCCGGGGCGGGCGGAGCGACAAACAAAACGTTCCGTTGCTCGCCGTCCGCCGTAACGGAGGTCACGCTCGCGCCAGGCAAGGGTGGTGGGTTCGCGCAACCGGCGAAGCTCAGAACAACGGCGAGTACCTTCGATATCGGGAGCCAGGAGGCGATCCTCCCAGGAAACGGCCCGACCAAGGCGTTCAGTTCATTCCCTCGGCGATCTGCTCCATCGCTGGGCGGTTCTTGATGACGATGTCGCTCGCGTTTGGAATTTCGATCAGCCCTTCCGCCCGTGGCTTCGTCAGCGTGCGGCTGACTGTCTCGATCGTCAGGCCGACGTAATCGGCGATGTCACCCTGTGTCATCGGCAGGGTGAAGCGCGACCTCGGCGCCTGGCAGATCATCCCCATCCGTGCCTGCGCCATCAGAAAGGACGCCACCAGCGTCCGACGTAACAGCCAAGCCGGTGTCATGGTCGCGCGCCGTGAGGGACACGATTTCCCAAGCGGTCTGTTCTGTTACCGGGTCGAGCGTGATCCCAAACACGACAAAGTCCTGATCGCCGAACATTTCATCGCGATCGATCTGCTGCATCCGGGCGACGTCATCGACGCCCTCGTCAAGGAACTCGATGTTCTGGGAAAACGCCTTGGGTGCGCGACCGTGCGCAGTGTCGTGCATCGTTCCGATGTCGAGGGGGGTCTGACGCAGGCCGGCCACGCCACGGTGGGATCGCTTTTGGGTAAAGCCCTGGCTGACAACGGCATTCCCGCGGTTCGGGGTCCGGACTTCGCCTGACGGTCCAATCCGTTCGCGGAGCCGCGGCTTTAAATACCGGGTAACGGAAACTCAGCGTCCAAAATCACCAGCCGGTTTTGGAACAGCCATTCCCCGTCCACCCTTCGCAAATCGCACTCGTACCGGCCGGGAGGCATCATCTGGCTCTTGCCATCGACGGTGATGATATTGGTCAGGTAACAGGTGGCGCGCGCGGTCTCGCCCGTCACGGTCATCGCGAGGTTGGACAGGACATGGCGTAACTGCACGCCGCGGCGATGCATGGCGGCGAAACGTTCGGAAAACGCGCGGATGCCGTCGCGGCCCGCGTATTTTCCCACGGCGGGACTTTCCAGCGCGCCATCCTCGGTGAAACATCCGACGATGGTCTCGACGTCGCCCGCATCCAGCGCGGTCGCGTAACGAACGAACAAATCGTTGATGCCGAAACGGTCTTCGATGGAGGGCGTCATGGCCGGGGGTCTCTCAGATTTTCAACGCGGCGACGGCATCGGTCAGCGCGCGATGGGCTTTGTCGGCGATCTCCTGCGCGGCGTCGATGGATTTCCGCAGTTGCTCGATTTTCGTTTCATCGGCGTCCAGCGCGCGGGTCAGGCGGGCGCGTAATGGATCGGCGGAGGTAACAGCCGCCAGGTTCTTGCGGATGCGTTCCTCGTCGGTCTCCACGTCCTCCAGGAGCTTCTTCCGCTGCTCCACATCGGCTTCCTTGCGTGCCTCGTCCCGGCGAAGGTCGAGCACTTTCCGCAACGCGCCGCGGGCACTGGGATTGAGCGTCTCCTCGCTCACGATCATTTGCAAAACTGTCTCATTTCCATCCACCAGCGCAATGGTCTGGCGCACCGGAAGGTCGAGGAAGGCGGTGATAACACGGGATTCTCCCGGGGCAAGCGAGACGGCGATGCGGAAGGCGGTCGCGGTCCGTTCGGTGACCTTAACCTTTTCGTCGTCCAGCGTCAGGGATTGCTCCGGATTCGATTTCGGGATTTCCAGCAGCAATTCCCGCGTCTCACGCGCCGGGCCGGTGACGGTCAATTTGACCATCTGCCGGCTGCGAACCGTGTAGGTCAGGACGCCATCCGCCACGCTGAACGACGTTGTCAGCTCTGGCCGCGGCGACACTTGCGTGTCGATCGTCGTCCGTAAATCCTGGGCGAACGACAACAGCCGCGTCTCGCCGGACGGCAGGCCGCTCATGCGGGCATCGCCGGCGAAGGAGGTACCGCCGCTGGAATCGTAAAACGTCAGAACCCCGGCCGGCAGACTGCGCGGATCGTCGTTCTTGACCCTGACCGCGGCCAACGGATGCGTGTATTTGAACGGGACGAGGCCGATTCTTGGCGCCGGTATCTCACGGTCCACGATCGGAACATTGGCGGTGTGACCGGCCGCGAGGTCCACCGGTTGCGTGAGCGTGAAGATCGTTTCTTCCGAGGACTCATCGGCCAGCACGGTTTCGGCCGGCGCTGCCAACTCGGGCGGTGCCGCCGCTCCGCCACCGCTCGCGCCCAGTGCGCGGGGAGGCGCCCAGGCTCTTCGCGCCATATCGGCCGGCATTGGGGCTGGCGCGGGCGAGGCGGGCATCGCCCTGGCCGCCCCCCTCGGTTCTTCCCGGGCACGCGTGTCGACGGCAGGCAGCATCCGGCCAAGGATTTCGACCGGAACCTCCGGCCGTTGCACAAAGTAGCTCTGGTACAGCGATTGCCGGAACGTGACGGGGTTGCCGTATTGCAAGGTCAGCGTCACGCCTTTCCAGTCTGCTCCGGATTGGTTTTCCAGCGTTGCCCATCCTTGCAGGCGCGCGGTCGGCGCCGGACCGGCCGGCAGCATCATCCGGTAGGTCGCCTTCCAGAGCGGCGCGCCCGCGACATACCCGACGGACACGGTACGCTTGCCGGCGCCTTTGACGCGGATGGTCAATTGCCGTGTCGCGCGGCTCGCGTCGCGGCGTCTGGCCTCCAGTGCCCGAGCGATCCGGGCGCGCAGGGCGGGATCGCTGACCTGAACCGTGTCGGCGTCCTCCAACACGAACTGGCGCATGCCATCCGCGCCCAAAAGGGTGACGCGCGTGCGCTGCATGCTGGCTTTATCGATCGTTTCGGTCACCGGCTCGGCGCGCACGATTCGCCCGGTCATGGGCCGTGGGCCTTGCACCGTGACCTCGGTGCCGCGCAGCGCGTTCAGATAGGCGATTGGGGATTCCAGGGCCTCCGGACCGAACGGCGCATCGCCAAAGGCCTGTACCATGTTGTCGCGTCCTGGCAGTTCGACGCCAGCGACACCGCCCAGGGAATCGAACACCACCAGAGACTTCAGGATATCGTCGACCTGTTCGAGAGGCACATCCAGCGCGAGCGCCGCATCGCCCTCGACTTCGGCGCTATATTCGAAATACCCGACGCCGCCCGAGGACAGCATGACCCGCTTCAGGGAGAGGTCCGCGGCCGCCACCGGGCCGGAGAGGGCTGATATCAGCAGCGCGGCAAGGAAAATGCGCGTCATGAGGACCTCGGGGGATGTGGCGAGCCAGGTGACGATAGCACGGAATGGCGCGCGATCATGCGGCCGGATCTGATGCCGGATGCCGCGTTCTCTTCTATCCCACCAGCCGGCGCGCGATCCCGATGATCCTGTGCGCCTCACTCCAAAGATCATAGGGTTCCAACGCATCCATCGAAGCCCAATGGACTTCCGAAACATCCGTGCTGGCGGCCGGTTCGCCGCTGTCCCAGCGGGCGGCGAAATCCAGTATCGTGTAATGGAACCTGATCCGTCCGGCGTCATCGCGCCGGATCGTATCGACATGCGCGCAAAAATGCAGAGCGCCGACGGACAACCCGGTCTCCTCCATCAATTCACGCCGCGCCGCCGCTTCGCACGTCTCCCCCAGATCCTGAGCGCCCCCTGGAAGGGTCCAACTGCCGACATTCGGTGGCTTGCCGCGGCGGCACAGCAGAACATCTGAGCCCTTGATGACGACAATTCCGATCCCGACGAAGGGACGGGATGGATATTCGCGATCGCTCACGGTTTCGGTGCCTCGGCGGCAGCCGGGGGAGCCGCTGGCTCCGGCGGCGGCGCCTTCAAATCGTCCAATGACGGGATCAGCGCCTTGTCCTTCCACTGCCCCGTTTGAAACGCCCAACCCGCGAGCTTCGCGTTGAGCCGTTCCGCTTCCGGTTTGTTGGCTTCCGGCGCGGTGACCGTGAACCGCGCCCAGGAATCCTTCTCCAGATGATTGACGGTGACCGCGATTTCCAGGCCATTGGTGGTCGTGAAGACTGCTTCACCCGCCTTTTCGCCAATCGGCTCCTTATCGCTTTTCACATCCTGGAACGTCAGCGACTCCAAAGCGCGCGCGACATCGTCGAGCTTGTATTCCTCGAGTTTCGGATACTCGGCCGGCTTCGTGACTTTCAGCTTCTCGCCATCGCGGGTTAATTCGATCGTGTCCCCGCCTTTGGTCGCGACCACCTTTCCAATCAGGCCATGCGCGATGTTAATGACATCGCGGTCGAGCCAGACCTGCGGATCGGCGTCAGCCTGCAAACTGCCCTCGGCGAGCCAGGTTTGGTTATCGCCGGGCAGCCGGACGTAAACCTGCTCGGGCACATGGCCCTGGGTGCGCATGCGGCGGTGGCCGACGATCACGGACAGCAACGGTTTGCCATCGGCGTCGAGCACGCGCAGCAGATTGGCGGTGCCTTCTTTTTCGGTGGTGGGATCTTCGACGCCGAGACGGGCGAACTGCGCGGGATCGGTGGTGCGCGGCTCGACCAGCCGAAGCTCGGTCAATGTCGTCAGCATGCCACGCAATTTGGTATCCAGCACGCGGTATCCGCCGCGGTCTGCGACCCCCCAGGTACCGCTTTTCAGTTCGATGACGGTGATCTTACCCTTGCTGGTAATTTCAATCCGCCGCGCCTCTTTTAGCTTCGGCGCCAGATCGGGAAACATCAGCTTGCCGGTGTCGATCGCCGCGCGTTGATCAGGTCGCGACGCAACCCCGAAATACCAGCCACCGGCGAGCGCGATAACGGCCGCCACCACCAATCCGAGGAGCTTGCTCTGGTTCATGCGACGCTCCCCGTCAGGCCGAGGCCCGCGCGCGGGCGCGGCGGGTTCGTTGCACCAGAGCCAGAGCGATCGCGAGGATCGTCAGCGCGGTGGGCACCAGGACGATGTTGACGACCCGCAATACCGTATCGAGCGCGGAGATCTCCCGGTTCAGCTCCAGTTGCACGTCGCGGAGCTTCTTGCGGGTATCGACAATATCCTTACGGGCGGCGTCGATGGCGAGGCGTTGTTCGGGGGTAATCACCGCCTCGGTTTTGCGTCCCTCGGCGCTCTCCTCTCCGCCGCCGGTCCTCAGACCACGCAGTTGCTTTTCGACATCCTCCAGATGCGCGCGCAGGCTTTGCTCGGTCTGGCGGTACCTCGCTTCCGCGTTGCTTTGCATCGCGGCGACGCGCTCGAAGGGGCGGTTGGTATCGCCGCGGGAGCGTAAGCCGATCAGCGCGTCGCCGCCGGCCAGCGTGCCGATCAGGTTGGCGACGAAAGGACCGTTATCGGCGAAAGGCGTCGCGGTTGGTTGACCGAAGAAGTCGGCCACCCGTACCCAATACCGGTCGGCCAGGATGTCGCTGTCGGCGACGACGACCATATTGGCGGGCCCGTCGGTTTGCGCCTTGTGCGCCGGGAAATTGTCGGGCCGCTTCTTGTCCGTGGCCAACTCAGGCGGACCGGTGAACGCCGACTTCAACGTGCCGCGAACCCGCGCGGCGATGACCCGCGGGCCGCCCTCCGGCTTGAAATTCGCGAGGATTTTCGCGGGCTCCGGCGTGGCCAGTTTATCGCGCGGGATGTTTCCCGATCGCGCGCTGCTGGACAACAGCGGCGTGAACTCGACGTCCGCGTTCGGTGCTTTCGAAATGGAACCGGCAGAGGCGACCGTGACCTGCGTCAGATCGGCCGTCGCGGGATCGTCGTGATTGATGCCGTCGCGGATATTGAACCAAGCGACATAGTTCACCGCCTGCATCCGGTCGTCGCCGCCGGCCCGCACCCGCCAGGCGCCGGTGAGATCGCCCGTCACCTGAGTCGCGTCGAAAGCAATGCCCCAGGCGTCGAACAATTTCTTGAGATCAGACGATGTATCCGTGGGTGGCATGCCGGTGGGGGAGGGCGTGGCGGCCAGCGCCTCACTCCAGGGATCGACCATCGCCATCAGCTTGCCGCCGCGCATCACGAACTGGTCGATGGCATAAAGCGTGGGTTCCGGCAGTTCGCGCGCCGACGCCACCAGCAGCACCTGAATATCCGCGTCGATTACCTGGGCGTCGAGCGGGATGGATTTTACCTGGTTGGTCTGGCGCAACAGGATCGAGGACGCGTAGGGCTGGCCGCCGGGACCGCGTCCCTGCGACATCATCATCGAACGGGGATCGCCATCCAGCGGCAGCGACGACATCACGCCAACGGCGGTGCGTTTCGGGTTCGACAGTTCGTAGATCAGCTTGGTCAGATCGAATTCCAGGAAGCGTTCGCGTTCCGCCTGGAAGAACGGGATCGTCCGCTCGTCGTCTTCCAGGTTGTTCGCGGCGAGGCCGAAATAGACCTGGTTGCCGCCGTTATCGACGGGAACGCCTTGCAAACCATAGGCGACGGCGCGGTCCTCGGTATCGCTGAACGGTTCGGGGTCGTAAAACTCGACTTTCACGCGGCCGTTGGAGACGGCGGCGTATTCGCGCAGCATTTCCTGGATGTGGTCGGCATAGGTGCCGTAGACCGGGATCGTCGCGCCCAGGCGGCGTGAATAGAAGAAGCGGAGTGTGACGGGCTCTTTCAGTGCACCCAGAACCTGCCTTGTACCGTTCGACAACGTATAGATTTTACCCCGCGTCATGTCGGCGCGAATTTCGGAAAATCGCGCGTCGGCGAACATGTTGATGCCGATGGCGATGGCCGCCGCGGCGAGGACTCCGACGACGGAAAACGCCAAACGCCTTGTGGGACCAATGCGCCGCATGGGATCAATCCGCCTTGCGTTGGTCGACGAGCACCGTGGTCAGGAATAACCAGAACCCGATGAACGTCGTGAAAAACACCAGATCTCGCAACGAGATGATGCCTCGGGTGAATGCCTGATACCGGTCGACGATGGCGAAACGCCGCGCGACTTCGGCCATGACCGGCGTGTTGCGGCTCAGGAAATCGGTCACCAGGGGATAGGACGCGGCGGCGAACATGAAGCAGACCGCGACGCCAAGCACGAAGGCGATCACCTGATTGCGCGTCAGCGCCGACATCGCTGAGCCGACCGACAAATAGGCCCCCGCTATCAACAACGCGCCCAGATAGCCCGATGCGATCGCGCCCATGTCCGGCGCGCCAAGGAAGCGCACAGTGAGGATGATGGGAAATGTCAGTGCCAGCGCGATCGCGCAAAAAGCCCAGGCGGCGAGGAATTTGCCAAGCACGGCCTGACCCTGGGTGATGGGCAGAGTAAGAAGCATTTCGATCGTGCCCAGACGGCGTTCCTCGGCCCAGAGCCGCATCGTGATGGCGGGAACCAGCAACAGGAAGACCCAGGGCAGATAGTTGAAAAACGGGTTCAGGTCGGCCTGGCCGCGATCGAAGAAGTTTCCGAGGTTGAAGGTTAGCGTGCCCTGTAAAATCAGGAAAATCACGATGAACACGGTGGCGACCGGGGTGGCGAAATAGGCGGCGAGTTCGCGTCCCGCGACGATCGAAATGTTACGCACGATCAGGCCGCCTCCAACGTCAGTTGCCGGAAGACATCGTCGAGTTTGCCCGAGGGGTTCATGTCGTGCAGCTCGGCGGGAGTGGCGTCGGCGACGATCCGGCCCGCCGCGATCACGATGGCGCGGGTGCAGACGGCGTCCACCTCCTCCAGGATATGGGTGGAGATGACGATCGCTTTCTGGGGGCGCATTTGTTTGATGAGCTCCCGGACCTCGTGTTTCTGGTTGGGGTCGAGGCCGTCGGTCGGCTCGTCCAGCACCAGCACGGGTGGATCGTGCAGCAGGGCCTGCGCGAGGCCGACGCGGCGCTTGAAGCCTTTGGACAGCGTTTCCACGGGTTGCAGACGGACACTTTCCAGCCGGGTCAGGGCGAGCGCGTGCATGACGCGGCTGGCCAGCTCGGCGCCGCGATAACCGCGGATGCGGGCACAGAAGCGCAAGAAGCCGGTGACGGACATTTCGCCGTAGGTGGGGGCGCCCTCGGGAAGGAAGCCCAGAACTCGCCGCGCGGCGACGCCATCGGTCTGGACATCGTGGCCCTGGATGCGGGCGGTACCGGCGGTGGGGATCATGAACCCGGCCAGCATGCGCATCGTGGTCGATTTCCCGGCGCCGTTCGGGCCGAGAAAGCCCAGAACCTCGCCACGGGCGACGGTGAAGGAGACGTCGTCGACCGCGGTGAAGGCGCCGAAACGCTTGGTCAGTCCCTCGATCTCGATGAGAACGGTCTGGCCTTCATCGGACACGTCTCGTTTCTCCCTGGCATGCCTGTGGGCGGCGGAGATAGCGGATTCCTGGGCTGGCGCAAGAGCGGGCTGATTCGGGGAGGTGGTTTGCGTCATGGTCAGCGGATGTGCGCCGCCTGAGCGGCACTTGCCCAACGCCACCAGCCGCCACAAACTCCCTCGGTCCAATGGAAAGGGAGACATCCATGCTCTACGAACTGCGCATGTACGAATGCGTCCCCGGCCGGCTGCCGGATCTGAACAAGCGCTTCGACACCATCACCCTGAAGCTTTGGGCCAGGCACGGCATCAGGCAGGCGGGCTTCTGGACCACGGTGATCGGCGAGTCGAACCAGACCTTGTATTACATGCTGGCCTGGGAATCGCTCGCGGAACGCGAACAAAAATTCGCCGCATTCGGTGCCGATCCGGAATGGTTGACCGCGCGCGCGAAGACCGAGGAAAACGGCCCGCTTGTCGCCAATATCAAGAACTTCATGCTTGCGCCGACGCCATACTCGTCGGTGAAGTAACGCCGGGCCACGCGGGCCGCCGCGAAATCGATTGCTCTGACAGAAGGGGAGATATTCCATGCTCTACGAACTGCGAATCTACGAATGCGTTCCTGGCAAACTGCCGGATCTGAACAAGCGCTTTTCGACCATCACGCTGAAAATCTGGGAACGGCACGGCATCAAGCAGGCCGGCTTCTGGACCACCGTGATCGGTGAGTCGAACCAGACACTTTACTACATGCTCCAGTGGGATTCTCTGGCCGATCGCGAGAAGAAGTGGAACGCGTTCCAGGCCGATCCCGAATGGCACGCCTCGCGCGCGAAAACCGAGGAAGCGGGCCCGATCGTCGCCAACGTGAAGAACTTCATCCTTGGCCCGACTCCATATTCGTCCGTGAAGTAACGACGAACCGGCTCCGTCTCAGGCAATGAACCGGAGCCGGTGACGACGCGCCGCGGGAGTGCTGTCATGGCAAGATTGATTTTAACCGGTGACGTCAATCTGATGAACGTCACCGATCCCGCGACGCCGCTCTGCCGCGTGGCGGAAGAATTTCACGCCGCCGACATGGTGTTTTCAAATCTGGAGTGCTGTCTTTACGCGCCGCCGGTCACGCAGTCCTTTCATAACGAAGGATTTTTCGTGGACCCGGATATTGGCGCCGAGGCGCTGGCCGGAGCCTCCATCAGGGCCGTCGGTATCGCCAACAACGTGAATTACGGGGAAGCCGCGATCCTGAGTTCGATCGCCCGGCTGGATCGCGCGGGCATTCACCATACCGGCGCCGGCGCCAATCGGGCGGCCGCCTGTGCTCCCCTGATCGTCGAGCGCAACGGTATCCGTTACGGGTTCCTGCAACGTAGTTCCGTCTATTGGCCAACCAATCATGAGGCGGGACCGCACGATCCCGGCATCGCGGTCATTCGCGCGCATACCGCCTATCAGGTGCCGATGCACAAGACCCGGCCCGAGATACCGCCGATGAACCGCCCAGGAATTCCGCCGATCGTGGTGACATGGGCCGACGCAGCGTCGTTGAAGGCATTCACCGACGATCTCGTATCGTTGCGATCTCAGGCCGACATCGTCGTCGCCTCCTGCCACTGGGGACTTGGCAAAGACACGCTGACCTATATGCGAGACATTGGGCGGGCGGCCATCGACGCGGGCGCGGATATCGTGGTCGGGCACGGACCGCATTACTCGCTCGCGGTGGAAGTGTACCGCGGCAAACCGATCTTTTACGGGCTTGGCGGTTTTTCATTCCACACAGGCCATGGCGGGCGAGCGCACGGCGACTGGGTCGGCATGATGGTACGCGCCGACGTCACGCGGGACGGTCTCCTGGGCGTCCGATTTCAGTTCGCGCGGCACAATGCCGAGAATGAAACCGTGCTTTGTTCTCTGGCCAACGAACAGGCGGAATTCGCGGATATCGCACGCCGCGGCGCCGAGCATGGTACGCGGCTGGAACCCGCGGGCGACGAGGTGAGAGTGTTGCTGGAAGACTGATCTCCGTCGCGGCTTCCGATGTAAAGTTTCGGATTCGGATCGTACCCATCTCGACGCAGGCATACGCCTGGCGAGATCGCTTCATGTCCGCGTCGCCTGTTGTTTCCACAACGACCAGGGCCGGTCGATCTGAGCATCGTTCGTCTTCATCGCGGCGGCTGCTTCCCTCGCGTTCAGGAAGATCGGCTTGCCGAGTTTCAACGCCTCCGCCGCTGTGCGCGCGTTCACTTCGGTGTAAATGGCGCGAAATACCACATGCCGGATTGACTGACCGGCGGCGACCGAGCCGTGGCCTCGCATCAGCAGCACATGGTTGGAACCCAGGACTTTGGCAAGCGCCTGACCAAGCCCGCCGTTACGGATCAGCATGTCGCTTTCGGGACCTGCGGTATCGCGGATTTCGAACACGGGCGGCCCAGAGCCCAAAAATCCCGCCATGTGGTTCATCGGCCTTAACCGAATCGCGGTATTGGCGAACGGCAAAACGCCGAGCGAGTGACTATGCACGACCGCTTTGACATCGGGGCGGATCTTGTAAATCTCGCCATGAATGAAACGTTCCAGGTACGTTGTTCGACCGTGCGCGTCGACCGGATTGCTGTCCAGGTCGAATTCCATGATGTCGGCCGCGGTCACCAAGGCGGGCGCCATGCTGCGCGACAGCAGATACCGGTTTGGATCCTTGTCGTGGCGGGCCGAAATGTGCCCGAACGCGTCGACGACGCCCTGGTCATAAAGAATCCGGTTCGCCGCTACCAGGTCGTCGATCAACGCGGGATCGGCGGAACCGGCAGACCTGATCCGGATGGACGTCACAGCCGGCCCAGCAGAAAGCAGCCTTCGCGGCGGATCATCGAAGCCTCCTCTTGTTCCGCGGTCATCTTGTGAGGAAGTGTGGGACAGATGCAACCGACCCGGGGATCGCCCAAATAACCTGGTGTTCGACACGGCCACCGAGCCGTGGTAGGAGTCCAGGAAAGTAAGGGAGTCTGACAATGGACGCACTTGACCTGCTTCTGACGCGGGAATCGGCGCTGAAGCTGGAGGCGCCCGCCCCAAGCGAGGCGGACCTCGATACAATCTTCCAAAGCGCCGTGCGGGCACCCGACCACGGCCGCCTGCGCCCCTGGCGCTTCGTCGTGATCGAAAGCGGCATGCGGGAGCGCTTCGGCGAACTGATGGCCGAGGCATTGAAGCGCAAAAACCCGGATGCGGACGCCGAAATGCTGAGCCGTGAACGGGCCAAGCCAATGCGGGCACCGCTGATCGTCGCTGCCGCGGCGCGGGTGCAAAAAGGTCACCGCATCCCGGAGGTCGAGCAAATCTCCGCCGCCGCCGCCGCCACACAGAACATGATGCTCGCCGCCCATGCCCTGGGCTACGGTGCGATGTGGAAAACCGGCGAGCCCGCCTACGACGCCGGCGTCAAAACCGCGCTTGGCCTGAATGCTGACGATGAGATCATGGGCTTCTTGTATCTCGGCACCAGAAACGGCGCCGGCTCTCCGGCGGCTCGGCCGGCGGCGCGCGACCAGGTGACTGTCTGGGCTGGGTAACCACCTCTTACGCGGCATCGTGGAAGATCAGCCCCAGCGTCTGGCGGTCGCCTGAACGCACGCGGCTGACGCCGTGGCGAACGGTCAGGCGATACGGGCCTTTCGCGCCCTCGGCTGGGCGGTGGTGCACGGGGAAAATCGCGGCATCGCCCTGAGACAGATTGACGATCTCGGCGCGGGATTGGGCGCGCGGGCGCTGCTCGACCAGCAGCAACTCGCCACCCGTGAAGTCCCGCCCGGGGTCGCTGAGCAGAATGACCACCTGAAGTGGAAACACCCTCTCCCCGTACAAATCCTGATGCAGGCAATTGAAATCGCCCGGGCCGTACCGAAGCATCAGTGGCGTGGGCCGGGTCTGGCCAGCGGCGTGACATTCATCCAGAAATTCCCCCAGAGTTGGCGGAAACAAGCCGGGTTGACCCAGACGCTGGCGCCAACCGTTGGCGATCGCGGCCAAAGGCGGGTAGAGCGCCTCTCGCAGCGCGGCGATCGGGCCGGGTAACGGGTAGGCCAGGTAACGGTATTCGCCCCTCCCATAAGCGTGCTGCTGCATGATGATCGTTTTTCGGAACAACACCTCGTCGTCCCACAGTCGCGCGAGGTCGTGGCACATCGCGGCGTCCAGCACATGCCGCACGGCATGACCCTGAGTGGAGAATTCAGCCTCGAGATCGGTTGGGTTCAGGTCGGGGAGGTTCATCGCGGTATCATGACGTGCCGAAGCGCCCCGCGCATCCCGGTTCGTGCTCTATTTCGCGTTCAGCGAGGTTCGCAGGAAATGCACCAGCGGATTCCGCGCCGTCACCGGTGAATGGCATTGGTCCGGCGCTCCGGCGGGCGCCATGTTTCGATGCCGCCAGGCGCGCGCATCGAATATGGGGGAGGGCGCGATGTCGTACAACGCGCCCCACACCAAATAATGTGAAAATGGATCCGCTCCTGGCGGGATCGCGTGGCCGTGACGTGCCACATACCAGGGCGCGTCGAACAGGGGATTGGGGCTGACAAGCCGTTCGCCGCGATGCGCCAGATAATGCGTCAGGGCGAGTTGCCCGGAGGGAACGGCATGGCGATCGCGGTACCAGGCTGGGTCGAACCACGCTACCGGACGGAGGTTCGCCGGTTCGCCCTCCAGGATGTAATGCGTCAACGGGTTAACGCCCAAATGAGCGGCCGATGGGTGCGTCGTGACGTACCAGTCGGGATCGAACATGTCGTTCGGTCTCAGGCCCGACCACCAGCCAATCCGGCAGTAATGCAGGGCCGGGTCAAGGTCGGCCTCATACCGGTCCGAGCCGTTGATCCCATGATAGGTCGCGTCGATCAAACCGGACGGCCGGATAACGGCCAGGTCGGGCAGCAATTCCCGCTCTGGCACTTCACTGTCCGTCAGATAACGATCGAAAAGATCGACCCCGGCGTCGGCATCGTCGCGCCACGGCAGCAGCCGGGTGGCCGGATACAAAGCCGCGCAGGGCAGGAATTTTCCCGTGGCGCGCCGTGTCAGGAAATGAGCGAGCGGCGATTCGTCCGCCGGTACACGGTAGATCGCGCGATACCAGGACGGATCGAACCACGCCGAGGGTTTCCGCCCCTCGGCCTCACCGTATCGGAGGTAATGCGCCAGAGGCTCGATCGCGACCCGGGCAACATCGGGATTGCGCAACAGATACCAGGTCTTGTCGAACCAGCGCCCGGCGGTTTCCCAAATCTCGGGGTCGGTCACGATGCGATCAGTTCCTGCCAGGGAGTCGCGGCAGTTCGTGGCTGAGCGCGTCGCGGACCTTCTCCAGAACGGGATCCCAGTCGCCCGGCCTTTGCTGCCGGAACAGCCGGGCGGTCGGGTACCAGGGGCTGTCGTCGCGATCCAACATCCAGCGCCAGTCGGCGGCTTTGGGGATCATGATCCAGACCGGCTTCGCCAGCGCGCCCGCGAGGTGGCCCATCGAGGTATCCACCGTGATGATCAGATCGAGGTTCTGCAACAGCGCCGCCGTCTCACCGAAATCGGTCAGCTCGTTCGACAGATCCGTCATTCCGTCGAAGGCCCGCATCGTCTCCTTATCGGCGTCGGGCACTGGCTTTTGCAGTGAGATGAACGCCGCTGGACCGGCGTCCGCCAGCGGCAACAGCCGGGACAGGCGAACCGACCGGCGGCGATCGTTCGGGTGAGTGGGCCGCCCGGTCCAGGCAAGGCCGATCCGTTTCAATCCCCGCGGCAATGTCGCGTCGAGGCGTTCCCTCCAGGCCACGACCCGCGCCGGATCGGGCGTCAGATAGGGCACCTCGGCCGGGATCGTGCCGGGCGTGGTGTTGAAAATATACGGCAGGCTGGACAGCCGGCAGTGCACCGCGTGGCCGGGGACATCGTTCCAGCGATGGCAATATTGGGCGACGCCAGGAATGTTCGCCAGCACCGGACCCATTTCCTGGCTACAGCCCAGGATGACGTCCTGCACGCGCTCGGAGGCCATTTTGATATAACGGGCGAACTGGATCGTATCGCCATAGCCCTGATCGCCCACCAGCAGCAGCCGGCCGGTCGGGATTCGCATGCCGTTCCAATGCGCCGAGGTCATCGCGGGCATTGTCGCCTTGCCGGCCTCGGTCAAATTCCGCCACTCGTATTCGGCCCAACCGGGGTGAAAGTTTTGCGAGGCGAGCAGAATTTGCGCCATCGCCAGATGCCCGTCGGCATGGTCGTGTTTCAGGCCCAACGCGCGCAGCAGGCATGCGGTCGCGCGTTCCCGGTCATCGGCGTCGACGAACACCAGCGACATATTGACCAGATGATCGGCGTTGTTGGGATCGAGCCGGATCGATTCCTGACCGGTCGACAGAGCTTCTTCCATCCGGTACGTGTTGCGGCACATCGAGCTGAGATGCGCGTACCAACTGGCGATTCCGGGCCGCAACGAGATCGCTTTTCGCAGTAGCTCGACGCCGCGGTCCATCTCGTTTTTCATCGCCGCGACGATGCCCATCAAAGCGAGCGCGGCCGGATGATCGGCATTGGCGGCGAGGACATCCTGACAAATGCCTTCCGCCTCATTCAGCCGCTTTGCCTGTGCCGCCGCCTGGGCGCGGGTCAGGGCCTGATCGGGTGTTTCAACTCCTGGTAGCCCCGTGACGAGTTGCCCGGGCGATGCCTGGATGGAGGCTGCCTGTCCGGCAGGAGTTTTCCCATCGGCTGGGGAGACGGCACTGTGCTCGGGCGTGCTACCCTGGGTCGTGGTCATGCTCATGGGCGGCAAAATGCCCGCGGGTCATGGTCTCCGCAAGCGGTATCGGGCCGAAGATCAGGCGGCGGCGATGCGGTCGATCTCGGTCAACTCTTCCCCGGTCAATTTCCAGGTGCCGGCTTTGGCATTTTGTTCAAGCTGTTCGGGCTTCGTCGCGCCGGCGATCACGCTGGCGACCGGTTCGCGCGACAGCAACCAGGAGAACGCGAGTTCCAGCATCGTGCGTCCCCGTGCCTCCGCGAAGTCGCCGAGTTTTTCGGCGATAGCCCAGTTTCGCTCGGTCAAGTAGCGGTCCGCGAGGCGTTGCGTGGTGGCCATCCGCGTGCCTGCCGGCATCGGCGCGTTGCGGCGGTATTTCCCGGTCAGCAATCCGCTGGCGAGCGGAAAATAGGGCAGCATCCCCATGCCGGCGGCGCGCGCGGCGGGCATCAATTCCCGCTCGGGCGCGCGGAACACCAGCGAATATTCATCCTGACACGAAACGAATTTGTTCAGCCCGAGCGTTTGCGCCGTCCAGCGCGCCTCAGTCAGGCGCCAGGCCGGGAAATTGGAACAGCCGATGTAACGGACTTTTCCCTGGCGTACCAGATCGTCCATCGCGCGTAACGTTTCCTCGATCGGCGTGCGCGGGTCGAAACTGTGGATTTGATACAGGTCGATCCAATCGGTACGCAGGCGGCGCAAACTGTCCTCGACGGCGGTCATGATATAGCGGCGCGCGCCACCCTGTTTCACGCCAACGGAGTCCATCGGATTGCCGAATTTCGTGGCCAGCACGATGTCCTTGCGGCGGTCGCCCAGCACCTGGCCCATGTCGATTTCGGAACCGCCTTGCTCGCCGTAGGTATCGGACGTGTCGAAAAAGGTAATTCCGAGATCGATGGCTTTGTGAATGACGGCGCGGGTTTCCTCGAGGCCGATGCGGCCTCCGAAATTATTGCAGCCGAGCCCGATCGAGGAGACGCGGAGGCCGGACTGGCCCAGATTTCGGATTTCCATTGGCGTCTTCCCCGCTTTCGACGGGGGAAAGCATGTCAAAGGCGGGTCCTCTTGTCCACGCCGGGGGGGGACCATCGCCGGGCTCATAAGCGAAACGGGTTTCCGGGAGACGGCCGGCGATCTCCGCCACCAGCTTGCGGGTCATCGCGTCGCCGAACGTGCGAAAGTCTCTGACCTCCAGCACGAAGCTCCCCGGACCCCCGATCACGTTGTCCCGGTAGTATTTCTGCAAACCGCCGGGTGGCTGGACATGCGCGAAGCTCCAGGACACCGGATTCTCGTTAATGATGGCGAGGCCATTGACCGTGATGCCGGCCGCCACCGCGTCATCGCGCGCCGCCGTGACCTCGCGGCCCGCGTTGTTGGTGCCGTCGCCGCAGACATCGATGGTCCGGCGGCTGGCGTTCATTCCGCTCTCTGACAGCATCGACGCCGCGTGGTCGATCCCCGCGCCGATCGCGGTGCGGCCCCAGAAGGATCGGGGCGCCGCGTTCAGCTTGTCGACAAACGCCTTGGCGGAGCCCGCGTCGCGGATCAGCGTCCAGTCCAGCACCGTCCGCACCTCGAACGCGCTGGCGAACTCGACATAGGCGACGGCGATGACACCCAGGGGGCCTTTTTCGATGGCGGAGAGAACCTGGCGGCTTGTGAAGGCGGCGGTGTATCCGTCCTTTTCCAGCCGGAATTCCGTATCGTCGATGCTGCGGGACACGTCGGTGACCAGCACGAGCGCGAGATCCACGTCCTCGGCCGCGCGCGCCGCCATCGCTCCGCATAGCAGGAGGCAAAAGGCCAGCACGATCCCGCGCATCAGCGCCATCGAACACCGCCATCAACGAGGTTGCCACAAAAGGCGTCGGGCTGAGTGTTCGACGCCCGGCCGTTTCTGTCCAGAGAAAACGCGCCGCTTACTGGCTGGCCCAGATGATCCGATGCATCCAGGTGATCTCGTTCAGATCGAAACCATAGTCGGGATGGAGAGGATTGAGGCTTTTCAACTCGATCCGCCTGGCGGACTGGCGCGTGAGGTGCTTGGCCATGACCTCCCCGGCTACCGTCCGCACGACGACGCGGTCGCCGCGGCGGATTGGGGAGGCCGGGGAAACGATGACCTGGTCGCCGTCCCGATACACTGGCTCCATGGAATCTCCGCTGATTTCAAGGGCATAGGCGTTGGGATCGGGGATCTCCGGCAAGCTGACCTCGTCCCAACTGCCGCCGACCGGATAACCGCCATCATCGAAAAATCCGTCGCCTCCGGCCTGGGCAAAGCCGATCAATGGAATGCGCCGGTGCACCATCCGTTGCAGCGCGCCGGGCGATAATGCGCGGGTGCCGGTGACCAGCGCCGTGAAGGATTCCAGGCTCGCCCCGGTGGCGTTCAGGATCTTTGACACGCTTTCGGTACCGGGCCAGCGTTCGTGCCCGTCGACCGAGCGGCGTTTCGATTTATTGAACGTGGTGGGATCGAGGCCCGACCGTTTGGCCAGTCCCGAGGCCGACAGTCCATTTTCCGTCGCGAGCGCATCGATCGCCCGCCAGATATCTTCATGTTTCATGACCATCATCCCAGTCTGTGCCGCGCCACGCCGTGATTTTTTCAGGCGGTCAGGAAAACAGGACTGAACCGACTCCATCCGATCCTGGCGTCAAGGCGCATTGTCCTAAATTCCAGGGTAAAATGAAACCGAAAAAATGGCGGTTGATGCTTGCCACTGTATGCAACCCATGGTTTAGTAATATCGCAACGCTACAGCTTGCCTCTTTTGCCATTTGGGAGATCGAGATGCCTGGTCGGCTCGCCGGCGCCCGGATCGGGGCAAATCGTTCCAAACTGTCATTGCCCAGAACCGAGCCGTTCCAAACGGCCGAGGAAGCGTGGCTCTGGACCATGGCGGCATTACGCGCGCGCCGGGAGGGCGCCCGGTACACGGCCAATCGAGGCCTGGTTGGCCGTCCCTGCGAGCCGGACGATGTCGTCCGTTGCCTCGACGCGCTTTACCGCCGGCGTCGCGTCGACCTGGTCCATGCGCGCATTCTGCGGATATGGGGCGAGCGTCAGGTGCCGCCAAACCCGGCTTATGCCAACGAACGCTGCGACTTCCGGTTGTGGCGAGAGGCGCTTGAGCGGTTGGAGTGGCCGCTGAGGGTCAAGGGAATCGTGATCTGAGTTTATAATAGGAAGTTTTTTCGTTGACAGGAATTATCACCGCAGTATAGGATTGTCCAATCAACGGGCGAGGTGCGTCCGCTGAGGTTTTCCTGTCCTCCCTCCCGAAGGCCGCGACCAGCAATGGTGGCGGCTTTTTTTGTAAGGAATGTCACCATGGGCTTCGCCGTCCGCGACCTGTCGGTCCTCGCTTACGCCAACGGTTTCACGCTATGGCACTATAAGGCAGGGAAAGATTCCCTTCCGGCCGTGGCGGCCGTCAACTTCTTCGCCGACGCCAGCGACATGATGGCGGCCGGCGACATGGTCATGGTCTCCGGAACGGCCGGGGCCAGGGTGCTGTGTGTGGCGGTGGCGGCGGACAATGCGGTCACGACCGCGCCGATAGGTTGAGCAGAGACGGCGTCAGCGCGCTGCCATGAAGGCCGCGAGGCGGGCAAGGCCCTCAGGTGGGGTTCTGGACGAGGCCTGCCGCCTTCTCGGCCTGCCGATTGGCCGGACCACGAGCACCGCACCCTGAACGAATGAGAGGAATGAATGCCAACAAACTCACTTGCGCGGCTAATCGAACTCGACGAAGCGGCAACCGCCAAGGAAAAGGAGCGGGTGGAGTTCCTGTCCCTGACCTTCCACATGCTGGAGGCGCTGCCGGACGGCCTGGTTGTCACTGACGGGGATGGCAAGGT
The DNA here is from genome assembly GCA_009693865.1 of Acetobacteraceae bacterium. Lineage (GTDB taxonomy): Bacteria > Pseudomonadota > Alphaproteobacteria > Acetobacterales > Acetobacteraceae > Rhodopila. The sequence continues at coordinate 14,021 of SHWL01000016.1, read as the reverse complement.
CTTCTTGTTCAATCAACAGGCGGAATTCATGTTCGGTTACCACCGCTCTGAAGTGATCGGGCAATCCGTGGAGATGCTTTTACCGGTCCGCGCCAATGGCGAGCATGTCGAACATCGCGCGCGATGCAATTTTTTCGATCTCAATCCGCACGCGCTGACCTTGGGTCAGGGCCTGCGGGTGACCGGGCGCCGTAGCGACGGCCACGAATTTCCCGTCGACATCACTTTGGCGCGAATGATCGAGCCGGTGGGCGTCTTCAACATGGCCTTGTTCAGGCATTCGCCTCTGGCGGCGATGCGCGCGGCGGCGGTGACCCCGCCCTCCGGCAACATCAGCGCAAGTGAGGCGCCGCATGGACACAGCTGAAGAGTACAACAGTTGGATCGAGTCCCGCCGCCTTGTCATCGCGCAACTCGGTGCGATGGACGCTTCCATCCGGGAACTGACCATCAAGGTCGACAGGCTCAATGACCTGACGCGCGAGAAGGCGGTCGAGGTGGCCAGGGAAGCGCAGACGGGTCTCGCGGACGTGAATCTGCGCCTGGTCATGCTGGAAACACGGATTAAAATCTGGGGCGCCGTCGTTGGCCTTCTGGGCGGCGGCGTCGCGACAATCCTGGTCAATCTGGTGCAGAGAGCGATGGTGCGCTGAGTATCGGCGTGGCCATCCCGATGATGGCGCACAGAGGGAACACGTCCTGTCATTACCGGGTAAAAACCAACCGGACATCGCGGATGATGGCCAATCGGCGCGACGTCCCGCATAAGGCCCGCGATGACACCCGCCATTGCCTCCGCCATTCTGCCGCTGTTGCGCCGCATGGATCCCGAGCGAGCGCACGATCTCGCTTTGCGCGCGCTCCGCCTGGGCCTGGCCGGACGATCGCGGGCGCCGGATGACCCGGCGCTTGCCATGACCGTCCTGGGACGCACGTTCTCCAACCCGATCGGCCTCGCCGCCGGGTTCGATAAGGGAGCGACGGCGGCGGGCGGCCTGATGCGGCTTGGCTTTGGCTTTGTGGAGACCGGAACCGTTACCCCGCGCCCGCAGCCCGGCAACCCCAGACCGAGGTTGTTCCGCCTGGAGCAGGACAATGCAATCATCAATCGCATGGGCTTTAACAACGCGGGCCTCGAAGCCTATGTGCGCCAACTCATGACATTGTCCGCCCGTCCGGTGCCTTTGGGCGCGAATGTCGGCATCAACAAGGATGGCGCCGATCCGGAGCGGGACTACCCCGCGCTGATCGCCGCCGTCGCGCCGCATGCCGACTACGCCGTCATCAACATTTCCTCTCCCAACACGCCCGGACTGCGCGATCTGCAAGGCGAGCGCCAACTGCGCGCGATCCTGGCCGCCGTCGCCCAGGTGCCAAATCGCCCGCCGGTTCTGGTAAAGGTGGCGCCCGATTTGTCGGACGACGGCCTGGCGGCGGTGGTCGAGACCTGCGTGACGCACGGCGTCCAGGGCTTGATCGTGGGCAATACAACGATCTCCCGTCCCCCGGGCTTGCAATCTCCCCACGCCCATGAGGCCGGTGGATTGTCTGGCGCGCCGTTGTTCGCTTTGTCGAATATCTTGCTGGCGCGGGCCTTTCTTCTCGCGCGCGGCCGTTTGACTCTGGTTGGAGCGGGTGGCGTGGCCTCCGGAGCCGACGCGCTGATCAAGATCCGCGCGGGCGCATCTCTGGTGCAGCTTTATTCCGCATTCGCGTATCAGGGTCCGGCGCTGCTCCCGCGGATGAAGGCCGAGCTGGCCGCCGCATTGAAAGAAGCCGGTTTCGCCGGAGTGCGAGACGCGGTAGGCACCCTGGCGCGTGAATTAGGCGCGCGCCAGCTTTCGGGACTTTGAACCATGCGTTTTCTGACCGGCTTTTCTGAGATCGCGTCCGGGTATGACGGGTTCGTGCTCGATTTATGGGGCGTCATCCATGACGGGGTGAATGCGTTCCCGCACGCCGTCGATTGCCTGACCCACCTGCGCGACGCGGGCAAGCGGACATTGCTGCTGTCGAACGTGCCGCGGCCGAACGACGCGGTGCGAACGATGATGCGCGGGATGGGGATCGCCGACGAGCTTTACACCGGCATCCTGACCAGCGGGGAGGCGGTGCGGCGCTCCCTCCAATCCCCGCCCGACGCCTGGTGGGCCGCATTGGGGGAGCGTGTCTATCACCTTGGTCCCGAGCGCGACCGTCCCGTGCTGGCAGGCCTGAAGCTCATCACCGTCGATACCCCGGCCGAGGCCGATTTCGTGCTGAACACGGGCCCCGACGATCATCGAAACCCCAGCGACATCAATGAGTTCGAGCCGACACTCCAGGAATGCGCGAAGCATCGTTTGCCGATGATCTGTGGCAACCCGGACCTGGAGGTCATTCGTGGCGGCGTCCGCGTTCTGTGTGCCGGCTCCCTGGCGGTGCGGTATCAGGCGCTTGGCGGCGATGTGCGCTCACTTGGAAAGCCCGATCCGGCGATTTACCAGCCGGTGCTGGCCCAACTGGCGCTGCCGAAGCATCGGGTGCTGGCGGTTGGGGACTCCCTCCGCACGGACATCGCGGGCGCGATCTCGGCGGGCCTCGAGGTCTGCTGGGTGCTGGACGGGTTGCATGGCCAGGCGCTGCGCCGGGCGGACGGCACCTACGATCAGCGGCGCGTTAACGAGGAGGCGAAGGCGCATGGGCTCGCTCCGGTAGCGGCGATGGCACGGTTCGCCTGGTAATCCCACGGCGTCCGAAAATTGACGAACACCCGCTGTCTTATCATGGCCGTACTGGCAATTTGTGCCGTTATCGGGCATGGCTTAGGCGGCGCGCAAATATGACCGAATCGCAACGCACGCCCCTCTCCCCGTCATGGCCGTGCCACGACGGGGAGATAGGGGGGCCGCGTCGAAGCGGTAATGTTTGCGCTCCGCCTTACGCGTATCGGACGCCATCAACCTGAGGCCACGGATGTCACTCCAACGCGGTTTTCAAACGTTCTCGCGTCTCCGCCTGGCGGCGGTCGTCCTTGTCTGCTCGGCGGGGATCGCTCAGGCACAGCCGAACCAGGCGGGATCGGCGGCCGCTCCTGGCGGCGGTCCGGTGGGGCGAGCTTTGACCGGCGCGGAACGCGATCCGGTGATCGGAAGTGTCGATGGCCGCCTGATCTATCTGAGCGACCTCGCGCGCCTGTCCAGGACGTTGCCGGAATCGATGCGGAATCTGCCCTTCGATACGTTGATGCCGCCGTTGCTCGACCGCATGATCGACCATGAAGTGCTGGCCATGACGGCCCGCCGCGCCGGGTTGGACAGACGGCCGGATATCCAGCGCGAAATGCGGGCGGCGGCCGATATGGTGCTGGAAAGCGCCTTTCTGGCCGAGGTCGCGCCCGCGAAAGTAACGGACGGCGCGATCGAGGCGCGTTACAATCGTCTGTACGCCAACCGGCCAGCCACGGATCAGGTACGGGCGCGGCACATCCTGGTGGGGACCGAGCAGGAAGCGAAAGCGGTGTTGGCGGATTTGAAGAAAGGCGCGGATTTCGCCACCCTCGCCCGCGCCCTCAGCAAAGATCCCGATGGCAGGACTGGCGGCGACCTCGGGTTTTTCCGGCGCGATCAGGTCTGGCCAGGTTTTGCCGACGCCGCTTTTACCCTCCAGCCTGGGCAAATCGCTCCCACGCCGGTTCATAATGAGTTCGGCTGGCACGTGCTGAAGGTTGAGGAGCGGCGACTTGTCGCGCCGCCGACCTTGTCCGAGATAAGGGAACAGCTGCGCCAGCAACTGACGGCGCAGGCCGTGCAGGAAGCGATTCAGGAAGCGAGGAGCCAAATGATCGTCCATAAATTCAATCTGGATGGCTCGGAGATTGAACTCAGTCCCCAACTCAGGTCCGGCGGGGGCGAGCAGCGGTAGCGGCTTCAGCAGCCGAATTTCTCGGTGTCAGGCAGCGAAAACCTCGGCCAGCCGCGCGTGGTCGGTCAGCCAGCACCACGCGTGCCGCTTCACCACCGCGAGCGAGTCCAGGAACGCCAGTGCTCCGTATGGGCGGCCAAACACGTGCGCGTGAACGGTGATGTCCAGGCAGCCGAACGGCGATCCCAACCGTGGCCAACCTGAGACGATCTTTTCCAGGGTATGGGTGAAGGCGTCCGGCTCGTTCCCGTACCGCACATAAAGCGGCATATCGTTCACCTCCATCGTGAACGGCACGCCCAGAAGCGATCCAGCCGCGGTCTGGATCGGATAGGGCAGGTCGCTGTCGAACATCTCCGCGTGCCAACGGAAACCCGCCTGTGCCAGCAATCGCGAGGTATGCGCGCTTGGGGTGCAGCGCGGGCTGAGCCAGCCACCGGGGTGGGTGCCCGTGGTCCGGGTCAGGACACCGGCGCAGCGGGCGATATCGGCGGTTTCCGCTTCCTCGGTCAGGTAGGCGGGCAGCGTGCCTTGCGACCAGCCATGCGCGGCGACGACGTGGCCGCGTTTCGCGATCGCCGCGGGCAGGCCCGGGTACTGCTCGGCGACGACGCCGGAGGTGTAAAAGACGGCTCGCACGCCCTCCTGATCCAGCAGATCGAGCAGCCGCCAGGCGCCCACTTTTGCGCCGTAATCGGCCCAGGACCGGGCCTGAAGATCGACGATTCCTGGGCGGAGGGGGTTTCCCATCGGGCCGATCCCTGGGGCGTCCGGCGCGGCCCAACCTTCCAGCATCACGGCGACCGACACGGCGAGCGGGCGATCGGCGGGCCAGGTTGAGGGAACAGAGTTCATGCGGCGCCTCTCATGTCGAACGAGGTGGTGAGCGGTTCGAGTTCGGCGACGGGGCGCCGGGCGGGGTGAATGGCCTCCCGGGACGTTACGCACGGTCAATGGAGATGAGAAGACCTGGGTTGGCGCGGCTGCCTTTTTCCCATATTCGCGCCTCGCTCGCCTGTGCGCGCCCGAAGGAGGCTTCCATGCGTATTCTGTTGCTGCCAGCGATGCTGTTTCTGATCGCCGCCGGCGACCCGCCACCCGTTCAGATCGAGCGTCCCTGGGCGCGTGCTTCCGCTGGGATGGCGAAGAACGGCGCGGTGTTCCTTACGATCACCGGGCAGGGGACCCCGGACAGACTCACCGGTTTTGCCTCGCCAGTGGCCGATACGGCCGAGTTGCACGAATCGATCGACGACAAAGGCGTGATGAAAATGCGTCCGGTGGCCGGGCTCGCGTTGGAACCGGGGAAGCGGGTGACCCTGGCGCCAGGCGGGTATCACGTGATGCTGATGGGCCTGAAGGCGCCACTCAAGGCGGGCGATTCGTTTCCCCTGACGCTCCGTTTCGAACATGCGCCGGCGTTGACCGTGACGGTCAAGGTCGAGCCCGTTGGCGGCGGCGCGGACCACATGCACCGCTGACCACCTGGGTTGGAGGTGCGTTCCTGGCCGAAAGAGACTTGCGGCGGGACGGCGATCGCAACACACTCGCGATTGAATGAGCATGGAGCGCTAACGGTGGCTGGTTTTAAGAGCACGGAACGATATATCGCCTCCCGCGATCTGGAGGTCGCCGTCAATGCGTCGGTGACATTGCAACGGCCGCTGCTGGTCAAGGGAGAGCCAGGGACCGGCAAGACCGTCCTCGCGCATGAAGTCGCGGGCGCGTTGGATTATCCGTTGATCGAATGGCACATCAAATCCACCACCAAAGCCCAACAGGGTCTTTACGAGTATGACGCCGTGTCCCGCCTGCGCGATGGGCAGCTTGGCGATGAACGAGTGCATGATATCGGCAACTACATCGTCCGCGGTAAATTGTGGGAGGCGTTCGAGGCGGATCATCCCGTCGTCGTGCTGATCGACGAAGTCGACAAAGCAGACATCGAGTTTCCGAACGATCTGCTACTGGAACTCGACCGGATGCAATTCTTTGTTTACGAGACACGGAAGACGATCTCAGCGAAGCACCGTCCCGTCGTGATCATCACGTCGAACAATGAAAAGGAGCTGCCGGACGCATTCCTGCGCCGTTGCTTCTTCCATTACATCCGGTTTCCCGATCGCGAAACGATGGAGCGGATCGTGCAGGCGCATTATCCCGACATAAAAAAGGATCTGGCGCGGGAGGCGATGAATGTCTTCTTCCAGATCCGCGAGGTGCCTGGTCTCAAAAAGAAACCCGCGACGTCCGAACTGCTGGATTGGCTGAAGCTGCTGATGGTCGAGGACCTGCCGGTCGAAGCGTTGCGCACAAACGAAAAGCAACTGGTCATTCCGCCACTGTATGGCGCGCTGTTGAAGAACGAGCAGGACGTGCATCTGTTTGAGCGTCTGGCCTTCCTGGCGCGGCGCGGCTGATGTTCGCGCATCTGATCCAGGGGTTGCGCACCGCGGGTTTGCCCACCTCGATCACAGAATGGCTCACGCTGATGGCGGGGATGCGGGCCGGCATCGCTGAGTACAGCGTGGAGGATTTCTATTATCTCTCCCGTGCGACCCTGGTGAAGGACGAGCGGCATCTGGATAAATTCGATCGGGTGTTCGCGCAGTGTTTCAAAGGGCTTGAACCACCGGAGGGAGTCGCTGTTCAGGATCTCCCGGAGGAATGGCTGCTTAAATTGGCCGAGAAGCTTTTGACGCCCGAGCAGATGAAGGAAATCCAGGCGCTTGGCGGTTTCGAGGCCATCATGAAGCGGCTGAAAGAGTTGCTGGCGGAGCAGAAGGAACGTCATCAGGGCGGATCGAAATGGATCGGCACCGCGGGAACGTCGCCCTTTGGCGCTTACGGCTACAACCCCGAGGGTGTCCGTATCGGGCAGGACAAATCGCGCAATCGCTCTGCCGTGAAGGTCTGGGACAAGCGTGATTTCAAGGACCTCGACGATACGGTGGAGCTTGGCACGCGTGGGATGAAACTCGCGCTGCGGCGGCTGCGGCGTTTCGCTCGGCAGGGCGCCGCGACGGAGTTGGACCTGCCGGATACGATCAAATCCACCGCGAACAACGCCGGCATGCTGGACCTGAAAATGGTGCCGGAGCGGCACAATACCGTGAAGGTGCTGCTGTTTCTGGATATCGGCGGATCGATGGACGATTACGTGAAACTAACCGAGGAGTTGTTCTCAGCCGCCCGGACGGAGTTCAAACATCTGGAGTATTATTACTTCCATAACTGTCCCTATGAGCGGGTGTGGAAAAACAACCGCCGCCGGCATGAGGAGGTGATTCCGACCTGGCAGGTGCTGCGGACCTATGGGCCCGACTATAAGTTGATCTTCGTTGGCGATGGTTCGATGAGCCCGTACGAGGTCACCATGCCCGGCGGTTCCGTTGAGCATTGGAACGAGGAGGCGGGAACTGTCTGGATGGAGCGGCTGACCGGCCATTACCGGCGCTCCGCCTGGTTGAACCCGACACCGAAACCAGGCTGGGGGCATGTGCGATCGATCACCATGCTCAACGATCTGATGGAGGGGCGGATGTTCCCTCTGACAGTGAACGGGATCGACGAGATGACGAAGGAATTGAGCCGGTAGCTTGAGAGACCATTGATCCACCTGGCGCGATTGGGCGTGAGTTCAGCCCGTTCGATCCCGGGCCTGAGACAATAGAATCTTTGTGATCTTTGTGTCTTTGTGGTGATTTCATTCTTCGTGACACCGGCACCGTCCGCCACGCTGTGACATGATCGCCCACGATTGCCCTTGTGGGAACATCAGGAATCACTTTTTTTCAAAACCTGAAGAAAGTGAAATCACCACAAAGACACAAAGAACACAAAGGATGAGCCATGACAGGAAATCTCGATAACGAATACTCCCGTGGCGTAATTGGTTATGCCATCGAGGTCCATCGCCACCTGGGGCCGGGCTTGCTTGAGAATGCCTATCAGGAATGCCTGTGCTTCGAGCTTCGCAACGCAGGTATTCCTCACACCCCCCAGCGGAAGCTGCCCATTCGTTACAAAGGCATGGAACTCGACTGCCATTATCAGATGGATATCGTGGTCGGCGACTGTCTGGTCGTCGAAATCAAGGCCGTCGAACGGATCTTGCCAATCCACGAAGCGCAACTGATGACCTATCTCAAATTGAGCCAGATATCCCTGGGGCTGTTGCTGAACTTCAACTCGCCGATGCTCAAGAACGGAATCGTTCGCCGCCGTATCTGAAGCCCTCGGCCTTCTGCCGGGGAGATGGCGCGTGGGACCGGCCGCGGTGTGTCAACCGTTAGGTGCGTGCCTCAATGTCCCGCCATCGCCGGTGGTGGCGTGAACGCCGCCGGCTTCTTCGCGCGCAACACCTGCTCGCCGCCATATTGCTCGATCATCGCCGCCTGATCCGCCTTCGCGAGCCGGTCCACGGCCTCCGGATCCAGCAGCGCCCGTAACCGCGCCTCCAGCGTCCCTCTGATGTCCGCCGCGGCGTTGCTGGTGCCAAGATCGTTCAACTCCTCGGGGTCCAAAGCGAGATCGAACAGTTGTGGCGGCCCACCGACATAATGCACGTATTTGTAACGTTCCGTGCGCAACATATAAAACGCGTCCGGCCCATAAGTATGAAATTCCGATAACGCGGCACGATCGCCCGCCGGAGCCGCGGTTAACCGCAACAACGACTCCCCCGGCAACCCGTATCGCGCGACCGCGTCGCCCTCGCCAACCGCGTCCAGAATGGTGGCGGACACATCGCACAACGTGACCGGCACCCGGCTCACCCCACCCATGGGCACATCGGCGCCGGACAGCAGCATCGGAATGCCCGCGCTTTCCTCATACATTGTCGCCTTGCCCCACAGGCCCCGCGAGCCAAGATTGTCGCCATGGTCCGACGTATAGATCGCCCGCGTGGTCTCGCGCAGACCGGCCGCGTCCAGCGCCGCCATGATCTTGCCCACCTGCTCATCCATGAACGACACGAGGCCGAAATAACCGGACAGCGCCCGGTTCAGATCGTCCTCGGTTCGGAACGGCGCGTCGTAATGCGACTTGCGCCGGTACATCGCGACGTAAGGATGCATCGGCCGCGCGTCCAGGTCATAGGCCTTCGGCCGAGGCAGAGCCTGACCGCGATACCGGTAAAAGAACTCCGGCGGAGCGGTCAGCGGAAAATGCGGCGACACCATGGAAACGAACAGCACCCACGGCTTTTCGTGCCGCTTCGCACCGGTCTCGCGCAACCAAACCTGTGCCTCGGCGGCGATCTGACGGTCATAAAGCGTGTAGTCGCTCTCCCCGGCTTTGGCTTGTTCCAGCAACTTCGCGCCGGTCAACCGGACGTCCTCTGGATCGCGGATCAGATGCGTGACGTCGCCGACTCCGTTCGAGATGTTCATCGCCAAAAGGCTCTCGGTGAAACCGTAATCCTCGCCCTCGTGTCCGCGATAATGCAGCTTGCCGATCGATACCGCCCGATGCCCGCGATCCCGCAGCATGTGCGACCAGCCGGGAATGCGGCCATCATAAGCGATGGCATTATCCCACGCACGGTGCTTGTGCACCGGCAATCCGGTGATGAAACTCGCCCGGGCGGGAACGCAAATGGGCGACGGCGTATACGCGGAGGTGAACCGAGTCCCGGACGCGGCGATCCGATCCAGATGCGGGGTCGAAATGACCGGATGACCCGCATAACCCGCGACTTTCGGGTTATGCTCGTCCGACATGATGACGATCAGATTCTTGGCGGACGGCATGGGGAGGCCTCTCCTGGGCATTCAAACCTTGAAGGTGAAACAATCCAGCAGATCGTTCGCCGTGGCGTCCGCCTGAGTCAATGGCGGTAGTGCGAACACCCGGCAGATGGTGCGGACGATGCTGGCATGGGAATAGAGCGTGTGGGACACGTGGCCTCGTTTCGCCAATGGACCGATCACCAGACACGGAACCCGGTAGCCGTAGCGCAGCCGTTGACCCGATAAGGACTCGACGACAGGCGGGGTCACATGATCGTTGAAACCACCCCACTCATCCCAAACGATCAGGATCGCGGTGCGCGGCCAAACCGGACTCGCCATCGCGGCTTCCACGAGCGCGGCGGTCCAGGCTTCCCCGTGTTTGACACTGTAAGGCGGGTGTTCGCTATCCGCGAGCGACGGCGTGATCCAGGATACCGAAGGCAGCCGGCCGGCGGCGGCATCGGCGGCGAACCGAGCGACAGGAACGATATTGCCGCTTTCTTTCGCCGAGCGAAACATGGACACCATTGAAATTCCGCCGTTGTAGTTCTTCCAGCTCAGGCGCTTATCGTTGAGCCGGTCGACAAGGCTTGTTTCGGTGTAGGAAGCGCGCGGCCCTTTCGGGTTGTCCAGGACCGGACTGGTCACACCCATCAGGGCGAAATAATTCGGGACCGAGGGCGCCAGTAGCTCCCCGAAATAATTGTCGCACAGGGTGAACTGGCGAGCCCATGCGTGGTAACGCGGCAAATGTTCGGGGGGATAGTGGCAGGCGCCGATGGGTTTGCCGAAAATGCTCTTCTGGATCGGGCCTGCCAGCGCGGCCTGCCGGTTGTGTGGCGGATCGGGATACTCATCGGCGCAGACGCCATCCATGATCTGACCGTTGGCCCCTGGAAAGGCGCCGAAATAATTGTCGAAGCTATGATTTTCCCGCAATATCACGACAATATGCGACAGGGGCGTCGGCGCCGCGGCATGCGACGCAACGGCTGTCAGACTTGCCGTGCTGCCTGCCAGGGCCAGACGCCGTGTCAACATCCAACACCCCCAAACGGCGGGCTCAGATGCGGTGTCCACCCGGCGGGGCTCCCACCGGGTGGACCGTTCAAAGACTTAAAGCTGTGCCGCGGCGAATTCATAATTGGCCAGCTTATCCAGCCAATTCTGCAGATAATTCGGGCGGACGTTCTTGAAGTCCAGATAATAGGCGTGCTCCCACACGTCGCACGCCAGCAGGACCTTGCCTTCGCCGGTCGCCAGCGGGTTCGATCCGTTCGGCGTCTTCGTCACCTTCAGCTTGCCGTCCGACCCGAGCACGAGCCAGGCCCAGCCGGAGCCGAACTGCGAAATGCCAGCGGCCTTGAAGGCGTCCTTGAACTTTTCGGTGCCGCCCAGATCGCTGTCGATCTTGGCCTGCAGCTTTGGCGGGATCGTGCCGCCCGTCGGGCTCATGCTTTGCCAGAACAGGATGTGGTTCCAATGCTGACCCGCATTGTTGAAGACGGGACCGCCCGCCGCGGTGGTCGCCAGCACGATCTCGTCCAGCGACTTGCCGGCGAGTGAAGCGTCGCTCGCCACGAAGCCATTCAGCGCCGTGACATAAGCCTGGTGATGTTTGCCATGATGCAGGTCGAGGGTTTCCTCGCACATGCCTTTGGCGCCAAGCGCCGAGTTGGCGTAGTTCAGGGTTGGCAGTTCGAAAGCCATTGGATCCTCCGGTGGACACGGTGGTTGGACGCGGTGGTCTGTATGTTCCGTCTCGCGCGCGGTCAATCTTGCATGTCCCTGATTTTCGCGCCACCTCCGCCCCCATGGCCTCTCCCATCGGCAATCCGCTCGCCACATTGGTCCGCGCTCACGACCCCGACCAGTTCCTGACATCGTTGTTCGCCCCGCCCGAACATCGGGACGCGCTGCTGACCCTCTATGCCTTCGACCATGAACTCGCCCGGGCGCGGGAGGTCGCGTCCGAGCCGCATCTGGCCCTGATCCGCCTGCATTGGTGGCGGGAGGTCGTGGAAGGCGCACGCCGGCGGCATGAGGTCGCGACGCCGCTGGGGGAACTGATCGACGCCGGTCGTCTCTCCGCGTTCGCGCTGACGCGGATCGTCGATGCCCATGAAGCCGAAATCGAGCCGGAGATCGCAACGCTTGTTGCCTGGCGCGCCTGGCTGCAGGAGGGAGCGGGCGGGATCGCCGCCTCCGCGGCAAAGCTTCTTGGCGCGCCGGACCCTGAGATTTTTCGCCCACTCGGCGCGGCGTATGGCGCGGCCCGCGTGATACGATGGAACCGGAGGCGGGCGATGCGGGGGCGCTGTCTGTTGCCCGCGGACCTGCTCGCGGCGCGAAAACTCGCGGTCGCCGACGCGATCGCGGAACCCGGATCGGCTGGTGTCCTGGCCGTTATGAATGAATTGGTCAGTGAGGGCGGGCGCTGGTTGGGTGAGGGGCCGTCCGGCCGTCTACCGCGCGCTCAGATTGCCGCGGCCCTGCCGGCGGTGCTCGCCCGGCGCGATCTGCGGCGCGGAACGGAGGCGATGCCAGGACCACGGGGCCTGGGCGATCGGCTCGCGGTGGCCTTCGCCGGATTGACCGGCTGGCTCTGAATCAGCGAGGCCGGCATATCTCAGCCGGCCTCGCGAAAGACGTCGGACCGAGAAAATCAGATACGTTGCGGACCGCAGACCGTCTTGCCCCGGCTGTCCTTGTGGCATCCCGATGCCGCCTGAGCCCGCGTCTTCCAGGTGGCCGCCTTCGGTGCCTGGGCGTGGCGGCGATCAGGCTTCTGGTAGCTGACCGGAACCGTGAGATTTCGCTTGCCGTGCCGCGCTGGCATGGCCTCCGCCGCGACCGCGCTGGAGATCAGGTGCAGGCCACCACCACTTCGTTGCACCGGGGGCGTCGGCGGAACGGCCAGCGCGACCCTTGTGGAAGCGGCGTAACGCGGAGTCACATGTGCCACGGCCACCCGTCGGGGTGGCGGTTGCGCGGCGACCCGGACGGGCGCCGGGGTGTAGTAAACTGGCCGGGGCGGCTCAGCCCAGGCGAGCACGCGCGGCTGCGGCACAGTGGCCGCGACCAGAGACGGCGCGTAGACCACGGGCTTCGGTGGTTCCGCGAAGGCGAGGACGCGCGGCTGCGGCGCCGGGGTGTATGCCGGTTGAGCTGGCGCCGTGAAGCTCGTCGTGGCCGCCGCTATCTGGACAGTTGGCACCTGTACCGCGCCATAACCGTAGCGAGGTCCGGGCGGGATATAGAGTGGTAGCTGGTTCATCGCGTACTGCTCGGCCGGCGACCGGACGCGGGGCGAGGCATGGCGCAGCGAGGGTCCGATCGCGGCCACATATTTTCGTGTCTCGTCGGGCAGGCCCCGTTGATTCGCCAGATAGTCGTCCAATCTGTTGGGCCCGGCGTTGTAAGCGGCAAGGAACCCCGGAGCGCCGTAAATGTCGTACATTTCCCGCATATAGCCAACGCCAGCGAGAATGTTGTCATGCGGATCGAACGGGTCGGGGCCGAGATTATGACGGGCGCGCAGTTCGCGATATGTGCCGGGCATGACCTGCATCAGGCCCATCGCACCGGCGCTGGAGGTGATCAACCGCCCGTTGCGGTAAAGGTTCCCGCCGGATTCCTGACGCATGAGCGCGCGGATCCAGGTGTCCGGCATATCGAACCGGGTCGACGCTTCCCGGATGTAAGGGCCCCATGGATCGCTCGCCGGACCCGGGATCACATAGCGGCCACGGGCGTTTTGCAGGTACCGGGCGGCGTCATCGCCGGCGCTGACGCCGTGGTGCCGCGATGCACAACCTGCCAGAAGCGCGAGGCTGAGAGCGCCAGAAACGGCGGTGAGCATGGCGGCACGCCATTGCGGTCGTCTCATCCGCTGCGAACTCCCTGTTTGGCCTGGCCAAAGGTCCCGTTTGCACCACAATCGACGAACGGCTCCGCGGCTCGCCACTTGAGACGGGCGATGAGCAATTCCCTGTAACCGACTAACCTACACCGATCTTGAAGGCAAGGCCGTATCGTCCCCCCAGCGAGCATGACCTCGCCGACCATGATTGAACACGATCCGAGGTGGTTCGCCAACCCTCCCTGGCGATTTTCTCGCCGGATGGCGGTCTGGCCTTATTTTAGCGCCGCGGCATCGCCGGAACCCGCATCCCCGGGAGTTTTCTCGGAAACGGGCCGGAATGCGAACAGCTGAGGAAAGCTGCCTCGTGTCAGCAGTTCTCATTATGGAAAATCGGTCTCTGAACCGGCCGTCCCGAGCCAGTTCCCGCGATTTGGTCCTCTGTCGTTTCAGGCCTGACCGAGTCTGATCGGCCACACTTTTGCGCAAAGTGCGTGAGCCGGCCTTTCAGGCCTGGC
>SHWL01000163.1 GCA_009693865.1 Acetobacteraceae bacterium | reverse complement strand
ACAAACTGTGCGCGCTGGTCTGGGACACCTATGACGCCATCGTTCAGGCGTGCCGGGACGCATGGGCGTTCCTGGTCGATGACCCCGCCCGCATCCAGTCAATCGGGCACCGCGACTGGGCGTGTGTCAATGTTTAGGGCGGCTGGTATAATAGCGCCAAAAAGCGATGGGTCGTGCCGCTTCGGATCCTCCGGTCACGCCGGAGGATGACGATTGGGGAGAGGTCAGCAGCCAAAATGACAATTGCCGCCATCAAAGCGGCAATGCAGCCAGTTCCCCGCTCGACAGGCCCCAGGCTTTCAGGGTCTCGCGCGGGTCCACCGCGCCGGGCGCTTTTGGATGATCCAGTTTCGTCGTGCCAAACCGGGGGGCCGGAGCGGGCTGGCGCATGCCGCCAACGTCGATGAAGGCCGCGCGGGCGATATTGTGGGGGTGGGCATGCGCCTCATCCATCGACAGCACCGGCGCGAAGCAGACATCGGTCCCCTCCAGAACGTGGCACCAGCCGTCGCGGGTCCGGGTCTTGAACAGCGCGGTCAGCCGAGCCTTGACGTCCGGCCATTTCGCCTGGTCCCTTTGCGCCGGCATCGTCGCGGGATCGATCTCCAGCCGCTGCAGCAATTCGGCATGGAACTTTGCCTCGATCGAGGCGATGGAAATGAACTGTCCGTCCGAACACTCGTACGTTTCATAGAAATAGGAGCCGGAATCGAGCTGGTTCTCGCCCCGCGGCGCGCTCAGGCGGCCGCCGGCCTTCATCGCGTAAATCGGGGTCATCAGCGACAAGGCGCCATCGACCATTGCGGCGTCGACGACCTGGCCAACACCGGTGGCGCGCGCGGAGATGATCGCCGCCAGCAGCCCGGTCACGAGATACAGCGCCCCTCCACCGTAATCGCCCACCAGGTTCAATGGTGGGGTCGGCTTCTGTCCCTTCCGCCCGATCGCGTGCAGCGCGCCGGTCAACGCGATGTAGTTCAGATCATGGCCGGCCGCGAGCGCGAGCGGCCCTTCCTGGCCCCACCCGGTGACCCGGCCGAACGCCAGCTTCGGGTTCCGCTTCAGACACACGTCCGGGCCCAGGCCCAACCGCTCCATGACCCCGGGCCGAAACCCCTCGATCAGCGCATCGGCACCGTCGATCAGACGCAGCGCGAGCTGGATGGACTCCGGCTTCTTCAGGTCGAGCCCGATGACAGCCCGGCTGCGCTTGGTGAAATCGAATTGCTCCGCCATCGGCACGCCCAGATCGGCGGGTCCGGTGCGATCGATGCGAATGATCGTCGCCCCCATGTCCGCCAGCATCATCGATGCCATCGGCGCTGGGCCAATCCCGGTGAATTCGACGATCTTCACGCCTGACAGGGGTCCCATGTCCGTATCCTCCATTCTCCGGACCATTGTTATCCGGAGGGGCCGGATGGGCAACCTCGGTGCCGGGCCATGACGGGAGAGAGGCACGCCAGTCGATTCGGTGGAATTCAGGCGCCGCCAAAGCGGTCCTGGTCCAATCTCCATCGTTGGCGTCCACGAGGTCCGATGCAGTGGCCGGAAGACGTTGACACCGCGGATGGGATATGCCAGGAATATCCCACATTGGTCAGGATCGAACAAATGGCCCATGCCATCCTCGGAAGATGGGGCAAAAACCTCGCCCTTCGCTTCCCACGAGAGATCGCCAACGAACTGGCCCTCGTCGAGGGTGAGACAGTGGACATTGAGCCTGGGCCGGATCGGATCATCATCCGGCGTATCCGCCCACGTTACGGCCTCGACGAGTTGTTCGCGGGCAAGTCTCCGGAGGAATGGCGCGCGATCTACGCCGATGCCTATGACTGGGGTCCGGATGTGGGTCAGGAAATCGTCGAGGAATGACCGAGGATGTCTGGCTGCCGGATGCCGGGGATTTGATCTGGACCGATTTTGACCCAACGAAGGGGCGGGAACAGGCCGGGAGGCGTCCCGCTTTGGTTGTTTCCTCCAGGACTTTCACCGCGCACACCGGCCTGGCGGTCGTCTGCCCGATCGCCTCCCGCGTCCGGCCCTTCCCCACCAGTGTCGTCCTGCCCCCTGGGCTTCCGGTGGCCGGGGAAATCCTGACCAGTCACATCCGGAGTATCGATACCTTGGCGCGACCGGTCCTTTCCGCGGGCGGCTCGATTGGTGCCGTGCTCGCGAGTGAGGTGCGCGCGAAACTGGCCGCGTTCATCTCGATCTGAGGCGGCGCGAAGGGTTCGTCTCCTGGGTGGTTACTTCCGCCGCACAACCCCCACATCCCGCACCGCGCCCCGCGCCGCGCTGGTCGCCAACGCCGCGTAAGCCTTCAACGCCATCGAGACCTGGCGCTTGCGCGGCCCGGGCTGCCAGGCGGCCTCGCCCTTTGCTTCCATCGCGGCGCGTCGTCTCGCCAGTTCCGCGTCGGGCACCGCCAGCCGGATCGAGCGCGCGGGGATATCGATCTCGATCGTATCGTTTTCTTCAACCAGCCCAATTGTCCCGCCTTCCGCGGCTTCCGGCGAGCAATGGCCGATCGACAACCCTGACGATCCGCCCGAGAAACGTCCGTCCGTTACCAGAGCGCACAGTTTCCCAAGGCCTTTCGACTTCAGATAGCTCGTCGGGTACAGCATCTCTTGCATTCCGGGTCCGCCGCGTGGTCCCTCGTAACGAACCAGCACGACATCGCCCGGCGTCACCTTACCGCCCAGGATGCCGGACACGGCGGCGTCCTGGCTTTCGAACACGCGCGCGGGGCCGGAGAACTTCAGGATGCTGGCGTCCACGCCGGCGGTTTTCACGATGCAGCCTTCCTCGGCGATGTTGCCATACAGCACCGCCAGCCCGCCGTCGGCGGAGAACGCGTGCGCCTGGTCACGGATCACGCCTTTCGCGCGATCGGTGTCCAGTTCGGCCCAGCGGCGGGCCTGGCTGAAGGCCTCGATCGTCGGGATGCCGCCGGGACCGGCGCGGAAGAAGGTCTTCACGTTGTCGTCCACGGTACGGCTGATATCCCAGCGCTCCAGTGCTTCCGCCATGGTCTCGGCGTGGACGGTCGAGACGGAGGTGTCGATCAGGCCGGCCCGCGCGAGCTCGCCCAGAATGGCCATGATTCCGCCGGCGCGATGGACGTCCTCCACGTGGACGTTGGCGATAGAGGGCGCGACCTTGCACAGCACCGGCACGCGCCGCGACAGGCGGTCGATGTCCTGCATGGTGAAGGGCACCTCGCCCTCATGCGCGGCGGCGAGCAGATGCAGGACTGTGTTGGTGGAGCCGCCCATGGAGATGTCCAGCGTCATCGCGTTCTCGAATGCCGCGAAGGTGGCGATATTACGGGGCAGCACCGACATGTCGTCGGTTTCGTAATGGCGGCGGGTGATTTCGACGATCTTGCGGCCGGCTTCCAGGAACAACTCCTTGCGGTCGGCGTGGGTGGCGACGACGGTGCCGTTGCCGGGCAAGCCCAGGCCCAGAGCCTCCACGAGGCAGTTCATGGAATTGGCGGTGAACATGCCGGAGCAACTGCCGCAGGTCGGGCAGGCCGAGCGCTCCATCGTTTCGACCTCGGCGTCGGTGATGGTGTCGTCGGCGGCGTAGATCATGGCATCGATCAGATCGACGGCGCGTTCCTCGCCGCGGAGGACGATCTTTCCCGCCTCCATCGGGCCGCCGGAGACGAAGATGACGGGGATGTTGAGGCGCATGGCGGCCATCAGCATGCCTGGCGTGATCTTGTCGCAGTTGGAGATGCAGACCATCGCGTCGGCGCAATGCGCGTTGACCATGTATTCGACGCTGTCGGCGATCAGTTCGCGGGAGGGCAGACTGTAGAGCATGCCGTCGTGGCCCATCGCGATGCCGTCATCGACCGCGATGGTGTTGAATTCCTTGGCCACGCCGCCGGCTTTCTCCACTTCCCGCGCGACGAGTTGGCCGAGGTCCTTCAGGTGCACGTGCCCCGGGACGAACTGAGTAAAACTGTTGGAGATGGCGATGATGGGCTTGCCGAAGTCACCGTCCTTCATACCCGTCGCCCGCCACAGGCCGCGGGCGCCGGCCATGTTGCGGCCGTGGGTGGTGGTGCGGGAGCGGTACACGGGCATGGGCTGGGTGTCCTTCGAGTTGCGGTCTGAGGGAGTGTTTAGCGGGGGACACGTTGGGGGGCCATACGTCTCGCCCGCGATAAGGTCGTCAGTACCCATTCCATCGCTAAGGCGAGGCCCAAAGTTATCGCGTCAATGGCGTGTCGTTTAATTATCGTCATGGCCCGGCTTGATCGGGCCATGACGATGGGGGATAGGCCCGTCGATTCGATAGACTTTGGGCGTCGCCTGACGTCGAGCGTCGCGCGCCCACGCCGCGCAGGCGATCGTTCAAGGATAAATTCCGGCGTTCGTCAGATTGGCGCCGCCAGCCCTGACATACTCAGGCGTCCTTCCAGGTGCGCATGAAGGGAAGTCCGGGTCATGCCGGCACGAGCGGGCGAACGTCGATCTGGGGCGCGCGCTGTTCCGCGACCCAGGTGTCGTGTTGGACCTGAAGATCGAGCCACATGCGGATGTCCGTATTCGGAAACGCCTTCGACAGCCGAATTGCCATCTCGCGGGACAGGTTGGTGCGGCCGTTCAGCAGTTCCGACAGCGCCTTGCGGGTAACGCCCAGAGCCTTGGCCGTGGCAGTGACGGTCAGGTTGAGGGGACCCAAATAGAGTTCCCGGAGGATTTCGCCAGGATGCGGCGGATTGTGCATGCGCATGGGCTTTCCTGTGTCAGTGGTAGTCGACGAGATCGACGTCCGTTACGTCCTCGCCTTCGAACGCGAAAACAATCCTCCAGTTGGCGGAGACGGTGACCGACCATTGGCCGCGCCGGTCGCCGGTCAGAGCGTGCGGACGAAGTCCTGGCGCCTCCATCATGACGGGCGTGCGGGCGACGTTGAGCATGGCGAGGATCATCTGAACGCGGCGGAGATGTTGGGCGGAAACGCCGCTGGCGTTTCCCGAGGTGAACAGCCGTTCCAGCCCTTTGTGACGAAATCGCTGGATCAGGGGGAACTGTAACCTGTTAGGTTACGAACGGCAAGCGGTTTCTTTGTTTGGAACCGCATGCCAACCGCTGCCCGGCCGTGGCGCCTCCGATTCATTGCCAGATGGCCTCGTATGCCACTCGCATGGCGCATCGTCCGTGCGGCCATCGACCTGAACGACCTGTCTCCCAATGGCAAGTGCGATGTTTATCTGACGAACATCAGCATGCCGTAGCCAAGCACCTTTACGAGGCCGCCGATGATCGCCACCGGGTTCCGCGCGGCACATCCGCGGAACGTCTCGATCACCGCCCAACCGGCCATGGCGCCATAGGGCACCGCGTGCAACGGACACTGTTCAACCACGGCGGCAATCATATTGCACCCTGACTGAATGGCCGGGACGATGACGTTACCGTAGGTGCTGGCCGCGGATAACATCGAGGCGGCGTGACCGGCGATGAACCGTGATGCATCGGGGTGGAACATTTTGTGTTCTCCACTTGTAACCGCGGCAACAGTGGCCCAGATTGACAGTCAATGCAGTCCGGTGTTTTGGTGGAAACTGCGGATACTGGAAGAAATAAGGAATTAATCTATGTCGTTACTGGAAGTTCCAACATACTGCCAAAACTTCCGGACGCACTTCCGGGCGGGCACCGGGCGGCAAGACACTGGCGGCGGGCAAAAACCATGGAACCGCTCAGCGTTCCTGACGGCCTATGAAGCCGCGATCAAGGATCTGAGTGCCAAGGGAGCGGTCGTAAGTGATCGGACTTTGCGCGACTGGCTGAACGAGAAAAAGACTGTCTGCCCGCAGCGCGGTCAATATGACGTCGTCGTCCATGTGTTCTTCTGGGGGGCCGTCTCCAGGGATCGAACGGCATTTGACGAGGCCTGGGTGGCAGCACAGGAGACGACCTATAAACCACGCAATCCGCCGCTTGCGGCTCGCGCATACGAACCGCTCGGCGACCGCCCCGTCACCGAGGACTGGGAACTCACCCGCAACGACGTTGAGGAAGGCGTCGCCACGCTCGACCTGCATGCGCCGCCGAGGCATAACGATCCGGACCTGTTCCATTTGCGCGCGACGCTGTCTCTGGCGGAATGGAAGGACGAGGTCGGCGGCATCGCCGTCCGCATGCACCTCCGCGAAGCCTATCTCCGCCTGGGCGAGCAGCATTGCCAGATCGAGTCGAAAGCCGAACCCGAGCGCGCCGCGTGGCACGGACGCATCCTCCGTGTCACCGGGACGGAACAGGCCGCGATGGGCGACGTGCTGGACCACGATCTGGTGGCGACGATGCGGCGCACCGCGGCGGACAAAGGGCCCAAGGTGACGATGGAGGTGCGCTCGCGCCGCCTGGACCTGGCGGTGGTGCCCGAGGATCCGGCCCATGCCGTGACGCCGTTGCGCGAGAAGTTGTTGTAACGTTACGTGCAGCAGGCGGCCGCGGCGGACAAAACCGACGACCACGTCACCTGGTGCCGCGCGACGCTTACGGGAAAGCCGAGCCCATGAAGCTGACTCGAGCCCAGCATCGGATCGCTCAGAAAATCCTGACCCATGAACGGGAGAGTTTTGTGGATATCGCGAAGCTCGCCGGATTCGACCCGTGGCGGTCGTTTCAGGACGGCGATTTTCGCGGTGTGGATTTCGGCGCGGACAACCTGGCCGGCTTCAACTTCGCGGGCGCCGATCTGCGCGATACCGATTTTTCCCGTGCTCGCGGCCTGGATCGGGCGAAGTTTGGCGATGCGTGGACGAACGCGGGGACGAAAGGCCTGACGGGCCGGGTCTTTCACGGACCGCCAATGGTGTTCGTTCCGCCTGGCGATTTCATGATGGGACTGACGCCGCATGAGGGAAAGGATGAGGGCTTCGATGACGACTGGCGAAAAAGGGCGCAGCCGCGGCACCGGGTGAGGATCGAAACCGGCTTCTTGCTGGGTAAATATCCGGTCACTCGTGGCGAGTACGCGGTCTTCGCGCGGGAAACGAACCGGGCCAGGAAAGAGCTCTACTTCGAACAGAACGACCGGCATCCGGCGGTCGGTGTCAGTTGGAAGGATGCGGTGGCCTACACGGCCTGGTTGTCAGAGAAGACTGGGCGGGATTACCGCCTGCCCTCGGAAGCGGAATGGGAATATGCGTGCCGGGCAGGAACGGTGACCGCGCGGTACTGGGGCGATACGTTCGACGCGACCCGCGCGAACAGTACCCATAAGGGCACGACAGAGGTTGGTGCTTTCGCGCCAAATCCACTCGATCTCCACGATATGCTGGGAAATGTCTGGGAATGGTGCGCGGATCATTGGCACGCTAATTACAAAAATGCACCCAAAAATCAGACAATTTGGACAACCTCAGATAGCAATGCTTCGAGCGTCCTCCGCGGCGGCGCCTGGAGCAGCAATCCCGGGTCCGTTCGCGCGGACTCCCGGCTCAGGAGCCATCCCCGGTACGGGGTCGCGATCATTGGCTTCCGTGTGGCCAGGGCGCTGCAGCCTCTTTAATCTTGGACTCTTTGCATCTTGTGATCTTACTTGCTGACATCCCGGAAGTCGGTCGCGAATTTTCGCGTTCTTCAGAACGACTCCGACACGATTGGTCCACCGGTTCCCGGGATCGAGCATCGACAGCCAGAATCGCGGTCAAATCGCGTGACAAACTGAGAATGTCCGCCGTGTCCGCGTCGATACACACCGTGCATCGCGGCGCGCTCACGTGAACATGGCCCAACCGGCGCTCGCGTTTCGAGTGGGCATCCGCTCTTTTCGCCCGCCCCGCCGAACCGTCGAACTGCGACATCGCGCATGAATCGCCATGACCGTATCCCCATTTCGATCGTGACATCGCCCGAGCTACCGTTCCGGATTCGGTCTCGCCGCCGGGTCACCTCCCGCGTCATCTGGATGAAGCATGGCAGGCAGCCGGCTATATCGCTCGGATGGGGCTGTCATTCCGGGCGCATCCGCCCTATGTGTGCGCCGCACCATCCAAACCAAGGTCAGAATGCAAATCCGCAACGTCGCCATTATCGCTCACGTCGATCACGGCAAGACCACCCTCGTCGATAAGCTGCTCAGCCAATCCGGCACCTTCCGGGAGCATCAGCATGTCGCCGAGCGCGCGATGGACCGGAACGAGCTGGAGAGGGAACGCGGGATCACCATCCTCGCCAAATGCACCTCCGTGCTTTGGAAGGGCGTGCGCATCAACATCGTCGATACCCCCGGCCACGCCGATTTCGGCGGCGAGGTGGAGCGCATTCTGAACATGGTGGACGGCGCCATCGTCCTGGTCGACGCGGCCGAGGGCGTGCTGCCGCAAACCAAGTTCGTCGTTGGCAAAGCCCTGGCGCGCGGCATTCACCCGATCGTCGTGGTGAACAAGATCGACCGTCAGGACTCCCGGCCGGACGAGGTTCATAGCGAGGTGTTCGACCTTTTCGCCGCCCTCGATGCGACCGAAAGCCAGCTCGACTTCCCCATGCTTTACGCCTCCAGCCGCCACGGTTGGGCCGATGCGACGATGGATGGGCCGCGGAAGAACCTGGACGCGCTGTTCGACCTGATCGTCAGCCATGTGCCGCCGCCGAACGTGAAGCCGGACGCGCCCTTCGCCATGGTCGCCAGCATTCTGGAGGCCGACAACTTCCTGGGCCGCATCCTGACCGGCCGGGTCGAGCAAGGCACCGCCCGGGTGAACATGCCGGTGAAGGTTCTGCGCGCCGACGGCTCGGTCGTGGAAACCGGGCGGTTGACGAAGTTGCTGACGTTCCGCGGGTTGGAGCGGATTCCGGTGGACGAAGCCCAGGCGGGGGATATCATCGCGGTGGCGGGACTGTCGGAGGGGACGATCCCGGACACGATCGGCGCCCCGGATCTGGCCGCGCCGCTGCCCGCCATCCCCGTCGATCCGCCGACCCTCGCCATGACGTTCCGCATCAACGACGGCCCGCTGGCCGGGCGCGAAGGCAAGAAGGTCACCTCCCGGCAAATCCGCGAGCGCCTGTTGACCGAGGCCGAGGCCAATGTCGCCATCAAGGTTTCGGTCTCCAACGAAACCGACGCGTTCGAGGTCGCGGGCCGCGGCGAACTCCAACTCGGTGTGCTGATCGAGCAAATGCGCCGCGAGGGCTTCGAACTGACGATCGGAAGGCCCAGGGTGCTGACCCGGCGCAACCCGGAAACCGGGGACCGGGAAGAGCCGATGGAAGAGGCGCTGGTCGATGTCGATGAGCCGTATTCCGGCGTGGTCGTGGAGAAGCTCAGCCGCCGCAAAGGCGAAATGCAGGACATGCGCCCGTCCGGTGGCGGCAAGGTGCGGATGACGTTCCGCATCCCCAGCCGCGGGTTGATCGGTTATCACGGGGAGTTCCTGACCGACACGCGCGGCACCGGCATCATGAACCGGTTGTTTGCCGGGTATGGGCCGTGGAAGGGCACGATCGAAGGGCGGCGCGCCGGTGCGTTGATCTCCACCGAGCCCGGTGAGGCGGTGCATTACGCCCTGTGGTACATTCAGGAACGCGGCACCCTGTTCGTTTCTCCCGGAGAAAAAGTTTACCAGGGCATGATCCTGGGCGAGACGGCTCGCGAGAACGATCTGGAAGTGAATCCAATCAAGGAAAAGAAACTGACCAACGTCCGCTCCGTGAGCAAGGACGACGCGATGCTGCTGATCCCGCCGCGCAGGATGAGCCTGGAGCAGGCGATCGCGTACGTCGAGGACGATGAGCTGGTGGAAGTGACCCCGGCGGCGATCCGGTTGCGCAAGCGGTTCCTGGATCCGCACCAGCGGAAGCGAAACGAGCGGAAGATCGAAGCGGAAGCGGCGGAGTAGCGTCGAGACGCCTGCTCGGACTGACCCACTGTCGCATGTTCCCAAATGGTAAACGCGGCGCTTATACCAGCGCGCCTGGTCGCCGACTCTCGGCCCGTTCCCTCTTCGTCATGGCCCGGCTGGTCCGGGCCACCGGTCGCGACACTGTGTTTGAACAGGTGGCCCGGACAAAGCCTGCCCCTGCGAAGGCGGGGGCCGGGCCATGACGAAGAGTGGGCGAGACGTCAATCTTTAAGCGCGTTGGTATTAATCCTCGCTTCATCTTCCTGGACTTTCATGTGGCATTCGACCTGGTGCCGCATCGCATGCCCGTTGTTTTCCGCCCGGATGGCATTCGCTTTTTCTGGCTCCTCGCTGTTTGGAGTGGGTGGTAACGACCCGGTTGACTTCGGGATCGCGGCTGTTCTGGCCCGCCCTGATTGAGGGTGACACCGCGCAAAATCGCCGTAAAGGACGCTTCGCGCCGCGATGCGGTGGCCTTCGGCCATCCTTG
>SHWL01000162.1 GCA_009693865.1 Acetobacteraceae bacterium | reverse complement strand
CATCCTCCGGCGTGACCGGAGGATCGGTAGCGGCACATATCCGCGTATAATAGCGCCGGAAAGCAAGGCGTGGTGCCGCTCCGGATCCTCCGGTCGCGCCGGAGGATGACGATTTGGGAGAGGTCAGCAGCCATAATGAGAATTGCTGTGGAAACGAGGCACCGGCGCGTTTGACGATGGCGCCGTATGTTACGGTACCGTTGTATTTTCGCCGGCGCTCCAGCGCGTTCATTCCGGCCGTGCCTTGACAGAAGTCTCCTTATCCCGTGGGCTACATCGGCCCAATGCGTCAATCACCGAGGAGCGCGACATGGACAAGAATGAAGTCATCCCGATACTGAAGGCTTGTCCATTTTGCGGCGATATGCCGCAGATTGTCTTTGGCGGCACGTTTCGGGTCCAATGCCCCGATTGTGGTGCCAACGGCCCTCCGTTTCCCTCGATCGAGGGCGCAGCGAAGCGATGGAACCGCCGAGGGTCGTCTGATCCGATGGACGGTTTCGCCTGAGTCCTCCTCGAATTTTTGATCGGCGCGCGCGTCATCGCACACCGGCTCAGGGGGCCACGGGTGCGTCAAGTCCGTTGCGTTGGTCCAGGAAGCGGGCATGCGGAACGATGTTCTCCCACGCGCCGCTTTCGGCGAATTCCGTCAAATGACGCTGCCACGGCGCGAGATCGACCTTCTGTCGCGCCAGCCAAACGTCGCTGTAATAGGTTTGCAGATACCGATCGCCGGAATCGCAGATCAGCGTGACGACCGAGCCTTCCTCGCCATTGCGCCGCATCTCGGCGATCAGTTCGAACGCGCCCCATAGGTTGGTGCCGGTGGACGGCCCGGTGCGCCGTCCCAGCAGCTTGTTGCCGAAGAACATCGCCGCGAACGAGGCCGCGTCCGGCACCTTGATCATCCGATCGACCACGGTGGGAATGAACGACGGCTCGACCCTGGGCCGGCCGATGCCCTCGATGCCCGAACCCCGGTCCAACGTCATCAAGGCGTCGCCTGTCCGGTAGTAATCGAACGTGATCGAATGCTCCGGGTCGACCACGCAAAGCCCGGTGTCGTGGCCCTGATAGCGGATGTAACGGCCAAGCGTGGTCGAGGTTCCGCCAGTGCCGGCGCCAACCACGATCCAGCGGGGAATCGGGTGGTCCTCACGCGATAGCTGCGCGAAGATCGTTTCGGCGATGTTATTGTTGCCGCGCCAGTCGGTCGCCCGCTCGGCGTAGGTGAATTGATCCATGTAATGCCCGTCGGCCTTGGCGGCGACGGCGGCGGCCACTTCGTAAACCGTCCGGGGATCGTCGACGAGGTGGCAACGGCCGCCGTGGGACTCGATCAGGGCGATCTTCTCCTTCGAGACGCTGGCCGGCATCACCGCCACGAAGGGAACCCCGAGCATGCGGGCGAAATAGGCCTCGGAGATCGCCGTGCTCCCCGACGATGCCTCCACCACCAATTTGCCTTGGCTCAGGTAGCCGTTGGCGAGGGCGTAGAGATACAGCGCGCGGGCGAGGCGATGCTTGAGGCTGCCGGTGATGTGGGAGGATTCGTCCTTGACGTAGAGCTTGATGCCGGGACAGGCGGGCAGATGAATGGGCAGCATGTGCGTGTCGGACGACCGGCGGAAATCCGCCGCGATCATGCCCATCGCCCAGGCGACCCATGCCTGCTCGGGACTGGCGCGGGTCATGCGGCTGGACTCAAGGGACTCTCCTTTTGATGGCGGGACCGGCGGTCGGGCGGCAGCGCGGGCGAGCCTTCCTGGTTATTCGGCCTGACGGCGGCGGACGGTGTCAAGGCGCGCCGCCTGTCGTGTCGGGCAATTGGCTTTCAATATTAACCCCTTGTATCGCTCGGCAAGCACGCCTCGCGAGATCGCGCTTCGCCCGCCCTGACGGCGCCATGCGCGGCCGGGAGCGATAAGCCGCCGATCTGGACAACAGACATGAGGCATACAAACAGGGAGCCACCAATGACCCGTCTGACACGCCGCACGCTCCTTGCCGCCGCACCGGGCGCGCTTGCGTCCGCCGCGCTGCCCGCCCGCGCGGCTGGGCAATATGGTCCGGGTGTTACCGATACCGAGATCAAGATCGGCAACACCGGCCCCTATGGCGGGCCGCTCGCGAACGCCAGTCCGATCCCGCTGACGATGGAAGCGTATTTTAAAATGATCAACGCCCAGGGCGGCGTGAACGGACGTAAGATCGCCTGGATTTCCTACGATGACGTTTACTCGCCGCCGAAGATGGTCCGTGACGCATGAGTGTTCCAGCAGCAAAAACGCTCGCGATTCAGCCGGTTGAAAACGTGGCCACCCTGATCGTTGGCGGTGGTCAGGCAGGGCTCGCGATGAGCGAGCAACTGAGTAAACGCGGCCTGCCGCATCTCGTGCTGGAACGCCATCGCATCGTGGAACGCTGGCGCTCGGAACGGTGGGACGGGTTGCACGCCAACGGACCGGCCTGGAGCGACAGCATGCCGGGTTACCCGATCCCTGGCGTCGGGCTCGACGAATTCGCGACCCGTGATCTGATCGTGGATTATTTCCTCGCTTATGCCGACGCCATCGAGGCCCCGGTCCGGTGCGGCGTCGAGGTGACCGCGCTCCGCCGCCGGGAAAGCGGCGCCGGATTCCGGGCTGAAACGTCTCATGGGCCAATCAAGGCTGCCAACGTGGTCGTCGCGACCGGCCCGTTTCAACGCCCCGTGATCCCCGCGATCGCGCCGCCGGACGCCGGCGTGTTCCAGATCCACGCGAGCGGCTACCGCAATCCGGGCCAGCTTCCCGATGGCGCGGTGTTGGTGGTCGGATCCGGCTCCTCCGGCGCGCAGATCGCGGAGGAACTGATGCGCGCCGGCCGCCGCGTTTATCTGTCCATCGGCCGCCATGTGCGGCCACCCAGACGCTATCGCGGGCGAGACTTCGTCTGGTGGATGGACCAGCAGGGCCTCTGGCACCTTCCGGCCGCTGAGCCCACGCCCGAGCACGTCCCGTTGGCGTTCAGCGGCGCGTACGGCGGCGTTTCCGTCGACTACCGGCGCCTCGCCGCTGGCGGGGTGGTGCTGCTTGGCCGAACGGCAGGCTTTCTCAATGGCGTGTTGCATTTCGCCCGGGACCTGGCGGGGAACCTGGCGGAGGGGGATGCGTCGTGTTTGGCGTTCCTGGACGCGTCGGACGCGTTCGCCACGAGGCTGGGCCTCGACCTGCCAGACGAGCCGGAGGCGCGGATCATCCAACCGGACCCGCCCTGCGTCACGGATCCAATCCTCGAGGTGAGCCTGCGCGACGCCGGCATCGGTTCCATTGTGTGGGCCACGGGCTACGCGCTGGATTTTGGCTGGCTCGACGTTCCTGTCTGCGACGCACGCGGCGCCCCACTGCATCGCCGCGGAGTAACTGCCGTCCCCGGGTTGTATTTCCTGGGGTTGGCGTGGCTGTCGAAACGGACGTCGTCTTTCATCTGCGGCGTCGGCGAGGACGCGGCCTGGTTGGCGGAGCGTATCGCCGGGGGCGGTTGAGGGCTGGCCCGCGCGCCCGGATCCCAATGAGCCGTGTGCCGCTTCTTGTGCTTCCGCGACAGGGCGGGTCGCCTGGCTTATGAAAGGATTGCATCAACTGGCAGGGCACGTGCGCCGAAGCGAGGAACGGAGGCGAGCCTTGCGAGCACTGCCCCGATTAGCCGTTGTGAGGCGGTGCCCCCCGCCCATATTCCCCTCGGAGGCGCAGGATGACGAAGAGCGCAGGTGGCGGCGCGAAACGCGGAATGACCAGAAAGACAGCGAAGACGGCGAGCGCCGGGAAGCCGGCCACGCACATCCTGGCCGCGGCCAAAGGTCCAGGAACGGTGTCTCATCGCCGGATCGAGACCGCGGTGGAAAAGGTGCCGCGGGAGCGCTCACTGGCGGATGCCTGACCGGCCATCTCGGGGCGTCGCAGCCGATTACGACAAGAACGTCTTCATCAATTGCCCTTTTGACGAGAGCTATCTGGCTCTGTTCCGAGCGCTGATCTTCGCGGTTTTCGAATGCGGCCCACGGCCTCGCTGCGCCCTGGAGGTATACGACGCGGGGGAGGTCCGGATCCAGAAGATCGCCCGAATTGTGCGGGATTGCCGATGGGGCATCCATGACATTTCCCGCACCGAACTCAATGCCCGTGGTCTTCCACGCTTTAATATGGTGTCTGAGCCTGGCCTCTTTATTTTCGACTTGACCGCAAATCAGGATGGCACTCAATGACCCACAATGAGTGTCGAAGTCTGGCAGCAACATCTTTCACCGTAGGGCGAGGCGTTCATGAACCAAATTGCCGAGAGGACGTGTTTCATATTTGTCCCGGGAACTCGGGCAGGTAAGGCAGCTTGGACCCGACCGGACTCTGAGACATCTCGCTGACTGGCTACGGCAAGATCGCATTCACTGGCTGATGTTTGAATTGCAATGCAGACCAACCCGCGTGGTCACAGGCCGAGACTTCGTGTAGTGGGCGGCCGGTCATGCGTGCCACGACAGTTTGCCATCAGGGCTCTTTTCGCGATTGGATTACAGGTATGCCAGCGATCGGCGTCGATTTCGGGACGACCAACAGTGTCGTCTCGTTCCTCAACCAAAATGGCACCGCCGCCACCACGAGGCGTTATCCACTCGGCACCGCCGACCTGGACATCATCCGCTCAGTACTTTGTTTTTGGAACGCCGGTGCGAAGAACAATGTCGCCCTGAAGCATGCGATCGGACCAGACGCCATCGAGGCCTGGCTCGACGATCCGCTCGAGAGCCGGCTGATGATGTCGCTCAAAACCTACCTGGCGCAGCGGAGCTTTACCGAGACGCGCGTATTTGGCCGCCCATTCAAGCTGGAAGACCTGATCGCGCTTTTTCTGCGCGGGATCTTGCCGATGCGGCACGAGCAACCGCCTGGCACGGTTTTGGTCGCGGGGCGTCCGGTGCGGTTCGCCGGCGAAACGCCGGATGACGATCTGGGCGTGCGGCGGCTGCGCGCCGCGTACGCCGCCGCGGGTTGGACTGACGTCCAGATGGCGCTGGAACCGGAAGCCGCGGGATATCGTTTCGTGCGCGGCCTCAGCGCCCCGGCCGTTGTGCTGATCGGAGACTTTGGCGGCGGCACCAGCGATTTTTCCGTCCTTCGCTTCGAGCCGCGCAGCGACAATCCCGTGCGAGCCCTGGGCCATGCGGGTATTGGGATCGCCGGCGACACGTTCGACTATCGTATCGTCGACCAGGTCGTCTCGCCTCGTCTGGGCAAAGGCAGCACATACCGGGTGTTCGATGCGGATTTGCCGGTGCCACCGGATTATTACTCAAGCTTCGCGCGCTGGCATCGCCTGTCGCTGATGCGCGCGCCTCGTACGATGCGCGATATCGAAGCGGTGGCGCGCACCGCCCAGTACCCGGATCGCTTGCGGGCCTTGCTGAGCCTCATTCGTGACGAGCTTGGCTACGCGTTGTACCGCGCTGTGTCAGAGGTCAAAGCGGAGCTGTCGGGAGCCAGCTCGGCGGTGCTGCGTTTCTCGCACGCCGACTTCGCGATTGAGGAGACCATCACGCGTGATGACTTCGAGCAATGGATCGCGCCCGATATCGCGCGTATCGCGGCCACCGTGCAGGCCGCGTTGACCGAATCCGGATGTCGGGAGGACGAAGTAGACCACGTGTTCCTTACCGGGGGCACCTCGCTCGTCCCCGCCGTGCGCGAGTTATTCGTGGCACGGTTCGGTGCCGGCCGGATCACCGGCGGGAGAGAATTCGTTTCGGTGTCAGAGGGATTGGCGCTTATCGGTGGCGATCGGTTTAGCGGGGCCAGTTCCTGACGTTGACTGGTGGGTGCCATCGCAAGTCCGCTGGATCATGAAAAATAGAAACGACGCCTGACCGATAAGACCGTCTCTTGGTCGCTTAAATCAGCGGCCCAAAGTTTCGACCGGTGTCAATGCCGTTTCCACGTCATCCCCGGACTTGTTCCGGGGACCGGAACCGGCACCGTACCGCTACCGGTCCACGGGACGAGCCCGTGGATGACGTTGAGGGGTAAGGGTCAAATTCTTTATAGCTCTTGCATTACACTCTGATCCTACCCGCCAGGCGGGGTCCGGCGCGGAGCAACCGGCGCGGTGCCAATACCCGCAACATCGATCGCGGGCATCGGCAAATCGATCGCCTTCAGCACGCCATTGGCGAGGCTGTTGTAATCCCCGAAGCTACGGCGCAGCCAGGCGCGCCACCCGGGCATCCCGCCGCTGGCATGCAGTTCGAACGCCGACTCCCGCCCGTCGAGCCCCGACGACACATGATCCCACGCCAGCCGCAGCAAGGCCGCCCGCTGCCGAGCCGAATAACCGCCGCCGCCGAACACCTCCTCAAGCCCCGCCGCCAGTTCCGGCATATCCAGGTCCCCGCCCCCGGGCGCCACGACCAGCGACGATCCGGGAATGATCCGCAATATCTCGGACATAAGCTGGCGAGCCCGGAACAGGGAAATGCCTCCCGCGGCGAGATGCGCGTGATTGGGCACGCAATAGCCGCTCGGGGTGAACTCAGGGTCATGCTCGGCGGCGGTCAGGCAGGACCGCACCATCTGCACCTCGGCGATGAGATCGACGACGTATCCAACCGTCGAGTCGTTCTGTTTCAGCCCCATCGCATCCGTCAACGCCAAAGCCAACCCGAGTGTGAACTCGGCCTTCGCCAGCCACCCGCGGAGGTGGTGCCAGCGCAGCCAGCGCGGGATCGCCTCTGGCGCAGGATCGACCGCGAAGACTCGCTCCCACGGGATGAACACGTCGTCGAGCCACATCTGGCCGTCGAGTTCGTCATACTGGCTGGATAAAGGCGAGACATTCGGATCGCGGTCGCGGGTCGCCGCCGCGCGGCACAGAATGGTGACACCGGGAGCGTTGACCGGAACGATGAATCCCGCCGGATGTCCGTCGATTTCCAGCCCGGTCAGAGCGCCGACATAGACATCCTCGGCGAAGGCCGGGCTTGTGTGCATGCCGAGCCTGCCGCGCACCACCATGCCCTTATCGGTCTCGCTGACCCGTTTGACCGCGACCCGGTCTTTGGGATCTGGCCGCATGCGCTGACCGACGACCGCCGCGCCGCCGCAAAACGTCAGGAACCGGCCGGTCCTGGCGATCGCGTCGCGATAGGCCATCGCGTTGGCGGCGTGGCGCGGACGGGCATCGCGCGTCTGCGCCGCGGTCAGCACGCCAAGCGCGATCAGATGGCCGTACAGCGGCGTGTGAGTGATGTTGCCCGCGCTGAGGAACGTCGTCGTTTGAATGGCCCGGCCAATCGCGATCGCGTCCGCGCTTGTCCTTGGCGGCACGAACGCCCAGGGGACGCGATTTCCAGCGGCGTTGGCGGGAGTTAGCAGGATGTCAGTCCAGGCGGGATCGGAGTGACGGTCGTACCAGGCAGCGTATTGCTCGACCATCGCCCGTGTCGCGGGGTGAGTCGTCACGTCATCGACGCGGCCCTCGCCCATCACGAAGACCTTGCGGCCGTCGCGCAGGGCTTCGCGGTACTCGGCGCCGGTTCTCACCCGCGCGGCCGGTCATGAGCCGGTCCCGTCACGTCCGCTCCAGGCCGGATTTTACCGTCTCCGCGACCACGCCGCGCGCGACCTCGCGCAGCAATCGCCGATCCGCTTCCGGTGTCGCGGCCGGAGCGATCCCCGGCACGACCCGGTCATGGCTGTAGGTCGGCACCGCCGCGCCGTTGGTGAGAATGCGGTAGCCGAGCTCCTCGCCGTCCCGAACCGCGCGGATGCCTCGGCGAATCATATTGCGCATCATGATGATGCCGCGGTCAGTGGACGCGAGATGCTCCAACCCATGCCGCGCCATCCCGTCATGAATGCTCACCTGGGCGTCCCAGTCGCCGGGAACCCGCTGCCGGTCCTCGTAGGACCGGCTGTTGTCCTGGCCGAACACAGAGCCGCGCTGGGGGTTCTTGCCGATGGGCGCGCGGTAATAGCCGATTTGCATCGTGTGCGTATCGTCGAGCGGCACCGCCCAGGTGGTCGCCTGCGGGCGGTTTATGGCGTTGCGGAGGGCGACCGGATCGGCGTTGGGCGGGAACTGGTGGATGTTGGGGAGGATGAAATCGGCGACACGCACCCAGACTTTGTCCTCGTACCGGCGCGTGTCGATGTAAACCATGCCGACCGGGGTCTCCATCCAGTCCCACTCCGCGAGTTCCTGAAAGTCGTCGCTGAAGCCCTCGCTGCCCGGAAGCGTGTGCAGGAATGCGACATGCGCCGGGTCCATGCTGTTTTCCTTGACCTGCAGCCAATTGCAGTCCCACAGCGTCGGCGCGCGCGCCACCAGTTGGTAGCCGGGCAGGTCGTAGGTATCGAACACCGGGAAGACCGGCTTTTTGTCCGGCGGTCCCATGTAGGCGAACACCAACCCCGCGTGTTCGTGCACCGGGTAGGCGCCGTGGCAGAGCCGATCCTTCAGAGTGCTGTCGGCGGGCTCGCCCGGCGTTTCGAGGATCCGGCCGTCAACGTCGAACAGCCAACCGTGGTAGCAGCAGCGGATGCCCTTGTCGGCGATCAGGCCATACTCGAGCGAGGTTCCGCGATGCGGGCAATAAGGCTCCAACAGGCCGATGGCGCCGCTTTTGTCGCGGAAGGCGATGAGGTCCTCGCCAAGGATGCGGATGCGTTTGGGCAGGTGGCCCAGTTCGCTGGCGAGGATGACCGGCTGCCAGAAGCGCCGCAGATATTCGCCGCAGGGCGTGTCCGGCCCGACGCGGGTCATTTCGGTGTCTTCCGCGGGGAGCCCGCGATGGTGGTAGGCGCTGTAGGCGGCGTTCAGAAAGGGCGCTCTTTCAACCATGGTGTTGCCTCCTCGCGTTGGGGGTCGCGGGCTTCGGGCCGGGTATCGCGGCGGCGCGAGTGTGGATGGCTGGCGCGCGGGGGGTCAAGGTGTCGTCGTCGTGGGCGTTGCCGGCGGGCGAGGCTTTGTCCGCTGGATAATCCCGGCGAGCGTGACGGGCCGGAAATCCCACACATCCACACCGGCGTCGAACTGGCGCGGCATCGGCTTCAGGCGGCCGTGACTATGGCCGTGCAGGTTGATCCAGCCCTTCGCCATGTTCCGCCAGGTCCGGAACGGGTAGTGACAGAGCACGAGCGGCGTGCCGTCGACCGTTGCTTCCGCGTAGGCCTGGACGCTTTTCCAGCCTGGGCAGTTGGTGACGGCCGCATTGTCGTTGTTGCCGATGATGAGATGCTTCTGGCCGTGGAGTTCGGCTAATAGCGAGGCGACGCGTTCCGGCGGCTGGCGAACCGCGAAGTCGCCCAGGTGCCAGACCTCATCGTTGGGCTCGATCACCGAGTTCCAGAGATGAACCATTTGGCGATCCATCTCGGCGACCGACGCGAAAGGACGGCGATACAGGCTGCGAGCGCCCGTATGGCCGAAGTGATTGTCACTGGTGAACCAGACGGTCATGGGATCAGGTGTCGTGCGGCATGTTCGCGTCAACCAGGATGCGAGGCATGCGATCTGGCGAAATGGATGATCCGGCGGGCCGTCTCGGGCGTCACGCCCTCGAAAATCTCGGTCGCGATCTCCTCTGGGGTGTGATCGTCGGCATTTTCGAGTATGGCCCAAACCGGCAAGCGCGTGTTTTTCACGAGCCAGGACCCGGAAACCTTACCGGGAATTCGCTCAACGTCCTCGCATTTTGACCAGTCTGCAGCTTCCATCTGAACCTCGGGGTCAGGAAAGGGGATCGTCCATAGCACAGTTTGGCAGGTGTGCATCGATTGTCAGATGGCGCGATCCCTTGCCGTGAGGGCCGAGCATGCCATTGAGGCCTCTCGATAGCCTCCGACTCATCGCATTATTAATGGGTGGCCTTTCATCTTTCAGTGCGTTGCATACAACACCCCTATTCCACCACTTGCGGCTGAAAGTTCGCATTTTCCATGATCTTCGGCAGGTGGTCGGCGACCGCGAGAACCGTTGATGCCGCGCCTCGGGCCGCTAGCCGACGGATTTCATCGAGCATATCGACGAGTGTACCCTCCCCTTGTGCGCCCTCGTTCTTTGCCTGGATCAGAGCATGCTCGATTCCGAGCAGCAGCAGACGCATGCCGATGATGTATTTTTGTGAGACCACATCCCTCAATACGTCTCCGCGCTGACCTTGCCGATAGCGGAGGTGGTACGAGTTATCATAGTTGATCTTGTACACCTCAAGACTCCCCTCATTTTTGGCCGCATTTTACTGGCAGGTTGGTGGCACCGCTCCGCGTTGACTCTCGTTGTAGCGCGCGACGGCCCGATTACTGCCACACAGCGCCCGGCCCATCGGCCACGCCAGAACGAGATTGGTTTCGA
>SHWL01000161.1 GCA_009693865.1 Acetobacteraceae bacterium | reverse complement strand
ATTGGGCGTCTCCATCAGCGGCTGGATCACCCCACCACACCGGCCTTGTATCCGGTTCCTGTTCGTCGGCTCCGAGGTTTGCCTCCGGCTTCCTCCCCACCCCGCCTCGCGATGACGCAGTTGCCTTTGGCTAACGGTTCCGGCTCGCCCGCCCGTAGAGGACTTGCACCTCCAAGATCAGTGCCATGCCTGGCACACCGCTACGGATGGTCCGGTCGAGCCGGAGGATGACGAAAAAGCAAGCGTCAGCGCCATAATGAGAATTGCTGGAATGATGGCGGCCGCGAAGGGCATTTCGCTCGAACGATGGATGGAACGGTTCACGGCGGAGGAACGCGCCGGGATTGACGCCCACGCCGAATAGCTGATCGCCGAGGAGTTGTTTTTGCGGGATCTGCGCAAGGCAATGGGGAAAACCCAGGCACAGTTGGCGCAAAAGCTGAACAAGCCACAGGCAAGCGTGTCCCGGATGGAAAAGCAATCGGACATGTTGATCTCAACATTGGACGGGATAGTGCATGCGATGGGCGGGCGCGTGCGGATCGTCGCTGAATTGCCGGGACGTCCGCCGTTGTATCTGAAAGGGCTTACGGAACTGGTGGGAACCGAGCCTCGCGGCTCCGCACGGGCGCCTACGGACAGACGACGAGCGGCAACCGCCGTCTCGAAGCGGTAACTCCGCTATCACAACCCCGGCCACCATTTCGCCCGATCCGCCTCTTGTTCCCGGGTCAGCGGCCTCGGCCCATCAGCGATCTCCCGGGGAGCATTCGGCAGCTTCGCCGGTTCAGCCCAGCAGTCGGCGACACCAAGAGAACGGGTGCAAAAGACCGGGACCTCCGGCGGTTGCTCCCTGGGGCGGCAATACCTCTCGCCCTTATCCAGATGAACAATGGAGCAGTCCCGCCCGGTCACCACCGATACCAGCATATCCGCCGGGGAGCGGTGGAAGATCACGATGCTACCCACCGCGATACCGGCGGTGACCGGTTCGGGGAAGCCACATCCCGCCGGCGCCAGCAAAGGCAAAAGTGCCCACCCGCGAAAAAGGTGGCGCATCGCGCCGTTTCCGGTCATGTGCCGCGCACGAGGCGGGCCAAAGCCGCATCCCAGGAATATCCGGCGGGTCGCATGACGCCCACCATGCCAGCGGAAGGTTAACGCTTCGTTCACGACGCCATCCCTCCGCGCGGCCACGCGGCCGCCCCGTTTGCCCCCGTCCCTCACCGCCGCTATGTTCCTCCGCACTAACTGACAAGAGAACCACGTGGTCGATATTTTCGACGAGGTCGAAGAAGAACTCCGCGAAGAGCGGATGCAGGCGTTCCTCAAAAAATACGGTGGCGTGCTGTTCGCCGGATGCCTGATGGTGATCGGCGCGGTTGGCGGCTGGAAAGCCTGGGGCTGGCATGAGGATCGCCAGAACCTGGACGCCGCGGCCCGTTACATCGCCGCGACCGCCCGGATCGAGACGGCGGGCCTGGCTGGCCCCAACAGGCCGGAAGCGATCGCGGCATTCGAGGCGATAGCCGCCAATGCTCCCGACGGCTATCGCGTCCTGGCTTTGCTCCGCGCCTCCGGGTTGCGGGCGGACTCCGGCGACTTACGGGGCGCGGCGGCATTATGGGACCAGATCGCGGCCGACAAGTCGGCCGATCCGCTGTTACGCGACCTCGCCAGCCTGATCTGGTGCTTGTACCACGTCGATGATGGCGACCCCGCGGTGGTTGAGGGACGGCTGAAACCACTCGCGGCCCCGGGCGCCGCCTGGCGGTCTCTCGCTTTGGAACAACTCGCGCTGCTGGACCTGCGGCAGGGCCGCACCGAGGCGGCGCGGACCCAACTGAAGAAACTCGTCGAAGACACCACGGCCCCAAACGGAGTGCGAGGCAGGGCGGGCGCGTTGCTGGACCGGGTGGGCGGATGAGCGAGTCGATGGGCTGGAAATCCAGACTGGACTCGCTGCCCGGCCTGTCACGCCGTACCGGGCTGCTCGCACCGCTGGCGTTGGCCGGATGCGACACGATCGAGGGGTGGTTTTCCACAAAGAAAGATACGCTCCTGGGCAAGCGGGAGTCTCTGGGCGGCACGCAACGAGGATTCAACCCGGACGAGTCCGCGCCGAAAGTCACCGTGCCGCCGGCAGTGCGCAACAGCGCCTGGCCACAGGCCAGCGGCAATCCTCAGCATCTGATGGGCCATGTGAGCGCCGCCGAAAACCTGAAACAGGCCTGGACTGCCGATCTGGGCGAGGGCGGCGGCTACCGGCGCAAGATTCTGGCCCGTCCCGTGGTGGCGAACGGGGTTGTGTTCGCCATGGACTCGGGCGCGACCGTCTCAGCCTATAACCTGAGCACCGGCGCGAGGCTTTGGCGCACCGCTACGGTCTCCGATGCGATCGACAGTACGAACGTCGGTGGGGGTTTGTGCCTGGACGGTGGCACCCTGTTCGCCGTCAATGGCATGTCCGAGTTGCTGGCGCTGGACCCGGTTAAAGGCGCGATCCGATGGCGTCACGACATCGCGGTCCCCGCCCGATCGGCGCCGACGGTAGCCGAGGGCCGGGTCTTCCTGACCACGATCGACAGCAAACTGCTGGCATTGTCGGCCGATGATGGGCATCAGCTCTGGGTTTACCAAGGCACGCCGGCTGTAACGACCATCCTGGGTGGCCCAGCGCCCGCGTTCGCGCAGGGCGTGGTGGTCGCCGGGTTCGGATCGGGGGAAGTCGCCGCACTGCGGGCCGAGTCGGGAGCTGTCATATGGACCGACGGCCTGGGCATTTCCCGCGGCAAGTCGACGCTGGTGGACTTTCTGGCGATACGCGGCGAACCCGTGATCGCCAACGGCCAGGTCTTTGTCACGGGCATGGGCGGCATCACGGTCGCCGCCGACCTGTTGACCGGCCGGCGCGTGTGGGAACGGCGCGTCGCCAGCGCCAACACGCCTTACGCGGCAGGCAACTGGCTGTTCGTGCTCTCCACCGACCAGGAAGCCGGTGCGATCAATCTTGAGGACGCGCGGATCGCCTGGGTCGCGTCTTTGCCCCGCTGGGAAAACCCGGAGAAGAAGAAGAACGTCATCACCTGGTATGGTCCGATCCTTGCCGGAGGCCGGCTGATCGTTCTGGGCAGTAACAGCGAGGCTCTGTCGCTCAATCCCGCTAACGGCGAGGTCCTGAGCAAGCAGGCCTTGTCCGACGCACCCGCGCCCTACCCACCCGTCGTCGCGGATGGCACCGTCCTGGTGGTCACCGACGATGGACGTTTGACCGCCTGGCGATAGAGAGGAAGTCCCCATGCCGCCCGTCGTCGTGATCGCGGGCCGGCCGAATGTCGGTAAATCGACGTTGTTCAATCGGCTCGCGGGCCGGCGAGCAGCGATCGTGGCCGACACCCCCGGCGTCACCCGTGACAATAAGGAAGCCGAGGCCATGCTGCGTGGCCGGCTGGTCCAGTTGGTCGATACCGCCGGCCTGGAGGAAGCCGCGCCAGAAACCCTCGCGGGCCGGATGCGGGAGGGCGCGTCGCACGCCGTGC
This sequence comes from Acetobacteraceae bacterium, assembly GCA_009693865.1. Classification (GTDB taxonomy): domain Bacteria; phylum Pseudomonadota; class Alphaproteobacteria; order Acetobacterales; family Acetobacteraceae; genus Rhodopila. Next base: position 6,908 of record SHWL01000161.1, on the reverse strand, counting down.
GGGATGCCGACCTCGTGCTGTTCGTCGTGGACGCCCGCGCCGGGCTGACCCCGGTCGACCGGCATTTCGCCCAGTGGCTGCGGCGGCAGGGCAAGCCGGTCATGCTCGTCGCGAATAAGGCGGAGGGGCGGATGGTCACCTCGTCCATCCTCGACGCGTACGAACTCGGCCTGGGCGACCCGGTCGGCGTGTCGGCCGAGCATGGCGAGGGCATCGCCGATCTCATGAGCGAGATCGCGGCCCGGCTTCCTCCTGAACGAGAGACTGGCGAGGAGGACGAAGACGGCCGGCCGCTGAAACTTGCCATTGTCGGACGGCCGAACGCGGGCAAGTCCACGCTGCTTAATCGTCTGCTGGGTGAGGACAGGATGCTGACCGGCCCGGAGCCGGGCCTGACGCGCGATGCCATCGCCTCGATCCTGACCGCCGAGGATGGCGGCCGGATCGAGATCGTCGATACCGCCGGTTTGCGGCGTCCGGCTCGCGTTGAGGCGGACCTGGAGAAAATGTCCGTGAGCGCGGCGATCGGGGCGTTGAAGATGGCGGAGGTCGTGATCCTGGCGATCGACGCGACGGAGGGGATTAACGATCAGGACCTTCGGATCGCGCAATTGATCGAGCGGGAAGGGCGCGCCTGCGTCCTGGCGCTGAACAAATGGGACGCGGTCGAGGACCGGAACGCCACCCGGAAAGCGATCTCGGACCGGTTGGAGACATCGTTGAACCAGATGAAGGGCATCCCGGTGGTGACGCTGTCGGCGTTGACCGGCGCGGGGGTGGAGCGGTTACTGCCCACGGTGCGGCGGGCGCACGAGATCTGGAACAAGCGTGTCTCGACCGGAGAGCTGAACCGTTGGTTCGAACACGCGATGGAGAAACATCCGCCGCCGTTGGTTGACGGGCGCCGCCTGAAACTGCGTTATGTGACTCAGGCAAAGGCGCGGCCTCCAACGTTTCTGGCGTTCGGCACGCGGGCGGAGCGTATTCCCGAGGATTACTCTCGCTATCTGGTGAACAGTTTGCGGGAGACGTTCAGCCTGCCGGGCACGCCGATTCGGTTGCAGTTACGTGGGACGAAGAACCCGTTTGTCGAGGATGGCTCGAAGCGCGGTTAAAGCGTGATCGCTTGTGGCTGGACAGCCGGAAAGCGTGGATCATGCGATCAAACAAAGGTTCGTCACAGCATGATTGCTTCAACATGAAGCAATCATGCTGTGACGCCGCCGCCCCTCCGGCCCCAGGCGCCGCCATACGATCAGGCCGAATAACAGCAGCAGCGACAAGCTGCTGACGTAGAAGAACCGCGACGTCAGCGTTACCACCACCGGAAACAGCAATCCCGCGAGGATGATCCCGGTTTCAATCAAACCGAAATTCCGTGCGGAGCGCTCACGATCTCGGACCAAAAACAGAATTGCGTTCGCCAGCATCGGCATGTCGTAACGGAAGAACCAGGGCATCGCCAGGAACGTGCCCACTTGCAAAGCGGCGAGCGACAAATCGGTCGCACCGCGCCAGAAGCACAGGACCACCAAAACCGCTACGACTGCCGCGACACCGGCTTGCACCGCGTGCGCGAGCCACCGTGAAGCGCCCGCGAGCTCGAGGTTCGCCATGATGGATGGCTTCAGGTAGTTGCTCACACTCTGTTCGAGCCAGACGCCATGGCCGCTGGCGGCATCGAACCAGGCCGGCCAAACAGCCCAGCCGAAAACCAAACCGGTGGCCAGGATCAGGAGTAAGGCGGTGATGCTGGCTGCCGCGATTGTGCGCCAGGCTCCGGCGCCGATCAGGGCCAGAGGGACCAAGACTCCCAGTTGCGGTTTGAATGTGGCGAGGCCCAGGAGAATGCCGGCGATGACCGGGCGAGCGCCCATGAGGCGGAGGCCGCCGACGATCAAGGCGGCGGATAAAAGTCCGTTCTGACCCTGTTGCAAGGTGATGACCGTCACGGGCGCCAGCAGCACGAACGCCAGCATCGGCATGCGCGGTTTCGCTCCAAGTACCCCCCACAGAAACAGCGCCAGGGTCGCGATATCCCAGACCAGATAGGCCGGGCCGTAGGACAGCCAGCTCAACGGCCAAATCGTCAACAGGTAAGTGGGGGGATACGGAAACGGGAACGACTGACGCAAAGCTGGCTCCAGCGTGAGCTGGAACTGATGCAACACGTTGGCGTTGTAGATTCGCGCGACGTCGTTCATTCGCGCGAACCAGGCGAAAGACCATTGCGCGAAGAAGTCGCTGAACGCGAGATACTCGCCGCGGACACCGCGCAGGGCCGCGAACAGGGCGTGGGCCGCGAAGACGGCGCACACCAGCAGGACGGCACCGGCGAGGAGACGCGCGGCGCGTGGGCTGAGTGTGATCCGAAGGAGATGGGAGAAACGCGCGGGAATGATGACCGGACCAAGTGTCAAGAGGTTGCGGAACCGGCGCCGCGATATTGGCCGGTGGTTCGATCCTATCCCGACGGCCGCGGCGAAAGTCGAGTTATTTTGGGGTGAGGGTGGGGAGAGGGTCCGGAAGTTTGTGCCGGCGTCGAGGGGCCGGTTCCGCGACGAAGACGCGACCGCTCGTAACGCGGCGCCGGGATTGCAAGGGGTTGGCGGGACGACGGGCCTTGTCCGGCGACAATCCATCGGGTGTGATAGGAAGGAGCCTCGGACGAGGCAAGGAAGCGTGAAATGGCCAACGTCGATGCCGAGGTGAAAACCGAACCGGCCGAGGATGGGCACATGCTCTCTGACGCGGAGATAGCGCGGCGGGGTTTGCTTGCACTCGCCGACCGCCGCGCGCGGGGCGAGATCATGACTTATGACCTTGACGGTTGGGTGGTGCGGGAGTTTCCGGGACAGCGGATTGTCAGGCTTTGCCGGGCGGAGGATTTTCGGGCGGAGGATTATCCGTACCCGACATGCAACGGCTGATCGTGTACGCTGGCCCGAACGGGTCGGGCAAAAGCACGATCCGCGATATCGCGGGCGACCTGGTAGACGTGACGATCGACCCCGACCGCATCGCTCGGTCGCTTGAACGGGTTCATGCGGGTCGCGCCGATGTTGAGGCGGGGAAGGCGGCGATCCGTCTGTTCAGGTCGGCCCTCGCACAGCGGCAATCCATTTCCCTGGAATCAACGCTGACCGGTAGTACGATCCTCGCCCGCATGAACAGCGCGAAAGCCGCCGGTTATGAGGTTTCTCTGTACTATGTGGCGCTGATCGACCCCAGCCGGAACGTCGCCCGTGTCGCCGCGCGTGTTGCCAATGGCGGCCACCATATCCCGGAGGACGTAATTCGCCGCCGTGTCGCGGCAAGTCAGGATAATCTGGCGGCGGCTCTGGTCATCGCCGATCATGCCACCGTTTATGACAATTCCGGGTCCACGCCCCAGCATTTGCTGACCGTGACGCGCCGGCGTGTGCTGTTCGAGGCGACACCGTTGCCAGATTGGTTGCAGACACGGATGCCCGGAATCCGGGCGGCTCTGGCCGCCGGGCCGCATCAAGGCGAGTAGTGGGACCCGGTCCATGATCTCACTTATATCTCGCGCTTTCTGAACATTTCCACGATTTTTGATTCGCGCGCACCGGGGTCGATCGCGCTTATACCAGTGCGCTTAGACTTTGACTCTCGACCTATCCCTCGTCGTCATGGCCCGGCGTGTCCGGGCCACCGGTCGCGGCACTGCGCTGGAACGGGTGGCCCGGACGAGCCGGGCCATGACGGGAGAGAGGACAGTACGGCAATCTTTGAGCGCGGTTGTATTACATCATGTGCGTCGTGGCCGAGATTATTATCCTGATTTCGTAACGGTATCTTGACCATGACCCCGATCAATATCAAGATAAACGACGGAATTCAGCCCGGCACGGGGGACAACCAGTCATCCCCGAAATCATCGGTTAGGCCACAATCCCGGTGTCGCCACCTCCAACGAATTTCCCTCGGGGTCCCGAAAGTAAAGGCTTGTTCCCCCGCCGGCCCACACCAACCTGCTTTCGATCGGAAGCCCGCGCGCGAGTAAATGCGCCTCCCACGCCGCCAGTTCCCGAAACGGAATCGCGAAACACAGATGCAAATTCCCCTCGCCGTGATGCGGTGGAATAAACCCGCCTCCTGGGCCGGGCGCGGGCTCCAGCGTGGCGCCGCGCTGGAAAAGCAGCAGCACCTGGCCGCCGGGCACGCCCAAAGCGGTCATTCGGGATTCCTGGAAGAACAATTCGAAACCGAACAGATCGCGATAGAACGCAATCGCGCCCCACAAATCGTCAACGTAAAGCGAGGTCTCCAGAATACCGCTGACGCGTGGCATGGGCGGGAGACTCCGTCTTAGCGGGGGTTTCAGTCCATCTTCGCCAGGCCGCCGCCTTTGGCCCTCACACCCGCATCGGCATCAGCACATACAGCCCGCTCGCGTCCGCCGCGTCCTGCACCACCGTCGGCGCGGCGCCATCGGAGAAGCGGAACTCCACCTGTTCGCCAATCTGATCGGTGATGTCGTTCAGGTATCGCGCCTGGAATCCGATCTCTAACGGTCCCGAGTCGTACGATACCCGGTCCCCATCCAACTCCTCGCTCGCGGTCCCCTGTTCGGGGCTGGAGGCCGACAGCACCAGCATGTCCTTGGTCAGCGCCAGCTTCACCGGCCGCGACCGTTCGGCCGAGATCGCGGCGACGCGGGCGACGGCATTGGCGAAATCTTTCTTGCCGACCCGCAGCACCTTGTCGTTACCGCGAGGGATGACGCGCTCATATTCTGGGAACGTGCCATCGATGAGTTTGCTGGTCAGCAGAACCTGATCGGCCTTGAACTGGATGCGCGTGTCGGACAGCGCGATCTCCACGTTGCCGGTCACCTCGTCCAGCAACTTCCGAAGTTCGTTCACGGTCTTGCGCGGAATGATGACACCGGGCATCGAGCCCGCGCCCTCGGGCAGCGGCTCCTCGACCCGGGCCAGGCGATGGCCGTCTGTCGCCACCGCGCGCAGCACTTTCGTACCCTCGGACTCAGCGGCGTGCAAGTAGATGCCGTTGAGGTAATAGCGGGTTTCCTCAGTGCTGATCGCGAACCGCGTGCGATCGATCAGGGACCGCAGCACTTGCGCCGGCAGACTGAACCGGTGTGGCAAGGTGCCAGCGGTCATCGAAGGAAAATCCTCCACCGGCAGGACGACCAGACTGGTCGCATAGCGTCCGGCCCGCAGCGCCAGTTGGGCGTCGCCGCCGGGGTGATCCAGCTCGACCTCGGCTCCATCGGGCAGGCGGCGGACGATTTCGTACAGGGTCGCGGCCGGAGCGGTACAGGCGCCGTTGCGGGTGGAGCTGGCGGTCACGTCCTCGACGATGGCGATTTCCATGTCGGTCGCCGTCAGCGCCAGTTTACCGTCACGCACCGCGATCATGACGTTGGCGAGGATGGGGATCGTGTTACGCCGCTCGACCACGCTCTGGACATGCGCCAGGGCCTTCATCAGCGTGGCGCGGTCCGCCTGCAGTTTCATCGGTCCATGTCCTTCAAGCCGGAGCCCGCCCAAGGGGATGACCTCGGGGATTCGGTGGGGGGATTCGGTCTCGCACTGTAGCAATGCGGAACGTGAGCCGCCAAGCGGAGAGATCGCGGTCCGATTCAGGCCATCCAGGGTGGCACCGGCAGCCCTTTTTCCCGCAGGAACGCCGGATTGAACAGCTTCGACGCATACCGCGCCCCGCCATCGGCCAGGATAGTGACGACCGTATGCCCCGGGCCCAGAGCCTTCGCCACCCGGATGGCCGCGGCGATATTGATGCCGGACGAAGTACCGACCGACAGACCCTCATGGATCAGCACGTCGTAAATCTGTTCCAGCGCCTCCGCGTCCGGGACGCGTTCCGCGTCGTCGATGGGCGCGCCATCCAGATTGGCGGGGACGCGGCCTTGGCCAATCCCCTCGGTGATGGAGGAGCCGGTGACCGTCAGGTCGTTGCTCTTGACCCAGCCATACAACGCGCTGCCCTCGGGATCGGCGAGGACGATCCGCGTGTTCGGGTTCTTTTCCTTCAGCGCCATCGCGATCCCGGCCAGCGTGCCGCCGGTGCCGCAGGAGCAGGTGAACGCATCGATCTTACCGCCGGTCTGCTCCCAGATCTCCGGACCGGTGGAAACGCGATGCCCTTCCCGGTTCGCGAGATTGTCGAACTGGTTGGCCCAGACCGCGCCGGTTTCCTCGGCGATGCGGCGGGAGACGTGCACGTAATTGCCGGGGTCGCGGTAGGGTTTGGCGGGCACCAGCCGCAGGTCCGCCCCGATCATCCGAAGAAAGTCGATCTTCTCCTGGCTTTGGGTTTCCGGCATCACGATGACGCAGCGGTAGCCGCGAGCGTTCCCCACCAGAGTCAGGCCAATTCCGGTATTCCCCGCGGTGCCCTCGACGATCGTGCCGCCGGGTTTCAGCACGCCGCGTTTTTCCGCGTCGGCGATGATGTAAAGGCCCGCGCGGTCTTTCACCGAGCCGCCGGGGTTCATGAACTCGGCCTTGGCCAGGATGGTGCAGCCGGTGGCCTCGGAGGCGCGGCGGAGGCGGATCAGCGGCGTGTGGCCAATGGCCTCGGCCATGTCGTGTTGCCAATTGGAGCCGTGAAACAGGGCGGTCATCGGAACCTCACGATCGCGGAAACGCGCGGGAAGGAAGCATGTCTCACCCGGGGCCCCGTGAGAAGCCCGATGACCGCGCTGGTCAGTCGCCCGCGAAGGCCAGAAAACAGCAATTCGGGTGGGCTGCGCCCCATACGCGCGAAGTTAGGGTGGCCTGATCTGGCAGGCCTGGAGCGTCCTGCGTCTGGGCGCCTCCTCAAGGTGGCGGCGGAACCGTAACAGGGCGGCGCGGTTTGTCAGTTTTGGTCTGGGCAGAATGGCGTCCAGCAAGATT
>SHWL01000015.1 GCA_009693865.1 Acetobacteraceae bacterium | reverse complement strand
CGACCGGCGGCCTACGGCCTTCGTTCGAGGCGGCACCCGCCCCGGCATGGGTTTCTGTGTCGAGCATGGGCATGAGAAAGACGATCCTTCAGCACCTCAGGGTCTAAACTCCCGGGGGGTAGATGTCTCACTGTCATTGGCACAGAGGGCCAGGTGATTTCGTTACTGCGTGGGCAACAGACGCCGGGATGGGTCAGCTTCGAGCCCTCGACCGGGGTTTTGGTCCAGGTGATCGACGCGGCCAGCTTTGCGGTCTCATCCGGGATGACGGTGACCTCGTAGTGCTGACCGATGCCGCGGCTCTTTTCTTTCAGCCGTCCGATCCGCTGCTGGATCTCCGCCAGCTTTTTCTGCCCGCGTGGCTTGCTGAGACCGGCGTCGAGTTTGGCGAGGCCGGCCTCGAAACCGGTCGCGAAACGTTCGTTGATCGCGGTTTCCTTGGCCCCGCGGCCCTCGGGATGACAATAAATCCGGATTTCCGTGCCGTCCCCGCGGAGCACGCGTTGCAGCCGGACGATTTCATTCGACGTGGTCAGAAGGCAAGTGTCGCGGACGGCAAGCCGGGTTGGCCGCCGATATGGCCGGCCGGCAAACCATCGCCGCCTGTGACACCAGCAGCCGGTAGATATCGAGACGCGACACCCGAGCCAGCGCGGATAGGGCGATAAGTGCCGCGGATTTCTCCATGTCCATGGAGATATGGAAAGGCTTGGGTGGAATCAAACCCGCGATTGCCCAGGGTGGTCGTGCCTGGAAGATCGCCGGAAATCAGCCATTGGCACTTCCGGGAATAATGGGCGGATCGTCGCGGAACGGCTGCGTCAACATGCGATCCAGCCGGAGCTCACGCGGATCGCGGAAGCGGTCAACGCCAAGCGTCATGCGCGCGTGCCCGGCTGCCGGCTGCGCGCGGTATGTGCCGAACAGATGATCCCACCAGGGCAGGTTAAAGCCAAAATTGCTGTTGGTTTCCAGCCAATCCATGGAGTGGTGCACGCGATGCATGTCGGGCGTCACGAAGACCAGACGTACCAACCGATCGAACCTGAGCGGAAGACGGACGTTCCCGTGGTTGAACAGCGAGCCGGCGTTCAGTGCGACTTCAAACATCAGCACCGCGGACGGCGGCGCACCGAGCGCCGTGACGGCGGTGAGTTTGATGCCCATCGACAGGAGGATTTCGATTGGGTGGAAGCGCAGCCCGGTCGTTACGTCGAATTCCAGATCGGCGTGGTGCATGCGATGCAGCCGCCACAGCACCGGCACCGCGTGGAAGGCCACGTGCTGAGCATAGATCGCCAGATCGAGCAGGATCGCCGCGGCCGGTGCCGCCAGCCACACCGGCACTGGCAGAGTGTTGCACAGACCCCATCCATTGGTTTGCGCGAGAAAGGCCATGCCGACGCCGGCAAGCGGAAACAGCAGGCGCACCGCGAGCGTGTCCAGTACAGCCACCCCGAAATTGCTGGGCCAGCGGATCAGGCGGCCGATCGCCCGGGGCCGGCGAGGGGCCAGTACTTCCAAGAGCACCATCGCAATCGACATGCCGAGGAAACAGCCAAGCCGAATCACCGGCTCAGCGGCAAGTACAGTTTCGGTCAAGGATGGCTCCTTGCGAGGCGCTCGATCCTGCTGGCTCAGTTGCCGGTTGAACCGGAGGCCTGGGCAGCCGCCGGCCCCGGGGGCTTCATTGTCTTTTCTATGGCTTCCGGGCGAGGAAGGGATAGCCGAAAACCTCAAATCTTCGCGCGTTCTTTTCGCCGCTGGCACCCTGAAAGGTGTCGATCGGCGATCCGATGGTCACATCGACAAACCCGATTTCTTCAAGCACTTGCTTCCAGGCCGCACACGGCAGTCCGCCAGCGATTCACGCCGTCCAAAGATCGATGTTGTTGATCGCCGCCTCGGGCACCGTCTGCCCATTCGCGATGTCCGCGAATTGGAGGTGGCCGCCCGGCCGGAGAACACGATGGATTTCGGTGAAGACCTCCCGCTTATCGGCGCAGAGGTTGATCACCCCGTTGCTGATGACCGCGTCGGCCCAACCAGCCTCGACCGGCAAACTCTCCGCCAGTCCTTGGCGGAACTCGACGTTGGCGAAACCCAACCGCACCGCCGTGGAACGGGACTTCGACAGCATCTCTTCCGTCATATCCACGCCAATCACCCGGCCGGCCGGGCCGACCTGACGAGCCGCGATGAACGAGTCGAAACCAGCCCCTGATCCGACATCGACCACGCGTTCCCCTGTCGAAAGTGGCCGCAGCGAGAACGGATTCGCGACGCCGGCGAATGACTCGACCGCCACGTCGGGTAACGATCCAACCAGGCCGTCGTCGTATCCGAGACGCCTCGCGAGATAACGGCCCGTGTGGAAATGAAAGGTTCCATGCGGATTGGTCGCGACCTCGCGGTATTTGCTCTTGACCTCTTCCCGCAGGGCTTCGGCATCAACGGCTGTATCGGTACTCATGCGCGTCTCCCCCTTGTCCAGTTTTCGCCGGCTGGTACCGCCAGACCACCCAAGCGGTTTCCCTGGTCCAACTGACCTGCGGAAGTATGCCTTAACCGGGTCACCGGCAAGGGTAACCGGTACGCGGATGACGCGCCACCGCTTGTCCTTGCGCGGGGCGGCGGTAGAACCGTGACCGGTGAATTCTCGATCGACGAGCGCCAGAAATCGGAGCAGCAATGAGTAAGGCAGAACAGCGGCAGGCCATTTTAGCCGCCAGGCGGTATGCCTCGCCATCCGTGTTCAAGCCGGAGAACCTGTTGCGCGAGGCGCGCCGGGTTGTTGCCAAGTACCCCAGCCTTATGTGGCCAAGGACCAAAGGCGCGGTGGCACTTGGTTCCGGGATGCTGGTCCCCGCGCCCGATACCTGAACGGTGATCCCGGTTCTAAGATCGACCCCTGAGTCAGCCAAAGCCGCGGACATGAATGACCGGATCAACGTTTCCGACCCTACCGTTGTCGTACAACGGCGGAATGAATTGCGAATCCCTTCGTTCTTCGAATCGATGCCCGCATCGGTCAGGAAACAGGAGATCGTCGCATGGCACAGGTATCGCTTGGAGGGTTCGGACATAAAAAGCGTGCCGATCCTGGCGCGATCTTGCTGAACGCTGTCCAGAGCAAGCGGACCCTTTGCCTTCACCGGCTGGCCGAGGACCGGAACCAGGCCATCCGCTTTGGCAACTTCCTGGCCAACCCGGCGGTGAGTTCGCACGAGTTGCTGGTTACCGCCGGGCGTCAGACCAACCAGCGTGCCAGCGGCCGCTACATCCTGGCGGTCATGGACACCACCGACGTGCTGTTTCCGACACAGACGGAGAACAAGCGCGGCTTCGGGATGGGACGCGACGGCCACCCATCCCGGCCTGTTCCTTCATCCGGTCCTGGCGGTTGACGCGGCGATCGGCGGCATTGGCGGCCTGATCGACTGTATCGTCATGAACCGCGCCCGCATCAGCACAGCGGAAACCGCCAGCGCGAAGGAGGTGAAAACCCACAAAAACGCGCGGCGGACGCCAAGGAATCGTACCGCTGGCTCGAGGCCACGAGCAAGACCGGTAGCTGTCTCACGAACGCGGAAATCATAACAGCCACATGCGATCGCGAAGGCGACATCTTCCACCTGATGGCCAACCGCCCCGCCAACGTGCATGTGTTGATCCGCTCCTCGCAGCCTCGCGTCCTGGCCGAGGGCGGCTGCCTGCCGGCATATTGCGCCGCCCTGCCCGAACAGGCCCGCGAAACGATCGACGTGCCCGCGAAGGGCAAACACTCCCCGCGTAAGGCCGCGGTAGCACCTCGCTTCGGTCCCGCGACCCTGGTCCGGCCGGAGAAGACGCCGGACAAAGACGAGGCCAGAACCGTCCCGCTGTGGGTTGTCGATGTCCAGGAAATCGATCCGCCAAACGGCGCCGAACCGGTCCATTGGCGGCTGTTGACCACGTACGCGGTGATCACTGTGGATCAGGCCCGCCAGATTGTGGCCTGGTATCGCATGCGATGGATCATTGAGCAGGTGTTCCGTTCGATGAAAGCGGACCGCCTGAGAGCTGGAAACAGCCGCGTGCTTCACCAAACTGGCAATGATCGGTCTGATCGCGGCGGTCAGATCGATGCAGCTTGCCATGGTCCGGGACGGAAGCACCGGCCAGCCGGTCACCGATGCCGCCGACCCCGCCGACATGCCGGCCCTGCGTGCCATCAACGTCAAACTCGAGGGTCGTACGGAAAAGCTCAGGAACCCGCACGATGAAACAACACTCGCCTGGTTCGTTTGGATCGTCGCACGGTTGGGCGGCTGGTCCGGCCGGACGTCCAGCGGATACCGGCCGCCAGGGCCTGAAACCATGCATCATGGCCTCCTCCGCCTGGACCGGATGCGGGAAGGATGGCGGTTGGCAAATCGTTCCGCATTTGTACGATTCCGGTAGGTCTACGCCCCCATCGCCCTTCGCATGAACACCCGTTTCAACGGTCCCGCCCGATCCACCGCCGCGATCCCCAGATCCCGCGCAAGCCGGGCCGCCGGATTATTCGTGCTGAACAGCCGGTCCAGCCCATCCGTCATCGCCAGCATCGCCAGATTATCCGGCCGCCGCGCCCGCTGATACCGCGCGAGCAAGCCCGGAGACCCGACATCCTCGCCGGCCGCCTTTGCCTCGATTACCAGCCCAGCCAGCGCGATCGCATCCCGAAACCCGAGGTTGAGTCCCTGTCCCGCGACCGGATGGATGGCATGCGCCGCGTCCCCCGCCAGCGCGAGCCGTGTGTCGACGTACCGATGCGCCAGCATCGCCGACAATGGGTAATTCCAGCGCCGCCCCACCGTCCGGACGTCGCCCAGGTAATCGCCGAGGCGACGGCGGATTTCGCGGGCGAAGCGGCGGTCGTCCAAACCGAGAATCGTCTCGGCGATCCGCGTTCGCTCAGTCCACACCACGGCCGAGACATTCGGCGCCCCCCCTTCCTCCGCATCCACGCTGGGCGCCATCGGCAGCACCGCGAAGGGGCCGGACGGAAGAAAGTGCTCCAGCGCCAGGTTGTTATGCGGCAACTCATGACTGATGGCGCAAACGATGCCGGTCTGATCGTAGCCAATCCGCGTCACCCGAATTCCGGCGGCCTCTCGCAAGGGCGACTGCCGGCCTTCGGCCGCGATCACCAGACGGCACGCGATCGAGGGGCCGCCAACGATCCCCACCCGCGCACCTTCCACGGAGCGTTCGACGGAGGCCTCGGCGGGCGCGAATACGCGCAGGTCAGGCAAATCCCGCACATGCGCGTTCAGCGCCCGGCGCAGGCCGCGTGCCTCCACCATCCAACCGAACGGGCCCGGCTCGCCGCCGGCCTCCTGATGGTTGAAATGCAGGTGCAGGCGGGATGCCCGCCGTCCCACGAGGCCGTCGGTGACACGAATGTCCAGGATCGGATTGGGCAGGTCTGGCAGCCGGTCCCACAACCCCGCATCCATCAGCAGTGCGCGCGATCCGGCGGCGATCGCGTAAGCCCGGCCATCGAACACCGGATGCTCCATCGGGGGTAGCGCGGCGCGGTCCACAATCGCAGTGACGACGCCAGCCGCGGCCAGACGGCACGCCAGAGTCCCGCCAACCGGACCCGCGCCTACCACGACGACATCGGCGCGAAGTTCTTCAGGCATGGTGGGGTCTCCCTCCCTCCCGGCCATCGCGCGGACGGCAGGGAGCGCCATCATCTATCCGCCATCCAGACCGCCTGCACAACAAACGGGCAGGCCATCCCCCCGAGCGTCCAGGTCATTCGACCGCCACATGCGCGGGGGCTTCGACATTGCCCTGCATGGCGAGCTGGTGTGTTGAGCTCGCCGCCAATCCGGCTGGCAGCACGCCCAAAGCGCGGAACAAGGGCACACGGTGTTCCAGGATTTGCGTGACCACTGCACGCAGAACCGATCGGGCCTCCGCCTCGTCCTCGATCGGCGCGCCGTCCCGCGTCACCGCGCGTCCGCCTCGCCGCATCGCCATCAGGACCCCGCCGGTCAATCCGTCCAGGTCGTCCACGCTTTGGCCATAGGCGATAGCGCCGATCGTCAACGCCTCCAGCGGACTGGCGGGGATCGCGGACCCAAGGACCGGGGAGACGAGGTAACCGAGGTCTTCCCCTCGTGTGATCGCGTCGATGATCGCGTCATTGAAGCGCGAGACCCTGGCAGTGGCCTCGCGCGCGACCAGGTCAGGCATCACCGGATGCGCGCGGCCCGCGGCAATCAGCATGGCCATCGCGTTGGCCGCGTCTTCAACCGGCGCGCCGGCCAACGCGCCCAGGGTGCGGGCTTTGGCAAGGCTGAGGCGGCCTTCGCGAAGCGCTTCGGTCAAGGGATCGTACACGGCCGGATCGGCGGGGGCCGGTCCCTGCCAGGTTGGCACCATCAGAGGCCCATCGGCCATGGCCGCGACTGTGATGGCGTCCAACTGGGCATGGTGCGCCGCGACCGGCACAAACGTAAGGCCGCGGCGGTAAATGTCCCGGCGATATGGCGTCCCCGCCGCGACGTCCTGCATGGTTTCCTTGATCCGGATCGACGCCGCCTCCTCCAGCAACGGCAGCATCCCCGCCGGTACCGACGCCGCCGGAATGTTTTCATGTAGCGTCGCTCGCCCGAGGAAGTCGCATTTGACCTCCTCCATGGCGTCGGCGACATCGGCGAACATCAACGCGTGCCAGTCCTGATTGAGCCAGCGAAGCGCGAGATCGGCAGCCGGCAGACGCCGGATGGACGCCAGCCGCTGCTCCAGGATGGGATTGCGTTTGAAGTAAAGCGCGCCGCCGGTGTTCAGCCGGTCGAGATAGGCGAAGATGTCCGGGATCGCGAACTCGCTGGTCTCCGTTCCAGCCTCGAACAACATCCGCATCAACGTCTGGATCGGTTCGAATTCGGTCCAGCCGGTGTCGGTATCATAGCCGAGATACGCGAGACCGCCGGGCCGAAGTTGGCGTCCAATGATGGTCTGGATGTGACGCTGGTTCTCCGGCGAGATCACGCTCAGAACGTGTTCCGCGATCATGAAGTCGAATTCGGGCAGCGAGTCCGGTGGCATCGCGGCGAGGGTCTCGAACGAGGTTTCCATGAACCGGATGTTGGTGAGGCCCGCCTGTTCGGCGAGATCGCGCGCGAATTCGATGTTCGCGGGGTTGAAGTCGAAGCCCCACACCTCGGCGCGGGGGCAGGTCGCGGCGACCGTCAGCGCGCCGAACCCGGCGCCGCAGCCGAGGTCGGCGTAGCGGAACGGCCGCGTCAGCGACGGTGCGCGGAAACCAAGCAAGGCGCAGGTGGTGGCCAGCCAGATAGGCGTGGTTTCCCGGGAAAACCGCGGAGTTGCCGCGATATCGGTGATCGCGCCGTCATTCCAGCCGGGCATCGGTCAATCCTCCCTGGTCATAGCGGTCGATCTGTTGTTGCCGGGGCCATCTCGTGACCCGCGCAGGCGGAGGCCGCCGCGATCGGGCGCCGTTCCATGCTAAACGTCCGCCTCGGGTTCGGCCATACCGAGCCCACCCAGACGGCGGTAGACCGGGAGATGATGCCGCACCATGTCCCGGACAGCCGCCGTCACCTGCTCGCGGGCCACGCCCGATTGAGCATCCCGTTCCGCGATTTCCTTGACCTCCCGGAGACGCCGTAGAACAGCCTCGGTCAGACCCTGCTCCTCGTGACCGCCGCCGGACAGCAGTTCGTCGACCGCGAGAACCGCGGGACGGCCGGCTTGCCAGGCCGAACCCAACGCCGGGAGGGCCAAATAAGGCCGCTCCCGAGCTTCGTCGAACAGGGCGGCGTGAACCCGATTCAGTCGCGCGCATGCGGCGACGGCGGCGTTCGCCGGCGGCTCGGGCAGCATTGGGGCGACGTAGGCCGTGCTCAGAAGTACCGTGATCGCCACGAACAACATTTGACCGTTCCAGCCGGACAAAGCTTCGTGGCGCCGCAGTGCGCCGATCGTGGTTGGACCTTCGTCCAGGAGACGAAAAAGTGTTCGATAATCGGTTTCGCTGACCGCCACGCGGCGAAGCAGGGGTTCGTTCGTCATGGTTTCTGGCACGGGCCGGAACCGTCGTACCAGCGTGATCGCATCGGTTCGGCGTGCTTGTTCCGCCTGGGACATCCGCCGCCCGCCCCGTTGATAGAGATCGCGACGGAAGTCCACCGCGCCGGCAATGTCGCGCACTGTCTGCCGCAGCCGGACGTCCGAGATTGATTCGACGATCTCATACGCTTCTTCTGGCATGATGAGACCGGTCAGGTTGGAATGTAGCATCGAGTCGCAGATATAATCGCACTTGATCGCCGACATGGCTGTCGCGACCCGCGCGAATTGCTCTGGCTGCCAGTGCCGGGCCAACAATTCGTGCGTGACGTAACGCCAGTGTTGCCCTTTGATTTGGACAAGCCGCTCGTTGAGTTCGGGGTAAGAGCGGAATATTGCCGCACCGGTGTCCCGAATCTTCTCAAGAGTCCCAAAGGCGCCAGCCAGTGCGATATCGGATCGTTCAGGGCTGGCGGCGGCGATTTGCCGTAACAGCGTCGAAATGACCCGCATGCCGGACCACCCGGTGCTGACGTTGTAGCCCAACTGGGCGATCCCGCCCGGCGCCAGGCGCTGGCCAATCACGGAAAATAAATGACGGCGATTTTCCCGTGAAATCCAGGTCAGCACCCCATGGGCCGCCATGTAATCGAACATCGGCAACGCCCCCTGGGCCAGGCGCGCGAGACGGTCGAACGAAGCTTCCTCGAAGTGGATATTGGTCAGGCCGGCGCGGCGGGCGATCTCGCGTCCCGCCTCGATATGGGCCGGGTTGAAATCGAAACCCCAGACTTCCGCATGAGGCATCGTCGCGGCCAGGATCAGCGCGGTGACGCCATCGCCGCACCCCAGGTCGGCATAGCGGAAGGGCCGGGTCACGTCCGGCGCGGTATATCCGAACAACGCAGCGCACGTGGCGATCCAGACCGGCAAGGTATCGGGATGGAAACCCGCGATATAATTGACATCGGTGACGTAACCATCGTCCCAGCTCGCCATCGTCAGCGGTCCGTTCGCGACATGATCGTGAGCGCGCGCGTGACCGCCGAGGCCACGCCCTCCAACGCCGCGGGCCAATGCTTCGGATTGGTGACGATCGCCCGCTCCAACTCAGCTTGCCTGGACCGCGCGATCCGCCAGGCGCGGTCCCGGGTGGCCGGAACCCAGCACCCCGAACCGGCGCATCGCCGGCAGACGCCGCGACAGCAAGTCCCGCACCATCGTCGTCACATGCGCCCGCATCTCCGCCGGGTCCTCGATCGCCTTCCCCTCCTTTTGAAAACCTCGCCCATAGCGTGCGACCCGGGCCGCGATCGCCTCGATCAAAGGAGCCTCGTCGATGGTCCCCTGGGTCCGCATTTCGTCCAGCGCCAGAATGTCCAGCGGATCGGCCCCCTGCGCCGCCCCCAAAGCTGGGCAGACCAGGAACGGCCGGTCGTACCCGTCGTCGAACAACGCGGCATGGACCTGGTTCAAACGCGCCGAGGCCGCCACTGCCTCGGTCGCAACCGGTTCCGGCGCCAAAGGCGCCACAAACCCGGCCTGCAACAGCATCCCCAGCGCTTCGGGCACCGCAGCGGGAATCCAGCCGGACAACGACGCGTGGCCGCGAACCTCGCCGATCGTCATGGGACCGTCGTTCAAAATATCGAGGACCGCCCGGTAAAGCGTCTGATCCGGGGTGAACTGGCCCAGAGACGTGTTCAGCACGATCGTCTCCGGAACCGGCCGGGCCGTGCGGGTCAGCCTCATCGCGTTCATGCGCCGCCCATGCTCCATCGGGGACATGCGCCGCGCGCCTCGCTGATACATATCGCGGCGGAAACTCGCTCCGCAGGCAAGATCCCGCACCATTTCCCGCGACCGAGTCTCGCGCGACTGGCCGAACATCTCCTGAAGCCCGGCGGGCACCGTGAGGCCCACGATGTTGTCATGCAACGTCGCGCCACCGACATAGTCGCACTTGATCCCCGCCATCGCGGCGGCGACCTCGGGGAACATGAGCGGATGCCAATCGCGGTTCAGCAGCTCATGGGCGACGTAACGCGGATCCTGGGTGCGAAACATCTCGATGCGGGCGTTAAGGGCGGGATGGGTCGCGAACATCGCGGCGCCCGCGCCCTTGATTTTCTCCAGCATGGCGAACATCCCGGCCGCCGCGAGGTCGGTCCGATCCGGGCTTGCCTCCACCAACAATCGCATCAGCGTCCGGACGGGACGCATGCCGGTCCATCCGGTGCCAACATTGTAACTGGCGGAGACGATGCCTCCGGGCGCCAGGCGCTGGCCGATCACGGTGAACAGACGGCGCCGATTTTCGAGCGAAATCCAGCTCAGCACGCCATGCGCCGATATGTATTCGAACATAGGCAGATCCGCCGGGGCGAGGCTCGCGAGGCCGTCGAACGAGGCTTCCTCGAAACGGACATTGGTCAGGCCGGCGCGGCGGGCGACGTCCCGCCCAGCTTCGACATGGGCGGGGTTGAAATCGAATCCCCAAACCTCCGCGTGCGGCATCGCCGCCGCGACGACGAGCGGGGTGACCCCGTTGCCGCACCCGAGATCGGCGTACCGAAAGGGACGCGAGATATCTGGCGGGGCCACGCCCAGCAAAGTCAACGTGGTGGCCAGCCAAACCGGGGCCGTTTCCGCGTGATAACCACTGACGTAGGCCACGTCGGAGACGTAGCCGTCATTCCAGTCCGCCATGCCGATTGGCCCTCCCGCCGTGGTGTCGTACCAATCGCCAAAATGAATGCCTCGCGCGGTCCGGCTCATCCCGGACCCGGTAACATCGGGCCGGGGCAAGTGAGACCGCGCGGCGATCTGCTATCACATCCGCGGATGCAAAGAAATTCGAGTGTCAATTGTCAATACGGCGTCGCCGGCGGCCTGGTGGTGTTCCCCGCCGGGCCCCATTGCCAGTCGACCAAGCGGCCGCTACGTTTTGATGACACACTGAGAGGGCACTGTTCATGCCTCGCTGCCGCGTATTGTTCCGAAGTGTTCGCGACGCGTGACAGTCCACGTAGTGGGTGCTGGAGCGGCCGGCCTGGCCGCCGCGCTGCGATTGGCGAGAAGGGGACGCCGCGTTGTCCTCCACGAGCAAACGCGCCTGGCGGGGGGCCGCGCTTTGGCTCTTCACCATCCCGGGTTTGGCCGCGCGCTCGACAATGGAATCCACCTCTTTTTCGGTGGCCAGCGGCATTTGCAGGCCTTCGCGACGGATATTGACATGCCGCGGGCTCTGGTCGGACCGGACCGCGCGGCCTGCGACTTCATCGATACCGAGACCGGGCGGCGATGGACCCTGCATCCAAGCACGGGCCGGGTGCCAGTCTGGATGCTGGCGCCATGGCGCGCCGTCCCCGGCACCAGCGCCGTCGACTTCTTGCGGTTGTTCGCGATGGCACGAGCTGGGCCGGCCGACACGGTCGCGCGGATGATGCCGCGGCATGGCTTGGGGCGGCGCTATTTCTGGGAACCACTATGCATCGCGGCCCTTAATACCGAGCCTGCGGCCGCCTCGGCCCAGGCTTTGTGGCAGATGCTGCGCAACGTCCTGGCCTCTGGCGAATCCCCGCTCCTGCCACAATTCGTCAAACGGGACTTGACAACCGATCTCATCGATCCCGCCGTGCGGACGATCGTGGGGTTGGGGGGTGAAGTCCGTTACGGGAGCAAGCTGCACGCCATCGAGCGCGACTCCGGGCGGGCAACGATGCTGCGGTTCGGCGAGTTCTCGCAGGCGCTTGGCCCGGGCGAACAAGTGGTGCTCGCCGTTCCGTCCGCCGCCGCCGGAGAACTCCTGCAAGATCTGACATGTCCGCGTGACACCAGGGCGATCGTGACGGCGCACTTTGTTTTAGACCCGCCCGCGGCGCCGGAACCGAAGCTCACCTCCATCATCGCGACCCGGCCATTGTGGGTGCTTACGCGCGGTGACCTCGCGACCGTCAGTACTGGCGCGGCCGACGATCTCATGGACGTCCCACGCGCCGAGGTGGCGCGGCGGCTCTGGGAACCCGCCGCCCGGGCGCTCAACCGTGGCAACACGTTGCCGGCATGGCACGTGTTGAAGTTTCGTCAGGGCACTTATGCGCATACGCCCGCGGACGAGGCACGCCGTCCGCCGGCCCGCACCCGCTGGTCGAACCTGTTTCTCGCGGGCGATTGGACCCGCACCGGTCAGTCCGCGACGGTCGACGGCGCGATCCAGTCCGGTTACGCCGCCGCGGACGCCGCGCTGCGCCGATGATGCCGGCCGCGGCAGCCCCGGCGCTTCTGCATCTGGAGCGGGTCAGCCGAACTTACGATGGTGGACGCATCGTCGCGCTGCGCGACGTGACACTCAGCATCCATCTCGGTGAATTCATCGCCGTGCATGGCCAGAGTGGCAGCGGCAAATCGACGCTCATCAATCTGCTGTCCGGGATTGAAATACCCACCAGCGGTGTGGTGTCGTTCGAGCATCTTGTCTCGCCATCCGCGGCCGCGTGGACCGCGCTGCGTGGCAGGCGAATCGGGATTGTGTTCCAGGATTTCAATTTGCTGCCGACACTCACCGCGGCCGAAAACGTTGAGATCAGCATGTTCGGCCAGCCGGGCGGCGCGGCGGTCCGGCGCGGCCGCGCGCTGGCTCTGCTGGAGGACATGGGCATCGCTCACCGCTCGGGGCTTCGTCCGCAAGAACTTTCCGGCGGCGAACGGCGGCGCGCTGGGATCGCGCGCGGACTGGCGAACCGCCCGGAAATCCTGTTGGCCGACGAGCCTACCAGCAACCTGGACAGCGCGACAGGTCAGGCGATCATCGATCTGCTGTTCGATCTGCACCAACGCGGCCATGGCATGACCATGGTGATCGTCAGTCATGACCCCGCGCTGATCGCGCGCTGCTCCCGCCGGATTCGCTTATTGGATGGCGCGATCGTCGAGGATACGTCGACGGTGCCCGCGTGGCGTCCGGCGGCATGACCTGGCCCGGCCTGCTGCTGCGGAACCTGGTGCGACGGCCCGGACGTTCGAGTTTCACGCTGTTGGGAGTGGCGTTGGCGATCGCGGGCTTTCTCACTCTGACCGGGGTCTCGAAGGGTCTGCGGGACGCCTCTCAGGCCAGCCTGCGGGAGCGAGGGATCGACCTGGTCGTGATGCAGCGAGGAATGGTGGAATTCTTCTCCAGCAATCTACCGGAAATTCTGGCTGACGACATCAGGCGAATTCCCGGGGTCGCCAGCGTTTCGGGCGAACTCGGCGCGCTGTTGCCGTTTGGCGAGGACAACCACGCTCTGGTCGGTGGTTGGCAGTTGGACAACCGGCCGTTCGAGGCGATCCCGCTGATCCGTGGCCGTCTCCCGGTGGCCGGCGAACACGGCGTGATTCTCGGACAGGTGCTGGCGGAGGCGTTGCATGCCGACATCGGCACGACGGTGCTGTTGCAGTTCAGTCCGTTCAAGGTCGTCGGCATTGGGGGTTTTACCAGCCCGGCCAACAGCGGGATGGCCGTGCTTCGGCTGGCGGAGTTGCAAGCCCTTCTGGGCCGCCCCGGCCGGGTCACGCTTTTTCAGATGCAGTTGACGCGCCCTGACAACATCGCGGCGCGCGAGGCCGTACGCGCCGCCGTGAGTGCGTTGCGACCGGATCTGGTCGTGTCAGTACCGGACGAAGTGCTGAAGACCAATCGCTCGGTCGCCATGCTGGCGGCCTCGTCGGCCGCGATCTCGGTCGCCGCGTTGGTCATGGCGGGTCTGTTGATCCTCAATACCCTGGTCATGGCGGTCGAGGAGCGCACGCACGAAATAGGGATCCTCGCCGCCATCGGCTGGAGCCGTTGGCGCATCGTTGGCCTGATCCTCGGCGAGGGGGTGATATTGGCCGCGGCCGGCGGATTGACCGGCGCGATCGCCGGCCACCTTGGCGGCCTCGCTTTGTACCGGTTCGTTCTGCTCGACAGCGGCATAGCGATCACTGTTCAATTGGCTCCGGCGATTACCGCGGTTGTCTGCGCGGTGGGTTTGGGAGGACTGGGAGCGATATATCCCGCCTGGAAGGCGTCCCGGCTGAGCCCGACCGCGGCGTTGAGGCAGCGGTAACGCTTTTCCGGAGGAGCGCTGATGCGACTTTTGACGCAGGCGTTGCTGGTACTCACGGCGGTGCTGACTCAGCAAGGGCCAGCCGCCGCCCAACCGGTCCAAACTGCTTCCTGTGCCGCGTGTGCGTTTGTGGCCGCTCGAAGCAGTCCCGGCGAAGAAGCGGTGGCCCGGGCGCTTTGCGCGCGCACGCTTGGTGTGCTCGACGCGCTGGGGCGATGGCGCGACTCCTTCCTGGCGGCACCGCATTACACCGAGCTGTTTTCGGTGATCTATTGGCACATAACCCGGTCGGAAATGCAGGCGATCGCCGAGGGCCGGTATGCGCATCCGTTGGAAATTCTGCGGCAGATCGATGCTTTCTTCGACGCCTATGCATGGAACCGCACCCGTTTTGAGGCCGGCTTATCACCCGAGCCCCACTGGCTGGCGCATTTTTCCGCCACTGCGGAGGCCGATCGAGCGTTCGGACAGGTCGGTCGCGGCATGGCTTTCGACACCCCGGATATGGTCCAGCAGGTGATTGCCTTGGGCATGGTCGCGCACATCGAATTCGATCTACCGCGCAGCCTGCGGCATGCCTTCACCGCGCGTCGCGATCCAGGGGTCACGGTCGAGCGGATGGCGGCGGATTTCCGGGCGGCCGATGAGATTTTCGCCATCGCGATCGCGGCGATGGCGGCCGACATCAACACGGCGGTGAGCGCGACATCGGATTGGGATCCGGCGCTGCTACGGCCAGAGGTGATGCGATGGTTCGGCGATATCCTCGCGCGCCAGCGCACGGAGGCGCTCCGGCTCCGGCATGGCGCCTGGGCCGCCGCAGTCGGTAACGCGCCGCTGCCGACCGGGAATGCGCCCCATCCTCCTCCGGGGCCGCGACCGCCTGTCGATTGTCAGGGAGACGCTGCTCACGACTGAAAGCGGCCCTACCGGGCCAGCCGGCTCTCGATGTCAGCCAACACGTCTTCCAACGGCCGTGTCCGGAGCGCGGAGGCGAGATCCCGGCGCTGCACCTCGATGGCGCTGATCCCATCCCGCGACAGATCGACGATCCGCGGACCTTCCTGTAAGCCGCGCACCCGCCAACTGAGGACGGCCGGCCCTGTTGGTAGTTCACTACGCGTAATGACCAGCCATTCCACCGTCCCGATCGGCCGAATTTCCTGGACGCCGAACTGATCGGTGGCCTGCTCGGGGCGATTGCGTGCCAACTCGCGCACCATGCGCCGGCCAAATGCCTGAGCGAAGCGAGCCGTTTGTTCTGGCGTGGCGGTCGCGGCGGCGGGACCAAGAATGGCGGCGGCGATGCCAGAGAGGTCAAAAGCCGCCGCCACAAGCGGACCGAGGATTGGGCTCGGTGGCGGCCAGTCCGCGGCCGCGAGTTTCAGGAGTGCCGAACGCAGGCGCAAAATTGGTTCGGCCGGCGAATCAATTGGAGTTGGCACTGACCCAGACGAGCCGGATTGGCTGGAAGCCTGTCTGCCTAGCCATCCGATGCCCAAAAGCAGCATCGTCGCGAACCCGCGGCGGCCGATGTTTGTCTTCCCGCGTGGTCCGCGGCCGATTGCCATCCGGTTGTCCTCCTTGGCTGATCGCGCCCCTTATGGAACCAGCAGACGCGCGGCGCCGCCCAGGGCCATGTCGACGGAAATGCTTTCCATCTCACGATTAAGTCCTGACAACGCCTCTGTCTTTCGTCCCGAGGGCGCGTACTCGCCAGCGTTCGTTGGCCCGAACAACCCCAGAGTCGGCGTGCCCGCGGCGGCGGCGAGATGCATGAGGCCGGAATCGTTTCCGGCGAACAAGCGCGTCCGCGACAGGAAAGCGGCGATTTCCGGCAGGTTCAGGCGGCCCACCAGATCGATCGCCTCGGGGAGAGCCTGCAGCACCGGCCGCGCCATCGCCGCTTCGGCCTCCCCTGGGCCGGCGATGACAGCCGGGATCGCCCCCGGTAAGTGGCTGGCGGCCAAACGTTCAAACAGGGCCACGAACCGGCCGGCCGGCCAGACCTTTGGTGGCCAGTTCGCGGTGGGGGAGAGGGCGATAACCGCCCTTCCGTCCGGCAGTAACGATGCCACGCGCGCGGAATCCTCAGGACTGAACCATACGACGGGGAGCGGGGCCGGATCGAGCCGGAGCACGCGCGCGAGCTGGACCGTTTTGTGTCCGGTTCCAGGCCGCATGATCGACCGGTGCCGCGCCGGCACCAGCCAGGACAACATTGAGCCCCTGATGTCCACGATGAGGTCCCACCACAGTGTCACCGCTGCTCGCCATAACGGCAGCCAGTGACGTCCGAACGGCTGCTTGGCGATGACGATGACCTGTTCGAGATTCGGCATGCGCAGGAACACGCCCGCCGCCACAGGTCCGCAGGCCACGGTGATCCGTGCCGCCGGGTAGGTTCGGATCAGGTGGTCCAGCAGCCCCGTGGAAAGGACCGCGTCGCCCAATCGATTGGCGGTGATAAACAGGATTCGCATGCGCGGGCGGCTTAGCAGCCCCTCCGGCGCCACGCGAGGCCGCCCCCGCTTACCGCGCGGCGCATTTGACGCTCCGCCCTCCCTTCGGCAGCCTGCGCCGCGACGACTCAGGAGGGCGGCATCATGACCAGCGAAACCGTTGTTCCCATCGGCGAGGATTACCCGGAACTGCGGGAGTCCGTCCGCAAGATATGCGCCCGTTTTCCCGGCACCTACTGGGCTGGCCTTGAGGAGAAAGAGGCCTACCCGACTGAATTCATCAACGAACTCACCACGTCCGGGTTCCTCGGCGCCCTGATTCCAGAGGAATACGGCGGCTCCGGCCTGCCGTTGCGCGCCGCCGCCGTGATCCTGGAGGAAATCAACGCCTCCGGCTGCGTCGCAAGCCAGGGCCACGCCCAAATGTACATCATGGGCACCCTGATGCGGCATGGCAGTGAGGAACAGAAGCGCAAGTATCTGCCTGGCATTGCCGCCGGGACCATTCGCCTGCAGGCGTTCGGCGTTACCGAGCCGACGACCGGTTCGGATACGACACAACTGAAGACCCGTGCCGTCCGGGACGGAGACGAATATATCGTCAATGGCCAGAAAGTCTGGACCAGCCGCGCCATGCATTCCGACATGATGCTGCTTCTGGCGCGCACGACGCCGGCGGACCAGGTGAAAAAGCGCAGCGACGGGCTGTCGGTCTTTCTGATAGACCTGAAGGAGAAGAACACCGGCAAAGGTCTGGAAATCCGCCCTATCAAGGCGATGATCAACCATAACACGACCGAAGTGTTCTTCGACAATTTCCGCATCCCCATCTCCAGCCGGATCGGTGAGGAAGGGAAAGGTTTTCGATATATTCTCGATGGTATGAACGCGGAACGCATCCTGGTCGCCAGCGAATGCGTCGGCGACGGCCGCTGGTTCATCAGGAAAGCCACACAATATGCCAAGGACCGGGTGGTTTTCGGCGCCCCCATCGGCAAGAATCAGGCCGTCCAGTTCCCCATCGCCCGCGCCTGGGCTGAGTTGGAGGCCGCTGACATGATCTGCCGCCGGGCCGCCGCCCTGTTCGACGATGGCAAGGAATGCGGGGCTGACGCCAATATCGCCAAGATGCTGGCCAGCGAGGCTACCTGGAAAGCCGCTGATACCTGCATGCAGACCTATGGCGGCTTCGCCTACGCGAAAGAATACGAGATCGAACGGAAATGGCGGGAGGTAAGGCTGTACCAGATCGCCCCGATCTCAACAAACCTGGTTCTCGCCTACGTCGGACAGCATGTTCTCGGAATGCCGCGGTCGTATTGAACGCGATCTTCACGGCATGAAGGCGCCCGGTTGGCAACGAATATTTGTGTCCTTTCGCATCGCGAGGCCACGTTAGTGTTGACAGGCGCCCCTTTGAGTCCGACGATCCCTCGGAACTGACGTAAAACCCGTGCCGCCCCCCAACCGAATGATCGGCCGGGAGGGGACCCGGGGGGATAGCCTCGCCTACCTGTTGGTGCTGGTGGAATACCGCGAAGGAAGCGTGAGCCCCCGGGGCCACTGAGCCGGTGCACAGGAACCGGGCCCGTTGATTGCGATAGATGCCGTCTACCAAGTGTAAGAAACAGATACAGATAAGGAAGAGTTCGCCATGCAGGTACGAGTGAAATACGGGGAAGATATCGAACCCTTGGTATCTTTCATCGAGGAAACACCTCGGAGCGAAATCATCGAGAAAACATATGAGAAACTTCGCGCGGGCACCGATATCAAGACAATGCTGAAAGCTGCGGTTCTCGCTGTGACTCGCTCGACGGATCTGCCCCCCGGCCACCATGGCGGCCCGCTGCACCCGATGGCCGGCCTCTACGCCATTTATAAGCTGACCGAGCGACTGGAAGGCGACGACAAGTTCCTGCCGGTCGTCCAGCACGTCGCGCTGGCCAACAAGCATGTGCATGACCCTGTGACCGGCCCGTACGCCCTCCTGGAATTCGCGCCCCTGGATGTGACCGGCGGCGCTGAAAGCCAGATGGAGCATGTGGCGGCCGACGGCACCGGAAAAGTGTCCGACGCGAAAGGCATCGAAGCGGCGAAACAAGCCTTCCTGAAGGCGGTCGATCGCGGCGAGTCCAACAAGGCCGACCATCTGTTCCAATGGATGTGGCAAAACCTGCCGAAGCAGGATTGCTTCAACCTCATGATGGATGTCGCCATCGTGAAGAACGGGCTCGACGACCACTACTTCATGTTCCCCGCTGTGACCTGGCGGGCGATGGAGGAAGTCATCGGGACGGACTATCTTACCACCCTGATGCGGCCGCCGGTTCGCTACACCGCCCGTTTCCCCGCGCCGCGCACGATGCCGGAAATCGAGGCGTTGATCGAAACGCATCAACTGCTGGACCGGATCATCCCGCAACGCAGCAGCGACGCCGAAACCGCCCATGTCGGCCGGCTCGGCGAAGCCATTGGCGCCACCAACGACTATAATGAAATCCCCCCGATGCTGGCGGAAGCACTGGTTGAGGGTCTGTCGCTGGAAGGCGCCGGTGAGGCGTTGTCGATTGGCGCCGCCAGCCTGTTCCTGCGTTCGCTGACCGGCAATCCGATGGATGTGCACATGCACACCAGCGTGAACCTGCGCCGCTGGCTGCTGAAAATGGAAGGCCTCAGCCGTCGCAACAAGCTGCTGATCCTGCTGACCTGGCACATGGGCCCGGAAATCAGATCCACCCAGTACCGCATGGAAGCCACCGCGCAGCCGGACCAGGCGGAAGTCGCGAAGCTGCCGCATTTGTCGCAGGGCGACCTGCTGGACGCGATCGAACAGAGCATCTACAACCAGCCCCCAACCGACTGGGCGCAGGTGACGAACCTCGGTCGTATGCGCGCCGTGCCTGAGGTGAAAGGCACCGTGAACCTGGCCCAGCAGTATGTGAATCTAGGCTATGACGCGGATGCGTTCATCCTGCGTTTGGGCCGAATCGTCTGCCACGACAGCTTCACCGAAATGCATTCCTTCAAGCACCATCAGGCGATCGTCGAAGAGTTCCACTCGACCCGTGGCGACTACAAATGGATGCACCTGGTGAGCGGCGCCATGGCGGCGGCGATCTCATTCGGCAAGAACATGGAAGTCTATGAGGGCGCGCTGGAATTGCTTCACGCGGCCTGAATGAAAACGGTGAACGGGGAGATGTAAAACTTCCCCGTGCTCCGTCTGTTCTTTCGCCTTCGCGGCCCGGTTCGTCCGGGCCGCGTTGCGTTGTGAGGCAATTTACGGGCGGTCAGCCATAAGTGGCGCCACGGCCCTTGCTCACGGCCGCCCCCGCCTCGCGATGAAGTCCAGCGTCGCCTCAGCAGCCTGATCCGCGTGGGTCGCCGCGACGTGGTAGGAGTTGCCGGGCAGTACTACCAACTCTGAATCCGGGATCTGTTCTTGCCAGGCGCGGGTGACATCCACCGAGCCCAGCCCGCTGTCCTGGGTGGTGATGACCAGGGTCGGGCAGGCGATCTTTGGCAAATCGGCGCGGATATCGGCGACCGCGATCGTCGGCATGAAGCTCAGTTGAGTGGAAACCGCGGTGCGGCCCATGAACTGGCACCACCACTCGTGTCCCTCCGGCGGGAAGGCGCCCCCAAGCCGGCTGGCCATGTTCTGGCGGGCCCAGTGTTCGACGCTGTGTTCCTCGAAACCACGCAACAGGCCCGGTAAACCGGCGGCGGCCTCGAGCCGGGTGGGCGGCGGGGTACCGACGACTGTCAGAGTGATCAACCGCTCCGGCCGGCGTGCGGCGAAGGCTCGGGCAATGGTGCCGCCGATCTTGGCGCCGAGCAGATGGAAGCGGGCGATGCCGAGGTGATCCATCAACCGGCAAAAATCCTCGGTCAGCTCGTCGAGGGTCCATTTGTGGTCGCGTGGCATGGGAGTGGACTGGCCGAAACCACGCATGTCCGGCCGCACCACGTGGAATTGTCGCGCCAGTTTCGGCACCCAGGCATACCAGGCGAGGCCGCTCTCGGCATTGCCATGCAGCATCAGGATGGTCTGGGGCTTGGTCCATGGGTCGGTAAAGTCATCGACCTGGAAGTGCATCTCCAGGTCGGGGGAGGATTGGAACCTGGGCATTTCAGTTGCTTTCCATTCGGGGATGGGGCCGCGGCGATATCTCAGGCCATGGCGCTGACCGGGACGCGCCCGGAACGTTCGCGATAAATTCGCTCGTAGATATTTGCACGCTCCAGAATCTCCGCGGCGATCGGCCGGTTACTCTCGAACCGTAGCCAGAGCCGCGGCCGATGACGGGTATTAGCCGGAGAAAGGCGCTGCGTCGGCCCTGCTTTGCCGCCGACGGTCCGATCGGTCCAGGCGTCCGGCATCGTGATCATGTTCCCGAAGAGCGGCATGACAGTGTCTTCCTGTTTGATGGCCGGTCAGTCCCATGGTGGCCGCAGGGTGTCCTCCCAATTCAACTCTTTACGGCGTTCCAGCGCAAATCATGCCCGACCTGACGCCGGGAGAACACAAGGAAGGTCCGCCGGATCGGGAGACTTTCGGTCCATTTACCTCAGCCGCGGGCGAGCCGGGTAATCCTCGAATCACGCGCTCGAAATCTTGCTCGAAAGTGGCGCCCGCGACCGGGGCCACCCCGTCTTTCCCACCCTAATCCCTTACGATCGGACAACTCTCGTCCTTCGCCCAATCCCCAAAACTGAGGTAGTACACTCGAACATCGTCATACCCCGCCCGCACCGCCGCGGCCGCCGCGAGCGCCGCCCGTCCGCCGCCCTCGCAATGCGTCACGATATGATCCCCTGGGCCGAACCCAACTTTCTCCAGCATCCCCCGCAGAGCCGGTGCCGCATGCACAACGCCCTTTTCCATCAAATCCGCATGCGACAAATGCCGCGCTCCCGGCAGATGGCCGCTCCGTGCCCGGCCCCTGGCATCCTCACCTGTGAACTCCGCCCGCGTCCGGCTGTCGAACACATGCGCTGCGCCGTCGAGCTGTCCCTTCAACGTCGCCCGATCGACCAAGCCAACCGGGCCCGCGCCAGGGGATGCCTTGAACCCACTCGGCGCCGGGCCCGTCCCGGCCGGCACATTGGGTGCCGCGGCAATGGCGGGCCAGCCGCCATTCAGGATCACACACTTCATTCCGTAATATTGCAGCACAAACCAGACCCGCGCCGCGTTCGTCATCGCTCCGGTGTCATACGCGACGGCGGTCACTCCCGGACCCACGCCAAGCTCGACCAGCGCCTCCTCCCAATGCCCAGAGTTCTCGAACCCGGTGTCTGCCGCCTTCGCCGCTTTGTCCCAGGCGTCACTGGGCGCGCGCGTGGCATTTGGCGCATGGCCCGCCTCGAACGCCGCCTGGTCGCGCGCATCCAGCCAACGGATGGGGCCCAGTGAGGACAACGCGGCGATATCGACGAAAGGATCGTTTGGCATGGCGTGTTTCTCCCAGCGACGGTGGTGTCTGGCCATAGGATAGCGCCGATTGACCCAGTGGGAAATCGGGCGTGATGCGCGGCGACAATGACCGCCATTGACTCTGGACCCCCCGCTTTCACAATGCGTGACCAAGACAAAAAACGAGGAAGCCTCTGACATGACCAACTTCGTACTCGTCCACGGCTCCTATCAAGGCGGCTGGATCTGGCAGCACGTCGCCAAACGCCTCCGCGCCCAGGGACATGTCGTTCATGCCCCGACAATGCTCGGCTGCGGTGAGCGCCGCCATCAGTTACAGGCTGGCATCGACACCACGACCTACGTCACCGAAGTCGCCGAACTTCTGTTCCACGAGGATCTCCATGACGCGGTGCTGGTCGGCACCAGTTCGGGTGGCATGGTCGTCTGCGGCGCGGCCGAGCGGATGCGCGATCGTGTCGCCCGCATCGTGCTGGTCGATGCCCTCGCGCTGTTCAACGGCGAACGCACCCGCGACATCGTCAATCGTAACGCACCGGCCCCCTACGGTCTGGCCGCCGGTCCTTCGCGGGAGGACGCGGCGAACGGCCTGTTCGCCGATCTCGAACCGGCGATGCGCGCCTGGGTGATCGACCGTATCACGCCGCACCCGGTCGGAACCTCGATGACGCCCGTGCGGTTGACGGATTTCTGGGACAAATCGTGGGACGCCACGGTCATTTGGTGCAAACAGGCCGCGAACCCGGGGGAGGCGCATCAACGCCGCGCGGCGGACCGGTTGAAGGCCAAGTGGCACGAACTCGACACCGGGCACTATCCAATGCTGACCATGCCCGATGAATTGACTCGGTTGCTGCTCAACCCCTGACCCCAGGGAGATTCCCCCATGATGCCCGCCGAATACAACATCGAGGGAAAGGTCGTCTTCATCACCGGCGCTGGGCGCGGCATCGGCAAGGGTATCGCCCAGGTGCTGGCGGAGGCCGGGGCGGACGTCGCGCTCAACGCACTGACGCCGAAATACGTCAACGATACCGCCGCGGACATCGCCGCGTCATCCGGGCGGCGCGTCGTGCCGGTCCTCGCGGATGTCACGAAATGGGACGAGGTTCAGCGGGCCGTCGATACGATCATTTCGACGTTCGGCCGGATCGATATCCTGGTGAACGCTCTGGGCGATTCGATTCGAAAGCCGCTGGTCGCGCTGCCCGGCTCCGATGTTCCCGGGGTCTCAGACGAGGAGTTGCGGTTCATCATCGACGTCAATCTGACAGAAGCGTTGCTGTGCACGCGCGCCGTGGGTCCGCACATGCTGGCTCGCCGGTCCGGCAAGGTGATCAACATCGCGTCCTGGACCTCCGCTTCGGGCGGGCGCGAGATCGTTCTGTATACGGCGGCGAAAACCGCGCTGGCCGGGTTCACCCGCGCGCAAGCGTTGGAATGGGCGCCCTACAACGTACACGTCAACGCCATCGCGCCCGGCATGTTTCCGGATGTCGTGACATCCGGCGAAGAGCGGGTCCGCCAATCAATCGAGCGTACCAAGACAACCGTTCCGCTTGGCCGCCCAGGCCGGCTGCGGGAATGCGGGTTACTGGCGCTGTATCTGGCGTCCTCGGCCTCAGACTACATGACCGGACAAACGCTTTATCTCGACGGTGGTCTGAGCTTGTAGCCAGCACGGCGTGGGAACAGAGACATGAGAACCATCATCCAGCAATCCGTCCGTTTGCCTGCCCCGGCCGCGACGCTGTTCGCGATGTATCTGGATCCATTGCTCCATGCCGCGATCACCGGCGCGCCGGTGACGATAGGCATGACGGAGGGTGCCCCCTTTCGCGCCTTCGACGGGAGCCTGAGCGGCACGATGCTGACCGCCATCGCGTCAACACTGATCGTCCAGTCGTGGCGATCGGTGAAGTTCAATGACACCGACCCCGATTCAACGCTGATCCTCAATTTTGTGCCAGACGGTACGGCTGGGCGGATCGACCTGGTGCATCTCGATGTCCCGAGTCACGACCATGACGGCGTGACCAACGGATGGGAGACGCATTATTGGGCGCCGTGGCGACGCTATCTGGCAAAAGAATGATGCGCCACAGCCGTCCCGTACTTTGATCGACGGGTCCAGCTGGCCGTATGCATAAGCCATGAGCAAATCGCCAAGCCCGTTACCCTCTCTTGACGCTCTGGCCCGCGCACCCGAAGCGGATGCCTTGATCGCGCGCTTTGGTCGAAGCGCCGTCATTGAGGTTCTCCGTGACGTCGTGACCGCTCACCGGGAGGCCCGGCGTTTTGGACTGAACGCCGTGGACATTCTGGACGAAACGGCGGATGCCCTCGCGCGTCGTGCCACCGTCTCGCAACGCCCGGTTTTCAATCTGACCGGCACCGTTCTGCATACCAACCTCGGTCGCGCGCCCTTGCCGCCTGAGGCGGCAGAGGCCGCCGCGACCGCCTATCGAAGCGCCACCAACCTTGAATACGACCTGACCACGGGCCGCCGTGGCGAACGCGACGACCATATCTCCGGCTTGTTGCTGGAGCTGACAGGCGCCGAGGCTGCCACCGTCGTGAACAACAACGCCGCCGCTGTCCTGCTGGTCTTGAATACCCTGGCTCTGGGCAAGGAGGTACCGGTCTCCCGCGGCGAACTGATCGAGATCGGCGGTGCCTTCCGGGTCCCCGATATCATGAGCCGATCGGGTGCGGTTCTTCGCGAAGTCGGCACCACCAATCGCACCCATCCGCGCGATTACCAGTCCGCGATCGGGCCCGGGACCGCGGCGTTGCTGCGCGTGCATCAGGCCAATTACGCGATTATAGGGTTCACGGCGGCCGTCCCCACGCGCGACCTGGCCACCATCGCCCATGGCGCCAACCTGCCACTGATCGAGGATCTCGGCAGCGGCAGCCTGATCGACCTCGAACGCTGGGGTTTACCCCACGAGCCAACACCGCGGGGTGTTCTCGCGGATGGCGCCGATGTGGTGACCTTTTCCGGCGATAAGTTGTTGGGTGGACCCCAGGCCGGTCTGATCGTCGGACGCGCCGATCTGATCGGACAGATCAATGCGAACCCCCTGAAACGGGCACTACGGCTCGATAAGGGGCGGTTGGCGGCATTGGAGATGGTCTTGCGATTGTATCTCAACCCAGATCGCCTGGCCGAACGGTTGCCCGCGCTCCGGCTTCTCACCCGCCCCGAATCCGACATTCATGCCACCGCATCGCGGCTCGCCGGACCGCTGCGCGCCGCCTGGCCGGACCGCGAGGTCACCGTCGAGGCCTGCCACAGCCAGATCGGCTCTGGTGCGCTGCCGGTCGATTTGCTGCCCTCGGCCGCCGTGTGCTTCGGCGGCAAGGGGCTTGATGAGCTCGCGACGCAGTTGCGGGGTTTGGCCCGTCCGGTGATCGGCCGCATCCGACATGACCGGCTTTGGCTGGACTGCCGATGCCTGGAGTCGGGCGACGAACCCGCTTTCCTCGAACAGCTTCCCAAAACCTGCTGAGCCGACGATACTCTCAAACGGAGGAGAAGCGGCCCCGGTGGGCCGGCCGGACTTCAAACCCGGTTGGGGCCGCCGAGCGGTCCTGGGTAGGTTCGACTCCTGCTCTCTTCCGCCATAAAGCGGGTTTGTGTCTCTCCCGCCGCCCGTTGTGACATTATTGCAACTGGTATGGAAATTGACAGGCGCGCCTCTCGTCATCCCACATGTGCGACGTTATTATCCCTCCCATCGATACGGGAGCGGCGTTGCCGCTGCTGAACCAAATCAGGAGAAAGACGAATGAAAGTCCGGAGTGCTCTGCTCGCTACGGCCATGATGGTCCTGCCTCTGACCGTCGCGAACGCTCAGGCGGTTGACGGCCTTTACGTGGCTGGCGGACTCGGCTTGAACTTCAAACAGTCGGTAACGGCCCAGCCGACCGTTGGCGCCTCCACGAGGCTTAACTCCGAAATCGGTCCGGCAGGGGTTCTCAGTCTCGGTTACGGCTTCGGCAACGGACTGCGCACCGAGGTCGAGGGCGGTTATCGCCAGAACCAGTTCCAAAAAAGCGGCGGCGTCACAGAGCATCTCGCCGGCGTCATGGCGAATGTGCTGTATGACTTCACCGGACTCATTCCGGCCGTGCAGCCTTATGTCGGGGCCGGCGCCGGCTATCAGTGGGGGACCCTGAGCGGGGTCGCCGGCCTGTCCAATAGCTCCGTGGGCAGCTTCGCCTATCAGGGTATCGCTGGTGTCGGCTTTCCGATCAACGCCGTGCCCGGCTTGGCGCTGACCGCCGAATACCGCTTCCTGGGTCTTACGAGTTCGCGGACCTATTCGGCGACACCGGCCGGGTTTAAATTGACCAACGACTTCAATCATAGTGCCATGGTTGGCTTCCGTTACGCATTCGGCGCCGCACCGCTCGCTGCTGCTCCGATGCCGATGACCGACACCGGAGCCAAGACATTCCTCGTGTTCTTCGACTGGGACAAGGCCGACCTGACCTCTCGCAGCCAAGGCATTGTCGTCGACGCCGCCGCTTACTCGACCAAGACGAAATACACCCGCATCGATGTCGACGGGAATACCGACACGACTGGCTCGGCTGGTCACAATCAGGGCCTGTCGGAGCGTCGCGCGCGAATCGTTGCCGCCGAATTGGTCAGAAACGGTGTGCCTCAGAGCGCCATCTCCATGCACGCCTTTGGCGACACAAAGCTGTTGGTACCCACCGGTGCCGGCACGCGGGAGCCGCAGAACCGCCGAGTGGAAATCGTCTATCGCTGACCGGCATTGTTCGGGTGAACGGAAGAAGGCGCTTTCGAGCGCCTTCTTTTTTGCCCGAGGCGAGTGCCACGAATAACCTGGCGGACCCGGGACGGCGTGTATGGTATCGTTTCCCCAAGCGGCCCGGATCTCGGCGGCTTCGCGCGGATACCGGCCAGGTCCGAAAGCTGGTGCCGCTGAGTTCTGAACTGTCGGCGGGAGCCTGGTGCATGAGAGTTGGTTTGACGATCCTGGCCCTGGCCCTGGCGATCGGCGCCGTGCCCAGGATTGCCCATGCGCAACCGATCCAAGGTTTTTACGCCGACGCGGGCGCTGGAATGAGCCTGCCTTTCGCGACAAAAGTGACCCCCGTCGCGTCTGGATTCCGCGGTACCTTCGACTTCGGACAGTCTCCTGGATACGCCGCCCGGATCAGCGCAGGCTACGCCCTGGGCAATGGCTGGCGATTCGAACTGGAAGGCACGATCGGGAGAACCAGCGTGAACGGCATCGCGGGAACCTCTTTCCCGGCGGCGAGTTCGGGAACACTCGCGCGCCGGGGACTCATGGCGAATGCTTTGTTCGATCTCGATGTTGGGTCTCCCTATGTCTTTCCGTATCTGGGTCTCGGCGCGGGATACCAATCCACCCGTCTCAGCGGTTTCACGGTAACACGCAGGGATGCGGCCTTCGCCTTTTCCGCGAGTGGAGAGTCCGGCGGATTGACCATGCAGGGTATCGCCGGACTGGCATTCCCGGTTCCGAACATGCCCGGCCTATCGATCACCGCCGATTACCGGCTCATGAATACCCTGGGTGGCCTGAAGTTCGGTGGCGCGTCCTCGACCGGCGCGGTCGTCAGCCCAGGAACGGCGAAGTTCCACAACCAATTCGCGCAAGAGCTGACGATTGGCGTGCGTTTCGCGTTCAACACGCCGCCGCCTGCCGGGCTCACCCCGCCGGCCGCCTCGGCGCTTCAGGCACCGTCATATGTTGTGGCATTTGCCCCCAGCCACTTCGCGGTCGACGCGCGGGCCAGCACCATCGTGCGGGAGGCGGCGCGGTCGTCCGTCAAAGCTGGGAAGACCCGAATTCAGATCGGTGCGTACGGCACCCAACAAACGGATCGGGCGATGGCCGCTCGCCGGGCCAACGCGGTGGCGGCGGCCCTGATCAAAGACGGTGTGGCAAGAGAGGCCATCGTGATCACGGCTCTTGGCGATACAAGGCCGCTCGTTCAGACCGCGCTCGGCGCCTCGCGCACCGGCACAGGGACGGTGGAGATCGTGCTTCCCTGAGGCGGCCGACCTCCCATCGCGTTGTGGATTCGTGTCAAAGGAAGCTGACTATGCTGGCGATCGACGAAGCATTCGCGGGTCAGACGGTCAGCATTCCCGTCGGGCAGGTTATCGAGTTGCGGCTGAAAGAAAACCCGACGACGGGCTTCCGGTGGCTATTCCGTCAAGACGGCGCGCCCGCCTGCCGGATCAAAGAGGATTTCCTCGAAACCGCCGGTGAAACACCACCGCCCCGGCCGGGCCAGGGAGCAACACATGTCTGGCGGATCGAGGCTGTGAAGGCCGGGGTCTGCGATCTAGCCCTGACGCTCGGCCGCCCCTGGGAGTCCAGCCTTCCGCCGGCCGGACAATTCGACGTGCGGATCAATGTCACCACGTAAGGAAGGGCGCTCGCGCGTCTTCGCGCCCTTCCCCTGGAGACTATTTCGAGATCATGCGGATCGTCCAGAAATCGTCGGACAGGTTGGAATCGGTGAGATAGGCGTACGGCATCGTGAAGTAGCCGGCGATACCCCAGCCTGGGCCCCAGGAGTTGCGCACAATGAACCGCTGCGACGGGTCGTCGTAGCCGACGCAGAGAACCGCGTGTCCACCGAGAAGCTTCTCATTGGAGGCCGGCATTGGCACGATGCCATTTTGCGCGACGGTCTGACTCTCGAAACTTTCATAGACGCTGAAGCCCAGGACAAACGGGAACCCAGCCGCGAGACAGCCTTTCAACTGCGGCAATGTATTGATGAGCCGGGTGTAGCTCACCGCCTTGTGTTGGAGCGCGTGCGAGAATGCCTTCGCGGGCGGCTTCTTCGCGAATTTCGTTTCATCGTACGGCCAGTCAGGCTCAGGGCAGGCGCCAACCGTTGCCACGCTCTTGATCCCGTCGCGGATCATCGCTCCGGCGTCCCGGGACACGCTGTGCTCGATAACGCGTTCATTGTAGTAAATGAACAGCCGCGAGGGTACGAAGTCGGGCGATTGCGCATGCTTCTTGCGGTCGAACTGCACCGCCGCGGCGATCGCGTTTCCGGTGCAACTGCCAAGCTGGCCTTGATTGTAGACCGGCGGACATCCTGGCCTCAAATCGGCATGTGGAGGCAGTGTGGCGAAAACCGGCTGGGGTGCCGAAAAAAAGTGGTCACGAATATCGGGGAGATCGGGAACCCATCCATATCTTTGTATCTTGTGAGTTCTTAACTCGGGTGCCATGGCCATCGGTCAGTCCTCCGTTTTTTGCGGGTTCAGATGGAGCAGCCGGCAAACGTCGCGCGTGGTTGCCGGTGTCTGGCACGGTGTCGCCACCTGGATCGAATCGCTATGATCCAGATCACAGTTCCCTCAGGACGAGCAGGCCGCCGCCAGCGGCCCTGAACCATGCACCCGCGCTTGCGGAACCCCCATCTGGTCCTTCGCCCCTCAACCCGATTACGCTGGTGGCAGTCGTTCAGGAATCTCCCATGCCCAATCCCACGCAACTACTCCTTTGGTCCGACGGCCCGACTCCCTACACCGACGCCATCGCCGCGGCGGGCCTCGCGGGTCGTGTCAGCGTTGAAATCCTCGCCCGCAAGGATCAGCCGTCCGATGCGCAGTTGGCCCGGACCGAGGCCATGTTGGCCTGGGGTGCTCCGGCCGGCTTGCTGCCCCGCATGTCCAGTCTCCGGTGGGCTCAGGCCCTGACGGCGGGCGTTGAGGGGTGGCTCGCGCTGCCGGACCTTCCGCCCGACCTGACGTTGACCTGCGCACGCGGCACCCACCGTGAATCGATGCCGGAAAATATTTTGGGCGCGCTGTTTTATCTGACCAAACCCTATGCCGCCTGCGTGGCCGATCAGCATGACTCCAAATGGACCCGCCGAGTCGCAATTCCCCTGACCGGCCAAACCCTGGGCATTCTCGGCCTGGGCGCGGTGGGACAGGATGTGGCCCGCCTTGCGACCGCCCTGGGAATGAAAGTTGTCGGTACGAAACGAAACCCCACGCCGTTGCCCGGCATCGCGGAGGTCTTTCCTCCGGAGCGTACCAGCGACGTGCTGGCCCAATCGGATTTCGTGGTGCTGCTGTTGCCCGCCACGGCTCAGACGGAGGACTTCATCAACGCTGAGCGTCTCGCGGTCATGAAACCCAATGCCTGGCTCCTGAATTTCGGCCGGGGGCATCTCATCGACGACGCGGCCCTGATCGCCGCGACGAAAACCAAGAAAATCGCGGGCGCCATTCTGGATGTGTTCCGCCAGGAGCCTCTTCCCACAAGTCATCCGTTCTGGACGACCGAGGGCATTATCGTGCTGCCACATATCGGTGGCGGACATCCCAAACGCGATTCGGTCGTTGCCAACCTGTTCGTGGAAAACCTCGGCCGGTTCCTGGATGGAAAACCGTTACGGGAGGTGGTTGACCGAACCGCTGGTTACTGACCCGCGCGTCCAAGTGGGGCTTGAGCGGGTCGACCAGCACGCCGCTGGTGACCCGATCAGGCCAATCCGACGCAACCGGTTCTCGGCGACGCCGCAGTACCACGTAATCCCCGGGCCAGCCCCAGGGATCGCGCTACAATCCAAAATCGCGCTGGGATTACTCCGCCGCGGCGGCCGTCTCCATCGGTGCTTTTACCTTCCGGGCCTCAATCTTCGCTCGGGCCGCCGCGCGCCGGTCGTCGAACTTCGCCAGCCGTCGTTGCGGGTTCGCGTGCACGATGTTGTCCGCCTGTCCCGGCTCCTTCTGTGAGCCAGCCCAGCCGTGCGCGGCGATGTCGAAAATGATGCCGGATAAATCGAGGTGCTTCACCTCGTAGCCGTTGGGATTGTTCGGATCGCCCATGATCCACTCGGCGCCCGTGCCACGCACGATTTTGCCTTGCTCGACCACGTCATCGACCCAAAAGCCGATGTGGTGGATGCCGACGTAGTCCTTGCCGGTTCCCTGTGCGGCCTCATCCGTCTTGAACTTCAGGATCGCGAGGTTGACAACCCCGTCGGTCAGGAACACGCCCTCGGCCAGTGGGCCGTCGAGTTCGGTTACTTCCTGCAAGCCCAGAGCCTCTTTGTAGAACTCAGCGGTCTCCCACGGATCCTCGACGCTCAGAGCGACGTGGCGAATACGGCCTTTGGTTTGCGCGGTCATGGACACCCTCCTTTTACCTCGGAAACGCCACGGTAGCCGAAATCTGGCGCGCCGCCTATATGCTGCCGTTATGTCTGAGACTCCTGCCTTTTTGGACGGCGGCCGCCCGCCGGTGCCCGACATCGTGGTGCCGCGTGGCGTTACTCCGTTCTTCCTTCCGCGCCGGCCCGTCCGCGGCCGCCTCGTGCGTCTGGGCCCACTGGCCGATGCGTTGCTGACTCGTCATGGCGCCCATCCGGTGGTCACCGCGCTGACCGGTCAGGCCCTGGCGCTGGCCGCGGCTTTGTCCACCGCGTTGAAGTTTCAGGGTTCGTTCAGCCTTCAGGCCAAGGGCGACGGACCGGTCAAATTGCTTCTGGCCGACTGCACCGATACCGGGGCACTGCGCGGCTACGCCCTGACCAACACGGAAAGGTTGGACGCGATGCTCGCCATCGACCCCGCCCCCAATGCCGGCATGCTTCTGGGTAAGGGCTTCCTGGCCTTCACCGTCGATCCCGGCACCGGCGGCGAACGCCATCAAGGCATTGTTCAGATCATTGGCGCCTCGCTCGCCGACATGGCGCTGCACTACTTCGATACCAGCGAGCAATTGAACTGTTTCGCGCGCCTCGCCTGCGATCGCACCGTCGAGGGCTGGCGCGCCACCGCCTTCGTGCTGGAGAAAATCGCCGGCGCGGGCGGGATCGATCCCGCGATGAGCCAGTCCGCGCAGGAGGAGGAATGGCGCACCGCGACCATCCTCGCCACGACGCTGACCGACGCGGAATTATTGAACGATAACCTGGAACCGGAACGATTACTTTACCGTCTGTTTCATTCCGGGGGTGTCGCGGTGGACCGCGCCCGGGCGCTGTCCTTCGGTTGCCGCTGCTCCCGCGCCCGGCTTGCCGGAATTCTGGAGGGGTTTTCCGGCGATGACCTGGATCATATGGCGATCGAGGGGTACATCGTCATGACTTGTGAGTTCTGCAACTACGATTTCCGGTTCCCGCGCGAAGGCACCCGGGGGACGGGAGCCTGATCCATGACATTTTTGAGCCGTCGCGCCGCACTGTTTCTACCGCCGCTACTGGCCGCCTGTGGCGGCGATGAACCGTCCCGTCCGCCGCCACGCGGCAATTTTCCACCGCTGCGTTATGGCTTCCTTCCGCCCATCGGCCTGAACGTTCAACGCGTCGAAATGGCAGAGGGTTTTATCCGCCCGGCCGGGGACGGCGAACTCAGCGATGGTTCCGCTGCCGAAACGCTGTTCGCGATGGCGCGAGATCGCCTGAAACCGGTTGCTCCCAACGGCACCGCCATGTTCCGGATCGTCACCGCTTCCATCGCCCGCCGCCGTGACACGCTCAACGGAACCCTCGCGGTCCGGTTGGATGTTCGCAACGAAGACGGGACCAGTTCCGGCTATGCCGAGGCGCGGGTCAACGCTGAAAAAACCGGCCCGATTTCGGATCAACGGACCGCGGCCCACGAAATGCTCAAGGCGTTGATGGACGACATGAACGTGGAGCTGGAGTTTCAGATCCGAAGCAAGCTTCGCGCCTGGATCGTGGAACCGCCCGTCGAGCCGGTGCCGCCCGCTCCGATCAATCCGTCGGTGAAAATTCCGCCGCCGCCGCCCGCGCCGCCGCGTTCGTGACTCATTCCGTCCGGATCGCCGTTCCCCGGTTGTTGATCATCGCCAGCAACTCCCGCCGCGTGCCGTGATCGTCGCGGAAAGCCCCCAGCATGCGGCTCGTTACCATGGTGACGCCCGGCTTGTGAACGCCGCGGGTCGTCATGCACTGATGCGCCGCCTCGATCACCACCGCGACACCGCGCGGACGCAGAACATCCTGAATCGTATTGGCGATTTGCGCCGTTAACTTTTCCTGAATTTGTAAACGGCGGGCGTAGGCCTCGACGACCCGCGCGAGCTTGCTGATCCCAACAACCCGCCGGTGCGGCAGATAGCCGACATGGACTCGGCCGATGATCGGCGCCATGTGGTGCTCGCAGGTGCTTTCAAGACGAATATCGCGCAGCAGCACGATTTCGTCGTAGCCGTCGGTCTCCTCGAATGTTCGTTCCAGTACCGAGACCGGATCGATCGCGTAACCGGAGAACCATTCCTGGTAACCGCGCGTGACCCGAGAGGGCGTATCCAGCAGCCCCTCCCGTTCGGGGTCGTCACCGGCCCATCGCAGTAACGTGCGAACCGCGTCTTCCGCCTCGGCCCGCGTGGGCTTTTTCGCGCGCGAGGGTGCGTCGAACCTCACGTCTCTGTCATCGTCCACCGAGGTTCATCCTTTCCCTGACTCGCAACCGGTCCCTGACTTACGACCGATCATGGTCCGATCAGTGAATCCTACCGCTTTGATGCGGACTGTCCAAACTGAATGCCGGAATGGCGACGTCGAAGTTCTCCCCCGACTCGGGAATGTTCATGTGATAGGCGCCGACCATGAACCCCGACGGCGTATCCAGCGGCGTGCCCGACGTATATTCGAACGCCTGCCCAGGGCCCAGCAACGGTTGCTCGCCCACGACACCTGGGCCATGCACATGCTGTGTCCGCCCGCGTGCGTCCGTGATCTGCCATGTGCGCCGCATCAGCCGCACGGTATCGGCGCCCTGATTTTCGATCCGCACCCGGTAAGCCCAGACGAAGCGATTATCGTCCGGACTGGATTGGTCCGAGAGGAAAAATGACCGTACGGTGACCGTCACGCCCCGCGTTGTCAGGGCGTAATCTTCACGCATCAGAGCCTTACCGCCCGGTGCGGTTCGGCCACTTCTGGGGCCGTTCTCCGACATCGACTCATCCCCGTTCGCTTGGGTTCAAGCAGATGAAGACCCATGCGGCGGCATTTGTCCAGGACGGCACCGTCACGGCGTCAGGGAACAGCTACCGCGCGCCACCGGCCGGAAAACATCCGCAGCCGGAATGACACGAATTTGCTTGTAATAGTCCCACGCGCCTGAAACTTCTTCTGGTGATTTCACTCGATACAATCCAACGTCGAGCAATAACCGGCCATCGATCCGCAATCGCCCATTGACGCCAAAAAAATACGCCGGTTCTCGCCGCAAACCAACATTCAGGGCTGCACCGCCGATCATGTCCGCCGCTTCGACCAACCGTAAAAAATGTTCGATCGCGGCATAAGTCGCGGCATACGGTTTATCCGGCATTCGTCCTGTTACCTCATTGAACCGGGACGCGAACGACCTTGTCCGGTCGGTCCGATCCCAGTAAAATCCGGTAACGATCCAAAGACCGTGAGACTCGCGCGCGCCAAGCGCATGTATGTCTTTGATGCCCGCGGCGTAAGCACACACGGCCTTGCTTCGGTCGAACAATCCAAGATCGCGGGCCGTTCGGATCTGGGCCGTCAGCGCGTTGCCCATCGCGCAGAGCCCGATGGCGTCGGCACCAGACTCGCGGGCGCTCGTCAATGGGCGCGTGGCCGAACCGCCATCGGCCGGATGCCGCGCGAACCCCACGATACGTCCGCCGGTGCTCTCGATCGCCGCCGTCGCGTCCGCCTGGAAGGCGAGGGCCATCACATCGTCGGGCACGACAAGAAACCATGACTTGACGCCCTCGGCCACCATCCCGAGGGTCATCGCCCGGGTTAGCGCGCGCGTGTCTTCCATCCAATGAGTGGCGGTGGGAGAGCAGGAAGCGCCGGTCAGCGCGGCGTTGAAGCTGCCGGTGTTCAGCACCGTGCGGTCGCGCGCGCGCGCAAGCTCCTGCACCTGAACCGGCGCCGCCGTGCCCGGCAGATCGACGATCGCCGCCACGGCTTCCTCATCGAACCATTTCCGGGCGATCGCCACCGCCTGATCCGGCCGCCGCTCAAACTCGCCGTCCAGCAATTCGACCGGATAACCGCGGCTGAGGTGCCCGAAATCGTCGACCGCGAGGCGCGCCGCCACGATTTGGTCGAGCCCGGAGGTGACCGCGCCGGTGCCGGTGCGGTCCCAAAGGACGCCGATCCGGACAACTGGCAGGCCGGTCTGCGCCCGTGCCCGCGACATCAGGGCAGGAACGCCAGCCAGGATCGCCCGCCGCCGGATCGCCATCCCGGGACTCATGCCATCAGGCGGCCTTGGCCAGGTTCATCGCCGCCAGTCCACGGCGCAGATCGTCCTTCAGATCCTCGGGGTCCTCCAGACCGACCGACAGCCGGATCACACCATCGGAGATGCCGAGTTTCACGCGCTCGGCCTCACCGATCTTCGAATGCGTCGTGGTCGCCGGATGGGTGGCGAGCGATTTTGAATCGCCAAGGTTGTTCGAAACAGCGATCAATTCGAACCCGTTCATCACGCGGAACGCCCCATCCTTGCCACCCGCCACCTCGAATGTCACGACGGTGCCGCCGGCCGACATTTGTTTCATCGCCAGCGCTTGCTGAGGGTGGTCGGAACGAGTGGGATACCAGACCCGCGTCACACCCGCCTGACTTGCAAGGAATTCCGCGATTGTCTCGGCCGCGCGGCACCCGGCGTCGACACGCAACGCCAGCGTTTCCAGGCCCTTCAGCAAGATCCAGGCGTTGAAGGGCGACATCGCCGGTCCGGTGTTACGGATGAACGGTTGCAGTACGTCGTTGATCCATTTCCTTCCCGCCAGGATTGCCCCGCCAAGCACGCGCCCTTGCCCGTCGATATGTTTGGTGCAGGAATACACCACAACGTCAGCGCCCATCGTCAGCGGTTGCTGCAGTAACGGGGTCGCGAATACGTTGTCGACGACGACGATCGCCCCCGCCGCGTGCGCCAGCTCGGCGACCGCGGGCAGATCGACAATGTCCAGCATTGGATTGGACGGCGTTTCCAACAGCACGAGATTCGTCGGCTTGCTCAATGCGTCCCGCCACTGCGCGAGGTTGCCGCCATCCACGAACACCGACTCGATGCCGAATTTGGGCAGCAACGTCGAGACGATCCAATGGCAGGAACCAAACAATGCCCGCGACGCCACGACCCGGTCGCCGGCCTTTAGGTGCGCCAGCAACGCCGCGTTCACGGCCGCCATGCCGGTAGCCGTGGTGCGGCAGGCCTCGGCGCCTTCGACCAGGCAAAGGCGGTCTTCCAGCATTGTCAGCGTCGGGTTGCCAAAGCGAGAATATTGATAATGCTCGACCGTGCCCTGGAAGGTCGCTTCCGCCTGCTCGGCGTCGTCGTAGACGTAGCCGGAGGTCAGAAACAACGCTTCGGCTGTTTCGCCATACGCGGTGCGCCGGACGCCGCCCTGCACAAGGCGAGTCGCCGGACGAAGCTTTGAAGGATCGATTGTCATTCCGCCTGGGCCTTTCCTGTCACGTTGGCCCGGCCGTGAAGCAGCTTAAGGCCCGTGATATTCGGTCACATACGGGCATCTCGCTGGCCTCTTTAGCGCGCTTGTTTACCTCGCCGCAATCCGGCCGGACAAATCACGAGGTCCGGCGAACCGGCGGGCGGAACTTAAGGAAGGCGTCCTGGTCCGTCAATAAGCGACGTGAACCCGTGACGTAAGCGGGCCATGCTCGTGTCCACGAAGCGCGCTCGCCATCCTGATTGCCGCGCGGCATCGTCGTGGC
The DNA here is from genome assembly GCA_009693865.1 of Acetobacteraceae bacterium. GTDB lineage: Bacteria > Pseudomonadota > Alphaproteobacteria > Acetobacterales > Acetobacteraceae > Rhodopila. The sequence goes on along the minus strand of SHWL01000015.1, from coordinate 10,726 downwards.
GTTTGGAAAGTCCGATTCAGGACGCCAATGGACACTGATGGAACGCTTCGATACAGCGGCCTCCACATTGAGAAGGGACCGCCCCCGCCATGCCGCCCACAGTATTGTACTCGGAAAACAACTACCCGGACGACAGCGTGGAGCGCCGGATCTATGGTCCAGACGTCAACCTCGTGTTTCCGGATGCCACCGCCTCTCTGGCCGACCTGACCGATGAGCAATGCGCCCAGGCGGACGGGTTGATGATCTTAAGGTATAAGGTGACGGAGCAGGATCTGGCGCGGTTCCCGAAACTGCGTTTCGTCTGCCGCATGGGCGTCGGCTATGATGGCATCGACCGCGTCGCCTGCTCCAGGCGCCAAATCGTAGTACTGAACGTGCCCGATTACGGCACGACCGAGGTCGCCGATCACGCGATGTCGCTGGCTCTGGCGCTTCGACGTGGCCTGTTCCTTCATCTGGAGGCGCAGCGCGACGATCCGCCCGCGCCCTGGCGTTACATCGACGATGCCCTGGTCAAACGTAGTGGGGTACAGACTTTTGGTATTGTCGGAATGGGCCGCATTGCCACTGCGGTTGCTCTGCGCGCCAAGGCATTCAATTTCAGGGTGATGTTTTATGACCCGCATTTGCCCAACGGGGTCGAATTGGGTCTCGGGATTCTCCGCGCCAGGACGCTGGAGGGTCTGCTGAGCCAGACCGACACGCTGTCGATTCATGCGCCATTGACGGCTGAAACCCGCTTCATGCTGGGCATGAAGGAGCTGTCGCAGCTGCCGAAGGGCGCGGTTGTCGTGAACACCTCGCGCGGGCCGATCGTCGATATCGACGCGCTGGCGGTTCTGCTGAAAAATGGCCATCTGGCGGGTGTCGGCATCGATGTTGTCCCCGTCGAACCACCAGTGGAGCCGGTACCAGAACTGATGCGCGCCTTCCGGGCGAAAGAACCCTGGACGATCGGGCGCCTGATCATCACCCCGCACAGTGCGTTTTATTCGCCGCAGGCGTGGGACGACATCCGCTCCAAGGGCGCCGAGACTATGGCGGCGGCGCTTCTGGGTCCCAGGCCTCAGAATGTGATCGATCCGGACAGCTACTGACGGGGCGCTCGCCTCATTCCACGGTGCCCGGCCCGTCCAACGCCACGACCGGGCCCACCAGCACATTACCGCGCAGCCGCGCCGGGGTTTGGGTGCTGTTGCGCACGAAGCGCACTGATACAGGCAGTTCGTTTGTAAAACGATTGCCGCGGATTTCCAGCGCACTGGCGGGGTTGTTCGTCGTTTCGGTGCCGATGGAAATCGCGGCCTCCCGATTATCGCTGCGCGGGCCCTTTCGCAGCAGATTGTTCACGATTTCGCCGCCGCCGCCGTTCGGCAGCTCGATCAGATAGCTGGAGGTCCCGGTGGGCCCATCCTCGATCCGACTATCGCGCACGATTGTCATGCGGGCCCGGGACTTGATGTGGTGCCCCACATGGGTATCGACGAACGTGCATCCTGTTACTTCCAGGCCCGCGATGCCCATCCCGACATAGAGTGCATGGGCGCAGGATCCCTGGCAAGAACCGTTTCCCCGGAACCAGGAAGTCCGGACCCGGACGACACTGTTCGCAGGTCCGCCAGTGAGAATGCCGTTCTCGTTGTCCTGAAAGAGGCTGTTCTCAACTGTCAGATTGGCCCCCTCCATCAGGATTCCAGCGGCATTGTGGCCGGTGCCCCGGGCCTGCAGAAAGACCATGCCCCGCACCGTGATGTCGTTGCCGGTGAACAGGAACAGGGCTCGATCGGCGCAGGTTGGCCCGGTGATGATAGACTGGCTCATCACAGTCTGGTTCATCGCAGGCGGCGCCCGCCGCGCCTCAATGGTCAGCCGCGACGCTTTCCAAATCGCGCACTCGCGGTAAATACCCGGATCGAACACCACTCGATCTCCGTCCTCCACCATCCCGGCGACCTGACCTGGCCCGGTCAACTTCCGGCCTGGGCCAACCTCCCAGACCCGCGCCATCGCCGGCAGGGGCGCGATCGACAACACCCAGCAGATCAGGCCCAGCCAAAATAAGGTTTTCCGCTTCACGCGCCTACGCCTGAATGAGTCCTTGCGTCGCAAGGCCACGGTCGTGGAAAAGCCGTTCATGGGAAACTCATTCGATAGACATCATGCTTATTATGGCGGGGATCATAACGATACGAGTTCGCGCCGGTAAGCCATGAGCACCCTGACCCACTCCTCGGGGATGGCCGGGTTGGCACCGTCCGGCCAGGAACGCCCAGGAATGCTGGCGCCGCTGGTCGTTCATGTCTTCCCGACTTTCGCGGTCGGCGGGGCGCAGGTGCGTTTCGCGGCGCTGGCCAATCATTTCGGTAGGGCGTTCCGCCACATTGTGGTCGCGCTGGATGGCGACATCGGCTGCCGGGAGCGTTTGGACTCCAGCCTGGACATCGAATTCCCCGAAGTCGAGGCACCCAAGAACGCCATGCTGGCCAACGCATGGCGATTTCGCGCGTTGATACGGCGATGGCGGCCTGATGTGCTGGTCACCGGGAACTGGGGCGCGATCGAGTTCGCCATGGCCAATCTGCCGCCGCTGACCCGGCACCTCCATGTCGTCGACGGGTTCGGCCCGGAGGAACGGGAAACCCAGATCCGCCGCCGTGTGATTATCCGCCGCCTGATCCTGGGGCGGAGTAAGGTCATCGTGCCGTCGCGGACGCTGGAGCGGATCGCGACCGGGAATTGGAAGCTCGACGCTGCGGTGGTCCGCTATGTCCCGAACGGGATCGACCTCGACAGGTTCGCCGCGAGTTCGCTCCGCGCACGCTCCGGCGAGTCGCCGGTGATCGGCACAGTGGCCGTGCTGCGGGCGGAAAAAAATCTCGCACGCCTGATCCGTGCCTTCGCGTCAATCGTCTGTACCCAGCCGGCGCGTCTCATGATCGTCGGTGACGGGGGTGAGCGCGCGGCTCTGGAAGCTCTCGCCGCCGAATTGGGCGTGGCCGATCTTGTAACCTTTACCGGCCATCGCGACGATACGCCGGACCTTTACGCCGGTTTTGACCTGTTCGCGCTGACTTCGGACACCGAGCAAATGCCGCTTTCGGTGATTGAGGCGATGGCGAGCGGCCTTCCCGTGGTAGCGACCGATGTTGGTGACTTGCGCGGTATGCTGGCGCAGGAAAACGGCGCCTGGCTCGCCCCTCGGGATGACGCGGCCGTGTCGCGACACCTGGCGAAGCTGCTGGGCGATCCTCAAACTCGAGCCCGGATCGGGGCTGCCAACCGCGCCAAGGCGGAGCGTGATTTCGGTCAGGCGGCCATGTTCGCGGCCTGGCGCGGATTGTGGGCGGGGTCCGCGTGACGACCTTAGGCGTCTCCCGGCCGGCGCTGGCTTCAGCGGCACGCGGGCAGCATGGGTCTGCCGCCCAGGAGGGTTCCAGCGAAATTACTGTCTCGGATGTAGTTGACGTCGTGGCCCTGGAGGCGAAATGGCGCGATCTTGAACCGCGAGCGAACCCGTCGTTGTTCCAGAGCTGGACGTGGACCGGCTGCCTCGCGCGGGAGCGGTTCTCCAGTCCCGTCCTGGTGGAAGCCTGTCAGGATGGGCGGACCGTTGCGCTGGCTCTGTTCAATCGCCGGGGAAGGACGTTGCATCTTGGAGCGAGCGGCGATCCCGCGTTGGACAGCATCTATATCGAGTACAACGGCGTGATGACCGAGTCCGGGCGTGAGGCCGAATTGACGGTTGCTTGCTTGCTCGCGGCCCGGCGCGCGCCGGGTCTGCGCGGGATTTTGAAGCGGCACCTCATCCTTCGCGGAATCGATACTTGCACGGCCGCGTGCGCCGCCGAAGCCGGGGACATTTGGTACGACCGCTCTTTGATTTCGCCCTTCGTGGCTCTCACCGACAAGGAACCTGATTTCTTGAATCGGCGAAGCGCGAATACCCGGCAGCAACTTCGTCGTTCAGACCGCCACTATGCCGCCATCGGCGGTATCATGACCGAGCGCGCCGAAACTCTGAGCCAGGCATATGAGTATCTGGACGAGTTACGGATGCTGCATCAGCGGTCCTGGACTGCACGTGGAGAGCCTGGCGCCTTCTCCAATCCGTTTTTCGGCCGCTTCCACCATGCCTTGATCGCGTGCGGCCTGCCGCGCGGGGAGATTGACCTGCTTCGCGTCGTGGCGGGCCCGCGACTGATCGGCGTCCTTTACAATTTCCGGTATCGTGAGCGCGTACTCGCCTATCAGAGTGGCTTTGACTACAGCGGTGCTGGCCGGCACGGAAAGCCTGGGCTGACCTGTCATCATCAGGCTGTCCAATGTGCGATGGCCCTGGGGCCACCCGGTATGATTTTTTGGCGGGAGACGATCGCTACAAGCGGAGCCTCGCGGATCAGGCCGAGAGGTTGCATTGGATCGAGGTTGGATCCCGCTATTCGCCCCGTTCTCTTGCGCGCCGCCTACGCGGTATCATTGCGGCGAGGGCGCCGGTCCCGAACCCATCGGGCCTCGGCTTTCCGGCGCGACCGAGGGAAGCGAGCTGATGCCCAGCGGTCCGACGCCGCGAAGTCAATAAATTTGAAACTTCTCATGGACCATAAACTATGCTAGAGAAGCCGCTGAAGGAGCATCAAGGCCGGGGGGCTGATAGGCTGCCGCGTCCAGGATTGCGCCAAATGTGTTTAAAAAATAAGTTGCTTAACGCCAAATGGCACGTCATTATCGCATACAGCATGGTCAGGTGTGAACCGTGAGGCTGACGCTTATTTCCGCAACATCCATTTTCGCGCTTTTCGCGGCATCGGTGGGGCTCACGCATGCGGCTGCCCTGAACACCGCGGTGAGCCAGACAAATATTTTCGACCTCGTCCAGGACGGCGATCTGTCACCCGATGGTGATGGGCGTATGTCGGCCATTGCCGCCACGGCTTTGGAAACCATGCTCGGTGGCTGGCGCAGAGCCAGTTTCACAGGCCCTGTTGATCAGCCGGCCCTTCTGGGCCGGGCGTTCCCCGCGACACCGCTAGGCGCGGCCCGCGGCGTGAAGCTCGACGAAGACGTTGTAACGACGGTCGTTGGGCTCGGAATGGCGGCGGACGCGATGCAAAAGATGGCGGCGCTTGGCCAGGCCAGGATTGCCCCACTTATCGGTACGGTTGGCAATGGGCTCGGGCCGAATGAGAAACCCGGCCGGACGGTATTCGTGGCGGCGGGAGGTTTGGCCGGCTTTAACGATGGGGGGAACGTGGCAACCGTCGGCAAAGGACCGTCGATCGCCTACGCTTTCGCGCCCAGTAGCACCAGTACCGCGACCATCACCGTAGCAGGTGCCGGGAACCTGTCACGCCAGGGTATCGGCAACGCGCCATATGTCGCGGCGTTCAATGGCTTGCAGGGCATCGCGCCGGCAAATCAACAGAGTCCTCAGCCCGCGACATTGTCCGCCATGGCGGAGCCGGCGCTCGGGTACAGGTACGCGTCACCCCCGAACCCCGGGTCGAGGACCTCGTCGGTGGCCGCGAGTTTCAGCAGTGTCGCCACGGCTTCAGGTACTTTCGCGCGGGACACGCCGCCCGGCGCGTCACAGGTGACCGACCTGGTCCCCCAGATGCCCGACAACAAGATTCAGAGCACCCAGGCTCAATTTAGTAACGGGCAACCAAGTTTAGCGCAACGCGGTCAAGTTCAGCCTGATCTGTCCTTGGTCATGCGGACGCAGGCCGATCGTTTCCAAACAGTGGACACAAGAGACGGACCGGCCCCGGTGCCCGGTTCGTCCTCCCAGGTTCCCAGCGACAAGATTCGGACCACCCAGGGTCAATCTGGAACGGCACAACCGAGTCTGGCCAAACGTGGTCAGGTTCGACCGGACCTACCCTTGGCCACGCAGACCCGGGACAATCAGTTCCAAACCGTCGATACAAAAGCCGATTACACCAAACCAGTCGACCTGATCCAGATGGTCGATGCGCCAGACCGGGATACTCAGGCGGATGGCATGCTGTCGCAGATCACTGCTTCGGTCAGCGCGAACCCGGCGGCGACCACCGCCCGCTCGTTGGCCAACAGTGTCAGCGCGTCAACCACGATGCCAGCTGGCCGGTCTGCTGAAGCTTTCCACATCGGCACAACACCAGGCCCCAGAACACCAGGCGCCACGATGGCGACGGTTTCCGCGCCTCTCCAGGGAAAAATTGTCGCCAGCGCTGGTGCTTTGAACGACATCCTGGCGCTCCCGTAAGAGTTGGCCTTGCGCGCAAAGCGTTGTTCCCTCACAGAATGGCCCGCGCGACACGCGCGTCGGCAGGCGATCTGACCTCCCGTGGGTTTCACGCCAGCACTCCCGGCCTGACAACCTGACTGCGGTGACCAGAGTGCGGGGCTTTGGCTGAGACCAACGCGTGGGCGTGAAAATCGGCGATTTGTCTCACGTGCCGCGAACGAACCGTATGCGGCCAAGCCCCCCCCCCCGTTGCACCGGGCGAGACCGATGCGCCACACTCAATCGGAATAATCGCCCGCTCCTAAAGGGCGAGCACCCAAACCGCCGAGAACCGCTCATGGCCGACCCATATGCCAAATACACCCGCCTCCGCTTTGACCGGCCGCATCCTCGCGTCCTGCGGATCACCATGGACAACGGGGAGATGAACACCGCGGACAATGCGCTGCATGGCGAGTTGGCCGAGATCTGGCGCGATGTCGGTAGCGATCCCACTGTCAATGTGGCGATCCTGACAGGCGCCGGGAAAGTGTTCTCAGCCGGTGGCGATTTCAATATGATTCAGGAAAATATAGACGATTTTGAGGCTCGCGCGCGCCAATGGCGGGAAGCGAAGGACATTGTTTACAATTTGATCAACTGCTCCAAACCCGTGGTTAGCGCCATGCGCGGAGTCGCGGTCGGCGCCGGTCTGGTCTGCGGAATGCTGGCGGACATCTCGATCGCCACGAAGGATTGCCGCATCATCGACGGTCACACGCGTCTGGGCGTGGCTGCCGGTGATCACGCGGCGATCGTATGGCCGTTGCTGTGCGGCCTGGCGAAAGCAAAGTACTACCTTCTGCTGTGCGAACAGATCCTTGGCGAAGAAGCCGAGCGGATCGGCCTGATCAGTCTCGCCGTGGCAGAGTCCGAATTGGACGCCAAAGCGGTGGAGGTCGCGATCAAATTGGCGGAAGGCGCTCAGTCCGCCATTCGTTGGACGAAATACGCCCTGAATAACTGGTTGCGGAACATGGGTCCGGCCTTCGACGCCTCACTTGCCCTGGAGTTCCTGGGCTTTACCGGGCCGGAGGTGAAGGAAGGCCTCGCCGCGCATCTGGAAAAACGCAAACCGGAATTTCCGCCCGCATCGGTCGTATAGTCCTCATACCGCCAATTGCCCGATCGTGAAACTGAACAACCGATCGCGGCCTAGCAGGAACACGCGGCCACCACGGGGAAACAGCCGCGCGATCGCGGCATCCCGCACATCCAGGCCACCGGTATAGGCGCCAAATGCCGGCATCATCAGCCGTCGGGAGTCCGTGACGAAACACGGCCGGCTGACACTGCCGCCACGCGCGGGGATCGTTGCTTTCGGATGATGATGGCCAACGATTTCCCCCGCGTCCGCCCGCGCCACCGCTTCATGCCGGAACAAAATCGGGTGCGTCACGAATTCCTGGACGAACTGGCCGCCGATCCCGTTCGGCGGATGCGGATCATGGTTGCCCAGGACCCACATGAAACGGTGCGCCTCGGTCATCGCGTTCAGCCTCGCCAGCTCGCTTTTCGGCAGCCGGCCGGCGGCCTCCTGGTCGTGGAACGAATCTCCCAGAGTCACGACGATTCTCGGCTTCCATCGCCGCAACAAGAATCCGAGCCGGTCCAGTGTCGCGTGCGTGTCCCAGGGCGGTAACAAACTGCCCCTTCGCGCCTGCGACGACCCCTTCTCCAAATGCAGGTCGGAAACGGCGAGCAAACCCATCTCCGGCCAAAACAATCCACCCCCCGGATCCAGCATCAGCCGTTCTCCGGCCAGATGAACCGGTGCCGCCGTCACGCGTTGAACAACGACGTTTGCGCCGGCCTCCGCCGTGCGGCCGCGCGGCTTTTCACCGGCCGCGGATCGCGTTCACCCACTGCTTCCGCGACGATCGCCTCGGCTTCCGCCAGCATTGCTTCCTCGGTGTCTCCGGCTCGCACATTCTCCCGGCCGATTTCAAGCAGGATGGGCACCGCGAGCGGAGAAACCCGGGATAAAACCATGTGCACGACCCGTCCCTTGACCCGCGCCAGCATGCCGGCGACGCGATTCAGATCGATCAACCCGGAAGCGGCGTCGGCGCGCGTGGCACGCAGCAGAATATGATCCGGTTGATGTTTTCGCAGCACATCGTAAATCAGATCGCTGTTGACCGTGACCTGCCGCCGCGACTTTTCGGCGCCGGGATGGTGCCGCTCGATCAGGCCAGCGATGACCGCGGCACGTCGGAAAGTTCGTTTCAACATGGAGCTGTCGGCCATCCACTCCTCCAGATCGTCACCCAGCATGTCCTGGTCGAACAATGCCGCGACATTGTGGGGCCGGTTCGCGGACCAAATGCCGATGACGTAGTCGGTGGCGACGAAACCAAGTGGCGCGAACCCGGCACGCTCCATGCGTTTCGTTACCAGCATGCCAAGCGTTTGATGGGCATTACGCCCCTCAAAACAGTAGGCGACGAGATACCAGCGATCGCCGCGAGGAAACGTCTCGATCAGCAGATCGTTCCGGCCCGGCAATCGGGAGACCGCGCGTTGCAGTTCCAGCCACTCCCGTACCGGTTCGGGGAAAGCATCCCAGCGCGATGGCGTGCGCAGCAGGGCGCGGACGCGGTCCGCGAGGTTGGTGGTCAATGGAAGGCGGCCGCCCTCATAGGCGGGAACCATCGGCTCCCCATCGCCACCTTCCATGCATTCGACGGACATCTCCCGAATGCGCAGAAATCGCAACAAACGGCCCGCGAACATGAATGTATCATTCGGCCGCAGCAGGCCGGCGAAATATTCCTCAAGCTCTCCCAGGACGATGCCGAACCCGCTGCGGCGGCCGGTTAGTCTGACCTTCAGCAAAGGCGCTTCCACGATCGTGCCGATATTCATTCTGTGCCGACGCGCGACCTGGGGCGATCGGACGTGCACCAGACCCAGACTATCACGGAACAATTTTTTCCACTGTTCGTAAACTTCGAGTGCGTAACCACCGTTTTCGACAAAGCCTAATACGTCGTCGAAATCCTGGCGGGTCAAATCCGCGTACGGGGCGGCGTTGAGTACTTCGGTGTAAACATCGTCGGGGTGAAAGGGCGCGGCGCAGGCCAAGCCAAGCAAATGTTGCGCGAGGACATCCAAACCGCCCGGTCTGGGCGGATCGCCGTCCAGTTCTCCCGCGGCCACTCCCTGGATCGCGGCCTCGCATTCCAGCACCTCGAACCGGTTTGCCGGCACGAGGATCGCCTGACTGGCCTCATCCATTCGGTGATTGGCACGGCCCACGCGTTGCAACAGGCGGGACACACCCTTGGGCGCGCCGGCCTGGATCACCTGATCGATGCCGCCCCAGTCGATCCCCAGATCCAGCGACGATGTGGCAACGACCGCGCGTAGACGGCCCGCCGCCATCGCCGCTTCGACCTTGCGGCGTTGTTCGATTTCCAGGCTGCCGTGATGCAGGCCGATCATTAGCATCGGATCGTTCAGTTTCCACAGCGCCTGGAACATAAGCTCGGCCTGCGCCCGCGTGTTGACGAAGACGATCGTCATGTGGGCCTCGCGGATCCGGCCCATGATCTGAGGCGCCGCCTCCAACCCCATATGCCCGCCCCAGGACAGCCGCCCCGCCGGCAACATCATGGATATGTCAGGCGGCGCGCCATCCGAGACCGAGATGATCCGGTCCGCGCCGGTGAACGCCCGGATCGCCTCGGGATGCGCCACCGTCGCCGACAAACCGATCCGCCGCAGGCCTGGTGCCAGAACGGCCAGCCGCGCGGCGCACAGCGCCAATTGGTCGCCGCGTTTGGTCCCCGCCAGGGCATGCACCTCGTCCATGACAATCGCCGACAGCGGCCCGAAGAGCGCGCCTGCCTCGGGGGAAGCGATGAGAACCGCGAGGCTTTCGGGCGTCGTGAGCAGGAGGTGCGGCGGCGCGGCTTTTTGCCTGGCACGACGGCTGGCTGGTGTATCTCCGGTTCGCGTCTCGATCTGAATCGGCAGCGCCATATCCGTCACGGGCGCCATCAGGTTGCGGGCGATGTCGGTGGCGAGTGCCTTCAGCGGACTCACATATAACGTATGGAGTCCCTGCCGTGGCGTTTCGGTCAGATCCACCAAACTGGGCAAGAATCCGGCCAGCGTCTTGCCGCCGCCGGTTGGGGCGATCAGCAGCACACTTTCGCCGCCGCGTGCCGCCGCCAGCATGGCAAGCTGGTGCGGCCGGGGAAGCCAGCCACGCGCGGCGAACCAACCCTGGAAAGGTTCCGGTAATGTTCCTTCCATGGGGTCAGTTATAACGGGGGCGGGCGGTCGCGCAAGACAGGAGGTGCGTCCACGATTCCCGAACAAATTGCCGACCGCGTTGGGGCGCCGCCAATCTGACGGTCCTTAAGGCCAGCGAATGTCAGAACGGTTGGCTGATCATTACCCCTATTTGTCTGTCCACACGGATGGCGAGTCCGGCTTCCGGGTTGTGCA
>SHWL01000160.1 GCA_009693865.1 Acetobacteraceae bacterium | reverse complement strand
CCCTCTACACATTGATGCAGGTGTTTTCGGTGACAGTATTTGAAAAGGCCTCGATAGAATCTGTGATTTCTCAAACAGCTGACAGTTCCGAACACGTCATGGACGATAACCAATTGAATTTATTCAGCTATTGACCGGACAATAGTGGTTGACAATACCAAACCCTGCTCTTACGTTTCTGGCCATCAGGGGGCCGCTACCTTTATATGGCCTCTTCGACCTACGAGGGCGCCTGCGGGCGCCCTTATTATTTTCAGCGAGCCACGCATGAGAAGAATTGCCGTTTTCGTCGACGCGGGGTACCTGTTTGCGCAAGGCTCCACGGCATTGTGCGGCAGTAAGCAACCTCGCACATCTTGTTTGCTCGTGGGAGACATTGTCATCAATAAATTGAAACAGGCTGCGATTGAGCAATCCGAAGGCGCGGCTCTCCTACGCATATATTGGTATGATGCAATGGGTCCCGGCGGGCTCACACGACAGCAAGAGATTGTCGCCGACTGGCCAAACGTAAAATTACGCCTTGGGGCCATGAACAGCCAGGGACAGCAGAAGGGAGTCGATAGTCTTATTGTAACAGATTTAATCGATCTCGCGCGCAATCGTGCCTTTGCTGACGCGTTGATCGTGACAGGCGACGAAGATACTCGCATTGGCGTTCAGATTGCACAAAGCTACGGGGTTCGCGTCCACGTCCTCGGAATCACTCCAGCACGAGGGTCGCAATCCAAACAGCTCCGGCAAGAGGCTGATACGCTGATTGAGTGGGACCGGGACACTATTTCCACATTCCTGACCGTTGTGCCTGTGTTGTTACCCCTCAAGCTTCCGTTGATGCATGAACTGAATGTAGTCGCCATGCCTGACGGGCTGTTATCGGCAGGCAACCCTACTCCAGAAGTCGAGGATTGCGCTACCGGATATATCGGGACGCTCGGTGCGGATCAGCTTCAGACGCTTTCCGGCGACTTGGAATTGGATCGGAACATCCCAGCGGATCATGATCGCCAATTGCTCCAGTTCGCGGCCAGGAAAATGGGGAGGTGGCTTGACGCCCCCGAAAAGCGCAATCTGCGCGATACACTTCGTCGACTTCTTAAGGGTTGATCGGACGTTCAGCTCATCGTCCCTCCCCAAACACCCTTCCAAAAATCCGGTCCACCGATCGCGTGTGCAACCCGGGATCGAACGCCGCGTCCAGTTCCGCCGCGGACACGCACCCGGTCACGTCCGGATCGGCCGCCAGGTTTTCGCGGAATGAACGCCCCTCCGGCGTGCCAAGTTTCGTCCACGTCGCCATCGCGCAACGTTGCGTGATCGAATAGGCATCCTCGCGGGATATCCCCGACCGTGCCAGCACCAACAATACTTCCCCGGAATAAACCACGCCGCCAAGACTATCCAGATTGGCCCGCATGCGATCCGGGTAAACCAGCAGCCGGTCCATCATGCCCGCCAGACGCATCAACGCGAAATCCAGTGTCACGGTCGCATCCGGCCCGATCGCGCGCTCGACGCTGGAATGGCTGATGTCGCGCTCATGCCATAACGTGACATTTTCCATCGCCGGGATGACCGCGGAGCGGACGATGCGGGCCAGGCCGGTCAGGTTCTCGCTCAACACCGGGTTCCGCTTATGCGGCATCGCGGAGGAGCCCTTCTGTCCCGGATGGAAAAACTCCTCGGCCTCGCGCACTTCGGAACGCTGCAAATGCCGCACCTCAGTCGCGAGACGTTCGATGGCGCAGGCGATGACGCCCAACGTCGCGAAGAAGGCCGCGTGACGATCGCGGGGGATGATCTGGGTCGACACCGACTCGGGTTTCAAGCCAAGGCGGGCGGCGACGAATTCCTCCACCGAGGGGTCGAGATGCGCGAACGTGCCGACCGCGCCACTGATCGCGGCCACGGCGATTTCCTCACGCGCGGCGAGCAGGCGAGTCCGGCCACGGTCGAACTCAGCGTAATGACCCGCGAGTTTCAAACCAAAGGTCGTGGGCTCGGCGTGGATGCCGTGGCTGCGGCCGATGGTCATCGTATATTTGTGCTCGAGCGCGCGCTTCTTCAGCGCCCCCAGCACGGCGTCCATGTCCTGCAGCAGCAGATCGGTGGCCTGGGCCAATTGCACCGACAGGCAGGTATCCAGAACGTCGGAACTGGTCATGCCCAGATGCACGAAACGGCTGTCGGGTCCGACCGACTCCGCGAGCCAGGTCAGGAAAGCGATGACGTCGTGGCGGGTTTCACGCTCGATCGCGTCAATTTTCTCGATATCGGACGGACCGATCGCGGCGAGTGCCGGGGCACCTTTTTCGCGGATGTTTCGCGCGGCGGATTCCGGGATGGCGCCGGCGCGGGCCATGCCTTCAGCGGCCAGCGCCTCGATCTCGAACCAAATGCGATACCGGTTTTCCGGGGACCAGATTCCGGCCATCTCCGGGCGGCTGTAACGGGGAACCATGCGGCCTCACGGGGATTGTGGGCGAGATTTGCTTGTGCACGAGCTAACACGACGGTCGCGGCATCGTCGAGGGCCGGTTTCCGTTCACGGATTTCGCGGGATGGTCAACGACGGACCTGACGGTGCTGGCCCAGGTGGCGGTGATTGACACGGCGCTGCCGGGAATGCCGCCGTTGCTGGCGGTACTCGGGCCGACGCTCGCGGGCGGGCTGGAGGTGTCTGGGGTGTTGGGGGGTGCGGCGGACCGGGCGGCGCCGGCTGGTCTGTCACGCCGCCAGGCAAGACCATGCCGGTTGTCGCACACACGGCAACTCCGGCCCTCCGGGGCCGCCCCGCCTGGAGCCAACGATATGATGGTAGACCCTATCTCAAGAAAGCCGCGGCCGAAATCGCCGCTCCCGGCAGGAGCCGGGGCTCCAGGATGCCCTGCCGGTCAACCCGCGAAACCAACGTGTAATGCCCGCCTTCCGGCGCCCCGCAAACTTCCACGTCCCTTGCCACGAGGTCCACGATCCAGAATTCCGCGACGCCGTGCTGGGCATAAAGTGATTTTTTAAAGCCGCGATCATAGGCCAGGCTGGAATCCGCCACCTCAATGAGCAGCAGCACATCGGCCGGACGCGGCGTCGCGAGGCTGTAGTCGTCTTCCCTCGGCTTCAACACGCTGAAGTCGGGTTGCGGTTCGTTCCGATCGTCAAGCTGAACCGGATTTTGCACCGCCACGACACCCCGGTCACCGACGACCTGGACGAGCAGGCGGGTGAGCGTGTTCACGGTACCTGAATGCGCGCTGCCGATGGGTGACATGGCAATGAGTTGCCCCTCAATGAGCTCGACGCGATCGTCCTTGGTCAGAATGCCTGCCTCGCCCATACGGTGATATTCAGCCACGGTCAGAGCGCGGCGGGCGACCCATGGATTGTGGGTCAGGAGGTCTGTCTCACCAGGTGCCATCGTCCGGTTCCCTCAACTCGCTGCCGGATTCAGTAAGCGGACCCACGGATCGAAGCAAGCAAGTTCGGCGCCGATCTCATCCCAGCGGCATGGTGCTCGTTCCGGCCCATCCCTGACATAGGCGCCAAAAGCGTCCATAAAATGCCCGCGGCCGCCGCATCCTGGTGTTGAAGGAACCGACCGGTGTTTTCGCGGCGATCACGCCCTGGAATTTCCCCTCCGCCATGATCACCCGGAAAGCCGGTCCCGGCTGGGCCGCAGGCTGCACTGGCGTCATCCGGCCCGCGAGCCAGACACCGTTCTCGGCCCTGGCGCTGGCGGTGCTGGCGGAACGCGCGGGCATGCCGGCGGGCGTGTGCAATGTGCTGACCGGCCCCTCCGGCCCGATGGACGAAGAACTGACGTCGAACCCGAAAGTTCGAAAATTGTCGTTCACCGGCTCCACCGAGGTCGGCGCGAAGTTGCTGGCCATGTGTGCGCCGACCATCAAAAAAACCAGCATGGAACTGGGAGGGAACGCGCCGTTCATCGTGTTCGACGACGCCGATCTGGACGCCGCGGTGCTTGGCGCGATGGCCAGCAAATACCGCGACACCGGCCAGACCTGCGTTTGCGCCAACCGCCTGCTGGTGCGGGACGGCGTGTTCGAAGCATTCGCCCAGAAGCTGAAAGCCGCGGTCGAGGCAATAAAAGTCGGCAACGGCAGGAAGACGGCGTGTCGCAGGGACCGCTGATTAACGCCGACGCCGTGGCGAAGGTTGAGGAACATATCGCCGACGCGCTACGGCACGGCGCCTCGATCGTCACAGGTGGGAAACGGCACCGCCTTGGCGGCAATTTCTTCGAACCGACGATCCTGGCGAACGTGCCCTCGGGCGCGTTGATTTTCCGGGAAGAGACGTTCGACCCGGTCGCGCCGTTGTTCCGGTTCAAGACCGAAGAAGAAGCAATCCGGATGGCGAACGATACCGATTTCGGTCTGGCCTCGTATTTTTACGCCCGCGACATGGGGCGGGTCTTCCGCGTGGCGGAGGCGTTGGAATACGGGATCGTTGGGATCAACGAAGGGATCATCTCGACCGCCGAGGCGACGTTCGGAGGCGTGAAACAGTCGGGACCGGGGCGCGAGGGATCCAAGTACGGGATCGAGGATTATCTGGAGGTGAAGAATCTGGCTCTGGGCGGGATTGGGACGTAGAGGCGCTCCCTCGATTGCCTGGGAGATACAATCGAACCAGCTTGAGATATCGTATCCATCGCGGCGCTCGCCGCGTTTCGAAAACACCAACTCAAGGATTCCAATCATGCCGCTCTCTCTCGAAGAAGCCAATCGGATCGCCCAGGGCGCGATCGCGAAAGCCAAGGGGCTCAATATTCTGATCAACGTCGCGGTCTGCGACGCGGGTGGCCGCCTGATCGCCTTCCAGCGCATGGATCGCGCCATCTGGGCGGGCGTTTATGGCAGCCAGGGCAAAGCCGTCGCCTCCGCCGCGTTCGGCCGTCCCAGCGGCGAGTTGTCCGAACGCGCGAACCACCCCACTCCGCGAGGGATCGCCGAGGCCGAGGGCGGCCACATGATCATGGGCCAGGGCGCCGTCCCAATATTTCGCAATGGCATCCTTGAGGGCGCTTGCGGGGTCGGCGGCGGCACCGCGCAGGAGGATGAGGATTGCGCGAGGGCGGGGACGGGGTTGTTGTAACGGCGACGCGGCGCGTTCATTCGTCGCCGCGGTTCACCAACCTGATACGCCTGACGCGATACCGTTCCACGAATCTGTCCCGAATTATCCGGAACATGCCTGATGGCAGATGCCCATAATGGAACATCTCTGGCTGATTCGGGAGCGCGCGTAGATCGAATGGCCAGGTGTCCAGATTGCACTCGGACACCAGAACCCATTGCGGAGCGGAATCCAGACCGGCTTTTACCTTCACGCTGGCGGGAAGCTCGATGCGCTCCTGGTCCGCCGGCGGCGGTGTACGGGAAATGGGCAGGTAAATCACGAAATCGCCTGCCCGGCCCTGGCGCCGGAAGGTCGCCACAACGCAGGCTGGGCGTTCCTTATCGGCGGCCGGAACGTTCCGGCCGCCGGTGCCAAGGATATTCGTAACGAACCACCAGACCGGGCGTCAGCTCGGGGAGAGGCACCTATCAGGCCTCATCGAGATATGAGAACCGAGGATCCATCTCCGAGGCCGCGATCTGGTCCACCAGCCATTCCGGCAGATCCTCGGTTGCCATCGATCGCTTGTCGCGTTGCTTCAGGCGCGCGAACCCGGCCGCCGAAAGGATCACGACGGAGGGTTTATCGCCATGGAGGACGGTTACCGGCTCGGACGCGGCATGGGCGCCTTCGGCCAATTCGCGATATAGCCCAAAATTGCGCTGCGCTTCCGTCGAAGTGACTTCGACCATGGAGGCTTTCCCTTATCGCCCAGCGTCGTCAGGGGAATTAATTGCCCCTGGTCCACCCGGATATCAAGTGCGGCGAGGCCAAACCACACGAATGTCGACGCGAGCCAATTCAACCAGATCGTTGTCCGCTGTCTTCGCGACGACCAGCGAGCCTGGCGCGCTGGAACCTTTCCAACGTCGCCTCACCGCGCCATCGTCCCGCTCAACGTCCAATAGGAACACCCACCATGCCAACCCAACCCTGGCGCGACCGCGCCGGCGCCACCTTCCAAACCGAGAAACACCCCACCACCGGCCGCCGGGGCATGGTCGTCACCAACCATCCCCTGGCCTCCGCGGCGGGCGTGGAAATGCTCGCGGCGGGCGGCAACGCCATCGACGCCGCGATCGCTGCTTTCTTCACCCTCTCGGTCGTCGAGCCCATGATGACAGGCGTTCTGGGTGGCGGCATGGCACATATCCGCCTCGCCGACGGCTCTCACATCGTCATCGACAATCAGAGCATGGCACCGCTTGCCACTGGTCCCACCACCTACACCCCCGACCCGCACGCCATTCCGGGGGCGATGGACACGATCGGCCGGAAGAACGCCGTCGGCCCAACCTCGGTCGCCTCGCCAGGCAATCTGATGGGTTGGTGCGAGGCGTTGTCGCGCTTCGGCACTTTTTCGCGCGCCGATGTCATGGAGCCGGCGATCCGCCATGCCTCGCGCGGTTTCCCGGTCACGCCGTATCTCAGCGAATGCGTCACCGATTGCGCCCAGGACATGGCGCGAGATGCGGAGATTTCAAAGCTGTATCTGCCCGATGGAGCGCCGATCCAGCCGGGCGCGCGGCTGGTGACCGGGGATTACGCCGAAACGTTACGGTCCATCGTGAAAGAGGGGCCGCCGATCCTGTATAGCGGTTCGCTCGGCCGCCACTACGTCGAGCATATGGCGAAGGCCGGCGGTTATATCGTCCAGGAGGACCTGACCGGCTATCGCACCATCGCGCGGGAGCCGATCCGGGGCACCTATCGAGGATTCGAGATCGTGGGTCCGCCGCCGCCCTCATCGGGACCGCTGCACATCGTGCAAATGCTGAACATTCTGGAAGGTTACGACATTGGCGCGCTTGGTTTCGGTTCGCCCGACACGGTGCATCTGCTGGCCGAGGTGTTGAAGATTGCCTTCGCCGACCGCGCCGCCGCGACCGCGGACCCGGCGTTCGTGAAAGTCCCGGTCGAGAAACTACTCGACAAGGCCTATGCCGCCAGCCGGCGCGCCAGGATCGACATGGGTAAAGCCCAGACGTGGAGCGCGGAAGTCTCGCCCGGCGATGGCGGCGCGCACACGACTCATCTCACGATCGCCGACGGCATGGGCAACATTGTCGCCAGCACCCAAACCATCAACAGTTTGTTCGGCGCGCGCTATATCGTGCCTGGCACGGGCATGATCCCCAACAACTACATGTTCGTCTTCGATCCGCGCCCCGGGCGGGCGAGTTCCATCGCGCCTGGCAAGCGAGTGACCTCGTCCATGTCTCCCGTCATCGTCCTGCGCGACGGCAAGCCCGCATTCGCCCTGGGTTTGCCTGGCGGGCTGCGCATCTTCCCCTCGGTGATGCAGGCGCTGTCCAATCTGATCGATCACGGAATGACCGTACAGGAAGCCGTGGAGGCGCCCCGCGTCTGGACCCAGGGCCACCAACTGGAACTCGAGGCCGGGTTTCCTCCCGCGGTGTTCCAGGCGCTGGGGGATCGCGGCCATCCGGTGGCGCGGGTCGGCAACGTCGCGGGTGGCATGAGCGCGATCCAGTTCCACGGCGACGGCACGCTGGAGGGCGCGGCTTGCTGGCGCGCTGACGGGACACCGATCGGGCTTGGCGGGGGACTGGCGCGCGCGGGCGTGCGGTTTCGACCGGAGGCGACACGCGCCTGACGCGACCAGCCCGGCGCGACGGCGGGAGTCATGACCGGACGCCAACGTTCGCACAAAACCGCAAGCGTGTTACAAATCCGTAAGATCCCGGTTGTAAATTGGGTGCCTTCCAATGCAAACACCGGCGGCGGCATTGGGCCGCTTCCGCGAGAGGCGTGAATGACAATCGTCCGCCGTATTCTCCCGTGAGTATTACCGCGGAGCCTGCCGCGCCCCTTGCCGCGAGCGCTGAATTGTTACCGTTATGCGTCGATCTCGATGGCACACTGGTCCGCACCGACACATTGGTGGAAGGGCTGATCGCGCTTCTGGGCCGCATGAGGTTCGGCACGATCCTCCGCGGGCTCGCCAGAGGCCGGGCGGGACTCAAAGCCGTGGTGGCAGCAGAGACCAAGGCCGACCCGGAATTGCTGCCGTACAATGGGACGCTGCTGGACTATATCCGGGCCGAGCGGGCAAAGGGGCGCCGCATCGTGCTGACGACAGCCGCCAACGAGACCGTCGCCTGTGCCATCGCCGGCCATCTGAACCTGTTCGATGAAGTGCTGGCCTCGACCGCGACGCGCAACCTGAAAGGACGCGCCAAGGCGGAGGCGCTGGTCGCGCGATTCGGCGAAGGCGGTTTCGTCTATGCGGGCGATTCGCGGGCCGATCTCGCTGTGTGGCGGCACGCGGCGGCGGCGGTGCTGGTGAACGTGGCATCCGGAGTGGCGGCGAAGGTCCGGGCCGATGGACGGGTGGAATATGCCATCGACGACCAGCCGCCGCTCGCGAGCGCGCTGGTCCGAGCCATACGGCCGCATCAGTGGATGAAAAACATTCTGGTTTTCGTGCCGATTTTCACCGCCGACGCGATGGCCGACCGAGCCAGTTGGATTGGCGGGATTTTGGCCTTTTTGGCGTTCAGCGCGACGGCCTCGTCGATCTATCTGATCAACGATCTGCTGGACCTCGCCGCCGACAGGGCTCACCCGCGGAAGCGATTCCGCCCCTTCGCCGCGGGGACCGCGCCATTGCCAGCAGGCCTCGCGCTGTTCGTGCTGCTGCTGGCGGCCGGCTCCGCGCTGGCCTGCGCGGCCGGGATACTGGCCATCGTGCTCGCCTACGCGGTCATCTCGATCGCGTATTCGCTGCGGCTCAAGCGGGAGCCGCTCATCGATGTGTTTGCCCTGACAGGCCTCTACACCGTGCGGCTGATCGGCGGCGGCGAGGCGACCGGGCACACGCTGTCGCTGTGGCTGCTCGCATTCGCGAGTTTTCTGTTCCTGAGCCTCGCACTGGTCAAACGCGTGGCGGAGGTGAAGGACAGCGCGGAACGTTCCGCGGGGACGATTTCCGGCCGTGGCTACGCGCCGGGAGACCTGGCGATCCTCCAGCTTTTCGGGGTCTGTTCGGCCTTCGCCTCCAGCCTGGTGCTCGCGCTGTTCGTGCAGAACGAGACCACCGCCGGCCGCTTCGCATCCCCCGGACTGCTTTGGGGCATTGTCCCGCTGGTTCTGCTGTGGAACTGCCGCATGTGGCTGTCCACGTCGCGAGGCTACATGCATCACGATCCCATTCTTTACGCGGCGCGCGACTGGGTGAGTTGGGCGATCACCGGCGCGATGATGGTGGTTGTCGTGGCGGCGCGCGCCGGATTCCTGGCGCGATGACCGGCTGTGTTGTCGTCCGCGGCGAGGCTCACCTTCGCCTTGCAAACCATCTGGCGAACCCATACATGCCCTGTTGTCAACCGGCTGCCCGGATCTGCTGAATGAGTGTGCAATTCGAAACTCTCGGTAACGCCAGCGTCATGGTTTTCGCCGATGGCAAGCCTTTGCTGGCGACCGACCCCTGGCTGACCGGCACCTGCTATTTCGGCAGTTGGGCGCTGGATCACCCGCTGTCGGACCAGCAGATCCGGAACATGACCAGTGCCGAATATATCTGGATTTCGCACGGGCATCCGGATCACCTGCACGATCAATCGCTGGGAATGTTGCCCGCGGGCAAAAAAGTGCTGCTGCCCGACCATTACGACAAAGATATCTACAACAACCTTCGGGATCGAGGCTTCGAGGTCACGATCATGGCGTACCGAGCCTGGCACACATTGGCGCCGGACGTCCGTGTCATGTGTATCGACAACATCAACCAGGACGCCATTCTGGTGATCGAGGCCGAAGGATCGTTGATCATCGACCTTAACGATTCCCCGCTGTGCGGCGAGCCAGGTTTTCTGCGCGGTCTCATCGCCCGCCATAAGCCGGAACAAACCTGGCTGTTGGCACTGTGTTCCGTCGACGCGGACATGTTCAATTTCGTTGACGACGCGGGCAAATCGCTGGCCGGGCCGCCTGAGGAACGCAAGCCAGGCGCGGTCTGGACCGTGGCGCGCACCGCGGCCCGACTGGGCGTGGGCAATTTCTGCTGTTCCTCATCGCAACATATTTACGTGCGCGCCGACTCCATCTGGGCCAACCCCTATCGCATCGGCTGGACGGATATGCGGCGGTACTGGTCCCGCCCGGAAGTGCGGCTGATCGAGCCGTTCGTCACCGTGGACCTCCGCAGCGGCGATTTTACGCGGAATCATCCGGCGCAAATCTCCGACGAAAGCCAGATTTCAGCGGCGACGGGGGACGACGATTGGACCAGCGCGATGACTGAGGCGGAATGGGCCAAAGTCGACGCGTTCATGCGAAGATTCCAGTTGATTAAACGGTATACCCTGCTCACGCAAGAATCCGAAAATCCGTGGGATCGATGATCCTGAAATTATCGGTGACCTCATCGCAGTAGGTCTGCCACTTTTCGGGCACCTCTTCGCGCAAGAAAGTCAGCATCGCGCGGCCGAAATCCGTGAAATTGGCG
>SHWL01000159.1 GCA_009693865.1 Acetobacteraceae bacterium | reverse complement strand
GACCTCTCCCAAATCGTCATCCTCCGGCGCGACCGGAGGATCCGGAGCGGCACCACGCCTTGCTTTCCGGCGCTATTATACGCGGATATGTGCCGCTACCGATCCTCCGGTCACGCCGGAGGATGACGAAAAAGCAAGCGTCAGCGCCACAATGAGAATTGCCGCAGATTGAGCGCGGGCACGATGACCAGGCGCTGTCCGCCAACCCACCACCTTGTGCCGCTCAGGATCGGGGCCGATGACTTCCCCCCGCGTTCCACTACGCCACTTCCGTGAGGCGATGGACAAGCTGCTCAGCCGCCGTTCCGTGGGCAAGGCGGTGCCGGAAAGGCCGGTCGCCACCGCGTGAAATCGCGGCGGCGGCCAGACGCCGCCGGATCCGTTCCAACGCCGGACCCGTCTGCACCAGTTCGGCGCAGCCTTTCATCTCCCAGGCACGGGCTGAGAAATCGGGATGAAGCGTCGCTACGGCGGCGCCATTGATAAACCGGGCGCGGTCACCGGTGTCCAGATAGCTTTCGGTGGTCAAACCCTCGGCCAGGATGACAGAGTGAAGCGGCAATTCGACATGGAAATATGTCACGGTTTTCCGCTTTGTTTGACGGATCGTTGTTCCATTGACCAAGTGCCTGACGGGGATCAGGACATCATCGATATAAATGGCGTGATCCGGCGACAGATACAGGTCCCGCGCCGGCGTGGCCTTCCCGAACGCCTCCCGCTTCACGCGAACCGGCCAAACCAATTCAGGGTTCGGATGCCGGGCGCAATCCACGGTCCGTTGTCCGATCCATACGATCCGTCCATCCCCGCCAAGCCGCGTAACCAGCCGGTCACCGGCCGCCAGATTTTCAACCGCGACCGGGCCGTCCTCCGTCGCGATCCGCGTTCCCGCCGCGAAACAGGCCACGGTTCCGGTGATCGTCAGGGTTTCCGGCGCCAGCGCGCCCGAGAATCCGCTGGCGTTGGCCCCGGTCGCGCTCAGCGTGACTGTTTGAGTGAAGACGCCAAGGGTTGACGGATTGAGGCTGACGGACAGGCCGCCAAACGCGGAGCCGGCGGCCAGGGCCGAGAAAGGATCGAATCCGGCCAGGCCAAAGCCGCTGCCGCTGACCGCGAAACTGCCGCCCAATACGTCGGCCGGTCCGGCGGCGGCGTTACGCACCGCCAACGAAGCGGTCAGCGTGCCCGTGCCGATCGTGACAATTCCAAAGTCGAGCGTATAGGCAAGTCCGGCCACGCCGAAGGTTCCTGGGCCGGAAGATTGCTCGATCGCGGCAATGGCGAAGTTGTTGACGGTGCCGCTCAGGTTCAGTGGCGAATGGCTGACGGCCACGTCCGCCAGGTCCGTATCGCGGCTGAACAAGGCGAAACCCGCCGTGCCAGACAATATTCGCGCGATACTGGTATCCAACGAAACCGTCAGCGTGCCGGTCGCGGCGGCGGTGAGGCCCGCGCCCAATGAGCCAGAGCCAGTGAATCCAGGGGAAATCGTGCCAAACGCGCCGATCAGAACGTCGGTCAGCGCTCCGGTGGCGGTGTTCGTGACCGTAACGTTCCGGCTGCTGGCGTCACCGGCATGAACGAAGCCAAAATTCACCGCCGCCGTGCCGGTTTGCGCGATCGCCGTGGCGTAGACTTTCCCATTCAGCGTGATGGTCTGGCCGCTCAACGCCGTGTCGGCCAGGCCGCTGGTGCCGGTGCCAAGGGAGGTCAGACCCAGACCGGCGGCCGCGCCGGTGAAATCGCCCGCCGTTCCCGTGGTCAGGTCGAACGTCAGCGATGCGCTGGTCCCCGCGGCGATGGTCCCGTCCGTGGCGCCATTGATACCGAACCCGCCAGCGGGGTTGACCGCGCCGATCTGATAGCCAAGGCTTTCCTGAAAACCGCCCGCCAGGCCGTTGTTCAGCGTGGCGCCAAGGCCGATCGGGGCGTCCCCAACCCTCGCCGCGCCGAAATTCAACACCGTCGTGACCGAGGGCGCGGCGAGGGCGAAGACCGTGCCGCTGACAGCGGCCGTTTGCGTGCCGATGCCGGTCAAACCAAGCGCCGACGTGCCCGTGCCGTCCGAGGTCAGGCCGATCGTCGCGGTTCCGGATTTGATGCCCCGCGCGGCGGTGTTCAACCCGACACTCAGGGCCGAGTTGTTACTCGCCTGCGCGGCGAGCCCGGTGAACGACCCGGCCGCGGTAATGCCGGTGGTGGCGCCGCCGATCGTGGCGTTCAACGCCTCGGAGAACCCATCGGCCGCGGCGGTGTTCTGTAGTGTGAGAGCCCGTGACACGCTGTCGCCAACATGGACATTGCCGAACGCCACCGGCTCCGGCGAATGCGCGCTGGCGGTGGCGAGACGAAAGACGTTCCCGCTGACAGCGACCGTTTGCGTGCCGATGCCGGTCAAACCCAGACCGGAGGTACCGGTGCCGTCGGATGTCAAGGCGATCGTCGCGGTCCCGGATTTCGCTCCGGCCGTCGCGGTGTTCAATCCCACCGTCAACGCGCTGTTGTTGGTGCCTTGCGCGGCGAGCCCGGTGAACGATCCGGACGCCGTGATGCCGGCGGCGGCATTGCTCGCGGCGGCGTTAAGCGCCTCGGAAAACCCATCCGCGGCGGCGGTGTTTTGCAACGTCAGCGTTTGCGACGCCGCGTCGCCAACGTGGCGGTTGGCGAAAACCACCGGCTCGGGCGTGTGCGCGCTGGCGGTGGCGAGGCGATAGACCGTGCCGCTGACATCGACCGTTTGCGTGCCGATGCCGGTCAAACCCAGACCGGAGGTACCGGCGCCGTCGGATGTCAAGGTGATCGTCGCCGTCCCGGATTTCGCTCCGGCCGTCGCGGTGTTCAATCCCACCGTCAACGCGCTGTTGTTGGTGCCTTGCGCGGCGAGCCCGGTGAACGATCCGGACGCCGTGATGCCGGCGGCGGCATTGCCCGCGGCGGCGTTCAGCGCCTCGGAAAACCCATCCGCGGCGGCGGTGTTTTGCAACATCAGCGTTTGCGACGCCGCGTCGCCAACATGGACATTGCCGAACGCCACCGGCTCGGGCGTGTGCGCGCTGGCGGTGGCGAGACGAAAGACGTTCCCGCTGACAGCGACCGTTTGCGTGCCGATGCCGGTCAAACCCAGACCGGAGGTACCGGTGCCGTCGGATGTCAAGGCGATCGTCGCCGTCCCGGATTTCGCTCCGGCCGTCGCGGTGTTCAATCCCACCGTCAACGCGCTGTTGTTGGTGCCTTGCGCGGCGAGCCCGGTGAACGATCCGGACGCCGTGATGCCGGCGGCGGCATTGCTCGCGGCGGCGTTCAGCGCCTCGGAAAACCCATCCGCGGCGGCGGTGTTTTGCAACGTCAGCGTTTGCGACGCCGCGTCGCCAACGTGGCGGTTGGCGAAAACCACCGGCTCGGGCGTGTGCGCGCTGGCGGCGGCGAGGCGATAGACCGTGCCGCTGACATCGACCGTTTGGTCCGGCAGTGTGGTCAGACCCAATCCGGAGGTGCCAGTGCCGTCGGAGGTCAGCGAGATCGTCGCGGTGCCGGATTTCAAACCCGCCGCCGCGGTGTTCAGCCCAACAGTGAGCGCGCTGTTGTTGGTGGCCTGCGCGGCAAGGCCGGTGAAGGCTCCGGACGCGGTGATGCCGGCGGTGGCACCCGCGGCCAAGGCGTTCAGGTTTTCGGAAAACCCGTCGCCCGCCGCCGTGTTCTGTAACGTCAGCGCCTGCGACACCACGTCGCCAACGTGGCGGCTGCCGAACGCCACCGGCTGGGGCGTGTGTGCGCTCGCGGCGGCCAGGCGCCAAACGGAACCGCTGACTGCGACGGTCTGGGCCGCCAGGACGGTCAGGCCCAATCCGGAGGTGCCGGTGCCGTCGGAGGTCAGCGCGATCGTCGCGGTGCCGGATTTCAAACCCGCCGTCGCGGTGTCCAGTCCCACCGCCAGCGCGGCGGCATTCGTGGCCCCCGCCGCCAGCAGGGAAAAACTTCCGGCCGCGGTTATGCCAGTGGTGGCGCCGCCGATCGTGGCGTCCAGCGCCTCGGAAAACCCATCGGCGGGCACGATGTTGCCGATGGTCAGGATCTGCGATGCCCCGTCGCCGACATGGCGATTGGCGAAGGTCACCGGCTCGGGTGTGTGCGCATTGGGCGCGGCGAAACGATAAGCGGCGCCGGTGACGCTGACGGTCTGGCTGTTGGTATTATCGAAGTTGTTGAGAATACGGACGCTCTGCCCGGTCAAAGCCCCCGCGCCGGTGCCATTGAAGGTGACGGTGCGGTCGATCGAGGCTCCCGGGGCAAGCGTGGCGTTGGCACCTTCGGACACGCCGGATCCGGTGAGGCGCGAGTCGGTGATGTTGCCGCCATTCGCCGCGGTCTGCAGCGCGACGCGTAAAGTTGGCCCAGCGGCGGCGATGTTGCCGGTCTGAAAGAGCTTGGAGACGTTGGAGCCAACATGGATGTTGCCCATGGCCAGCACGGCGTCGCCTGTCGTGGTGGCGCCGGTATCGCCGGACAGGGTTTGCCGCGCGGTCACCCCGCCTGCCGCCAGAATCTGGCCAGAGCCGCTAACATTGGCGCGCCGGTTGAACGCGTTGCCGGACCCAAAGCCGGCGTTGGTATAATCGCCGGAGACGGTGATCGCGTTGGCACCCAAAGCCAGAACACCGCCGTTATGCGCGAGCGTCCCCGCGGTGCTCGCGGCACCCAGGCTCAGACTGCCATCGGCGTCGATTTGTACCAGACCCGCGGTACCGGTGACTCCGTTGGACAGAGTAAGCGCCCCGCCCGCCGCGCGCACCGTTCCGGTGTTGGCGACCGCTGGACTGACCAGACCGAACCCGTTCAGATCGAGCGCGTTGGTCAGGACGGCCGCGGCCAGCGTCCCGCCGCGCAATCGCGCCGATCCCGTGTTGGTGAAGGTTCCCGCCGTGGTGAAGGCGCTGGACGGCCCGATCTGAACGCCACCGGCATTGGCGAAGCCCCCGGCCGCGGTGAAATTGTTGCCGTTCTGGATCGTGAAAGCCCCGGCCGCGGCGTTCGCGGCGAAGGTCAGCAAGGCATCGTTCGCCGGGGTCTGGTTGTCGAACATCGCCGCCAGCGACCCGTCCAGCAGGATCGTCGCGGCGTTCGAAACCAGGCCCGTGGCGGCGAGGCCAAAGCGCGCGTCCGCCGTGCCGTTGGCGGTCAGGATGTAGGAGCCGCCGGTCAGCGTGCCGCCGCTGACGAATGAACTGTAGACCCGCAGTAACGCCCCGGCAGCGACCAGGAAGGTGCCGGAATTGACGGTGACCTGATCCAGATCGAGCGCGCCGGTCCGCACATCGATCGTGCCGGTGTTGCTGACCCGGTTGAATAAATAGGTTTGTGACGAGGTCCCCGACCGGCGGAACGTGCCGCGAACGTCGAACAAAGCGTCAGCGCCAAAATCCGGGTCGACCCGGCTGGTGGCGAACATGGTGAAACCGCCGCCGATCGTCTGATCGTCCAGCAGAGCGCCCTGGGCAACTCGCAAGATGCCCGATCCGGGCTCGGACAGGGTGGTGACCGGATCCGCCCCGTTCAGGTCGAAGGTGAATTCCGGACCCTCGATCGTGCTGTTTCCCTGAAGTTCCAGCACACGCCCGCCGTCGAGGCTTCCGGCCGTCCCGGTCAGGACCGCGCCGCCTTGCGCGACCGTCGTGCCGGCGCCCGATTGCATGCCGCCCGAGAACGCGGAAAGACCGGACACCACGACCGTTCCGGCACCGGCCAACCTTCCCGCCGACAGTGTCAATGTATTGAGGGTCGATGGGCCTGACAGAACAAGTGTGCCGGAGCCGGAGATGCTGGTATACGCGGTACCGGCATAGGTGCCCGTGACCGTGAGCTCGCCGCCGGTGACCGCCAGATTACCGGTGCCACCATTCAGGCCGGGAATCGCCAGGCTGACGACGGTATTGATTCCCGACCGGTGGGTGATCGTTCCGGTCCCCGCGACGTCGATGGTAACGGTGTCGATCGGCCCAGGCAGTGCGGGCGTGGATGACCAATTCGTGGTAACGTCCCAGAACCCGGTCGCGGCGCCCGTCCAGGTGATCGTTGCCAATGTCATTCCCCCAGCGGTAGCGTTCCGGCGTCGATTCCGGCCTCATGCCTGGCCGGGCGAAGCCGTTCAGGCTTTAAGCGCGGAGTTCCCCAATACCCGGTTAAATGGCCAAGTACACCCGTATCATGTCGGACCAACGACCGTACCGCAATCCTGTGAACACAACAGGCAGGTGCCGGGCGTGATCCGCGGCCCACCGGGCGGTGGCGGACGGCGATCCGTCCATTGACGGCGCCCGACCGACGCCACTGTCCTGGAAACGCCACGACGCGCCGCGGAGACCTTTAACCTTGGACCACAGCGGCAATCAGGCGGCGCAGGATCGGGTCTGGGCCAGCCGATCCCCAAGATAGGCTGCAAGCGCCCCCATCCCCGACCGCCGCGTGCCAGCGATTCCCGCTCGGGCTTCCGCATCGGGATTGTAGTTGGTGTTGGTGTTCACATCGTACACCAGTGGCTGGCCGTCCGCACCCAGGATGAACTCGATGCCGGCGACATCCACCCCGGCCCGCTCGAGGAAACCCTCGAGGCGGCCGATCAAACCCGGGTCAACGCTGTCCACCACGGTGAATTTGTGCGCGGGCCTCCCCGGCTCCTCTCCCACCGGGCAGGCCATCTCACCGATGACACAGATATCGGCCGGGCACAGTTCGAACCCCTCACTGGTATCTACCTCCACGGCATAGGTGAAGCGCCGGCCGGTGAATTCCGCTCGCGTGATCACCGGGCGGAGGGCGCGTACATAGGCCTGAAGCAGTTGGATGCCATCGACCGGCTCGATGTAGCGGTCGCTCTCCACATGCTCCTTCAAACCTTCCAGCGTGTGAAAGAGTTGAACGCCGAGACCCTTGCCGCCGCGATTGGGCTTGAGGATCACCGGCTCGCCACCAAAATGCGTTTGCGCGGCCGCGACAATCCGATCGCGGCCGGCCACCATGACGGTCCGGGGCGTGCGGATACCAGCCGCTTCCAGCGCCGCGTACTGCCGCGCCTTGCTGATTTCCAGATCGAGCGCGGCCGGCCCATTGACCACGATGCGCCCCCAACGCGTGAGCCAGGCGAGCACGCAGGCGGTGAGTTCGGCTGCAAATCTATGGTCGCGCGTATGCGACGAGGCACTCATGCGATTGTAGAACACGCCCTCGGGTGGTGGCGCGGCGAGATCGAAGGTGCCGTTGTGCATGAACCAGTCCGCCCATGGCAGCCCCCGCGCGTCCAGCGCGCCGGCCAGGGGCGGCAGCCAGTCGGGGTTCTCGTGGATGATATGTATCTGGTTCATGACGCGTATCCTTCACGGCGGGCGGACGATCTTGCCGCTACAATCCACGATCGGTAATCGCCACTCCAGAATTCTGCAAGGCCAGGGAAAACGCGTCATGAGGTCGTGGAATCCGCGCCGGGAAGCATGAAGTATCGGGTGTGGGCGGGGTGCATCTGCTCCAGCGCCGCCACGCGACCTGGTCCTCGCGTTACCGGCGTCGCG
The DNA here is from genome assembly GCA_009693865.1 of Acetobacteraceae bacterium. Lineage (GTDB taxonomy): Bacteria > Pseudomonadota > Alphaproteobacteria > Acetobacterales > Acetobacteraceae > Rhodopila. The sequence continues at coordinate 3,142 of SHWL01000159.1, read as the reverse complement.
CGCGTGATCGGATCCTCATGCCAGTCAATGATTCGAAGAGGACGAGCGCCGCCGCGGATTTCAGGGACCGCTGGTTGAAGTCCATGCCGCGTTGCCGGCTGGTGTGCCGTTCCGATTGGCGATTTCATTCTCCCTGGCTCAATCGGTCCCGCAGAACATTCCGCCGCACCTTGCCCGTCTGGGTGCGCGGAAACCGGGTGGCATAATGGGCCGCGAACGTCGTGACATGCCGGCGCAGCAACGTCACCAGGGCCTGGCCGATACCTTCGTCAAACGCGGGATCGTCACGTTCGATGAACACGTGCAGCTCGGCGACACCTGACTCGCCCGTGTGGCTCATCAGGATCGCATCCGAGACACCCTCAACGACCCTGATCCGTTCCTCGATCGGATAGGGCGCCAGTTTGATCCCACCCGTGTTGATCATGTCGTCGGTCCGGCCAAGCACGATGAGCTTGCCAGGCTCCGGCATCACGCCGGCGTCGTTGATTCGAAACCACCCATCGATGAAATGTTTTCGGGTCTCGCCGTCGTTCCAGAGGTAGTGAGACCCCATGCGAGGTGACCGCACCATGATGGTTCCCGGTTCACCCATGTTTCGCGGATTACCATCGTCATCGACGATCCGGACCGAGATGTCCGGAAATAACGTTCCGACCCCATCGTCGCCAACGATCGAGATGAAACGGGTCTCGTTCGAGGAATAGGTGGAAACGATGTCATTGGTCAGGCTTGCGCGCAGCGCCGCGCGAAGACGCGGTGGCAGGGCGGCGCCGAGTACACGGATGGAACAGGAATCCGCCCGCCGGGGGAGGCGCGCGGCTTCGGCGGCCACCCTATGCACATCGCCGACAACGAGCATCGTATGACAGGCCTGGCGCGCGCGAATCACCGGAAGAAAGTCTGTATCCGTGCAAAAGAAGATGGATTTTCCATGCGTGAGCGCCAGCATCGCATGGCTGTATGTTCCCATCAGATTGAATCGGTAAAATGACACAAAATCGTATCGTTCCCGGCGTCCGTCCAGAATATGCTCTATGCCATTACCGGCGTTCTGAAGCGCGCGGCGCGTGTAACAAACGAATTTTCGGGCGCCGGTTGTCCCGGATGTGGTCGCGATCCGAATGATCTCGCCGGGCGGCCAATCCGCGCTCAATGCCGCGATGCCGTCACCGGCGACCTCGATCCGCGCGAGTTCGCCGATCGTGTCTCGTGACAACAGGATAGCACGCGGATGGTCAGCGAGAGGCGCGGTCATTGCCTCCACGCATATCAGATCGCACCTGTCTGACAGTTCGCTGTCGAACATCAAATCGCTGGGCGCCATCGAAAATTGAACAGCTCCCGCGGCTTCGGCGGCGAGCATGAGGATAAGGTGCAGATACTGTATGTCACACTGGATTCCGAAGATCATTCCCGGCTGGAGACCCCTCATCCGCAGCATTTCGGCGGCCTGCCCGATATTCGCCGCGAGGGTCTTGTAGGACCAGGACGCCTCCCCTTCCACGACCGCGACCGCATCGGATGTCGCGCGCGCCCAACGTGCCACGGCCTGAGCGCCCATCGCTGAAACTTCAGCCGCGTCGCTGGCCTCAGCCACGGTCCGGTTCAGCGCGTGGTGTGCCGGTCCGATGGGCGATTTCATGCTTTCTGGCTCAATCGGTCCCGTAGGCGATCGCGCTGCGCCTTGCCCGTCGGGGCGCGTGGAAACCGGGTGGCATGATGGGCAGCGAATGTCGTGACATGGCGCCGCGGCAACGCCACCAGAGCCTGATCGATCCGTCCGTCAAGAGCTGGGTCGCGTCGCTCGATGAATACGTGCGCCTCATCGACGCCATGGGTATTTGCCGCGTTCAGCACGACCGTGCCGGCGACGCCGCCGATGGAGCGGATACCTTCCTCGATTGGAAAAGCCGCGACTTTAAGCGCCCCGATATTAAGGATGTCGTCGACGCGCCCGATTACGATCAGCTTGCCAGGCTCGGGAATAACGCCAATATCGCTGCTACGAAACCATCCATCGATGAAATATTCGGCGTCCAGCGCATCGTCCCAGAGATAGCCGGTAACCAGCCTGGGTGACCGTATCATTATGATCCCGGGCTCCCCGGTATTTCTGGTTCGCATCATGTCATCCACGATTTTAACCTCGGCATCGGGCAAGATGGTCCCTACCGGATCGTGGTCCATGAGCGCGACGAAGCTGGCCTCGTTCAAAAGAAGCATCGTACGACAAGAAGGCAGGCGCCGTAGGGTCGGAAGGAAGTCTTCTTTTGTGCAGTAAGCGACCGTCATGCCGTACCCAATCGCCAGCAATGCGTCGAGATACGTGCCAATCAGATTGAAGCGGTACATGGAAACGAAGCCATGGCGGTCCCGGTTATTTTTCAGGGCGTACCGGGCGCCTGCCACGATATGCTGGATGGAACGCCGCGTATTCCCGACAAATTTCCGGTGGCCGGTCGTACAAGATGTGGTCGCGATCCTGACGATCATGTCCTGCGTTTGACAGGCCTCAAGCGCCGTGGTGGCGGTGCCGTCAGTGCGGAGCCGCGTGAGTTCACCGATCGTGGCCCGCGAAACCACGATGACGCGCGGATGTTTCGCGACAGGCTCGGTCAGCGTCTCGACGCACATCATATCGCACCGGTCCGACAGTTCGCTGTCGAACATTAAATCGGAGGGCGCCATCGAAAAATGCGTGCCGCGGATGACTTCGCTGGCCAGGATCGGGACGAAATGCAAATACTGCGCGTCGCACCGGGTTCCAACGATCATGCCTTGCCGAAGACCAGCCGACCGCGACATCGCGGCGGCCTGGGCGATGCGCGAAGCAAACGTCTCGTAGGTGTAGGAGTCCTGACCCTCGGTAATCGCGACCGCGTGTGGCGTGGCATTGGCCCATGGCGCCACGGCCTGGGCCCCCATGGGTATTGCTTCGGTATTCAACATCCTGGTTACCCGATGTGGTGTCAAAGGAAGTCCCTATCAATACCACTACTGTCCGGAGTTTTCCGAACGAACCGTTCCGAAGTGTCTGACCTATAACGGTTTTTCGACGATTTTGGGTGGTGTCGGTTTGAAGTTGGTGGCGGTTTGCCCGACCCTTGTCCGGGGAGGGCTCACTCATGAACGCCGGAAA
>SHWL01000158.1 GCA_009693865.1 Acetobacteraceae bacterium | reverse complement strand
GTCATCCTCCGGCGCGACCGGAGGATCCGGAGCGGCACCATGCCTCGATTTCGGGCGCTATTATACGCGGATATGTGCCGCTACCGATCCTCCGGTCACGCCGGAGGATGACGAAAAAGCAAGCGTCGGCGCCAAAATGAGAATTGCTGAAGGACCGGGTCAGTGGTGCCGAGTTCGGGGCATTTGAGTATAAGATCGCGGGAAAGACGGCCGACACACGCGGTCTCTGTATCTCGATCAACGGTTACTCGCCCCAAGCGATAACGGGTCTGAATGGAAAGGGAGAACTCCGCTTTGCCTGCATCGATGGCGCACATCATTTGCGGTCGATGGAATCCGGCAATGACTTCAAGAAATTGCTCGGCGTCCTATGGCGCCACGCCAGCGAGACTGGTGAGGCATACCTTCCGGTAGGCTCAGACGCTTTCCTCAAACGGAGCGGGTAGGGCGCTGTGCCGGGGTCGTTCAAGCTTCTCGGCGGCGCGCCAGGAGCAACGGTTCGCCCTGATCGCGCGTTACGTTCGTTTCAGGCTGAAAGTGCCCGACGCGGGTCGGATCCCATCCTTATTCTCCCAGCGCCTCCCTCACCGCCGCCGGACCCCAATCGCCCGTCTCCAACCCCAGAAACGCGGCGACCGGCGCCACCTGATGATCCGTCATCGCCGACCCCGGCTGCACATGACACCCGCGCGCCCTCGCCGCCTCCAGCACCGGCGTCAGCGTCGCGCTGATCACCACATCCCCAACGATCGCCTCCGCGGTCAGCCCCGCCAGATCCAACGGCATCGCATCGCCCGCGCGCATCCCCAACGGCGAGGCATTGACGATCAAATCGAACCCCTCGGCGCGCGCGGGCACGACCGTGGACGGCACTCCGGTCATCACCGCGATTCGTTGCGCCAACGCTTTGGCGCGATTCTGGTCGACATCGGACAGCGCCACGCTCGCGACGCCCGCCTCAGCCAGAGCGAATGCAATGGCGCTGCCGACGCCACCCGCGCCGACGACGATCGCCCGCCGTCCCTCGATCCGCTGCCCAGATGCCCGCAGCGCGAGCACGAACCCGACCCCGTCAGCGATATCGCCCTCCCAGCGCCCATCCGGCAACGGCCGCAAAATATTCGCCGTGCCAACCTTCCGCGCGCGCTCCGTCAACGCACCGGCATATTTCGCCGCGGCAATCTTGTGCGGAATTGTGACGAACAACCCCAAAACGTTTTCCGCCGCGCGCAGCCCGGAGATAAATCCGGCGAATGCCGGCGGATGCACGTGAAACGGCACGCACACCGCGTTGATTCCATTCCGCCGGAACAACGCGCTCCATAATGGCGGCGACCTCACCTGGGCCACCGGATCGCCGACGATGCCAAACAGTAACGAAGCGCCGTCGACAATCCGGGGCAGCATCTAAACCACCTTCTTCGTGTGCAACGCCGCGATCTCGGCGTCACCGTACCCGAGTTCGGCCAGCACCGTATCAGTGTGCTCGCCTGCTTCCGGCGTGGCTGACCGGACGGACCAAGGCGTGCGGCTCAGCTCAATTGCCTGGCCGATGACTTCCACGTCGCCCAGGATTTTGTGATGCACGGTGCGCGCGATGCCGAGATGTTTCACTTGTGGATCGTCGAACACCTCGTTCATCTTATAAATCGGACCACACGGAACGCCCTCCCCGTTCAACTTTTCAATCCACGCGGCGGAGGTTTGCTTCAGCGTGATTGCCTCAATGATCCCGTTCAGCGTATCGCGGTTTTCGAGGCGCGATTTACCGGTGACGAAACGAGGATCCGTCGCCAACTCCGGCACGCCCAAAGCACGGCAGCATCGATGGTAAATATCGTTACCGGCGGCGGCGATGTTGATATGGCCGTCGGCGGTCTGGAACACGCCGGTCGGAATGCTGGTCGGATGATTGTTGCCTGCCTGGCCCGGCACCTCCTTCGCGATCGTCCAGCGCGCCGCCTGGAAATCCAGCATCGCGATCTGTGCGCCAAGCAGTGAACTCGTGACCCACTGCCCCTCGCCTGACTGCTCACGTTCCAACAGCGCAACCAGAATTCCCATCGCGGCGAAAATCCCCGCCGTCAGGTCGGCGACCGGAATACCAACCCGCACCGGCCCCTGTCCCGGCAAACCCGTTATAGACATCAAACCCCCCATTCCCTGGGCGATCTGATCGAAACCGGGACGATCCCGGTACGGCCCATCCTGACCAAATCCCGAGATACTGGCATAGACGATACGTTTGTTGATTTTCTTCAACGACTCATAATCGACGCCCAGCCGGAACTTCACATCGGGACGGTAATTTTCGACGACAACGTCGGATTGGGCGACCAGACGCTTCAATATTTCCAATCCCTCGGGCGCCTTCAGGTTCAGCGTCAGGCTGCGCTTGTTACGATGCAGATTCTGAAAATCCGGACCATGACGTTCGCCGCCGAGACCGGCATCGCCCTCCGGCGCCTCGATCTTGATGACATCCGCGCCCCAATCGGCGAGCTGCCGCACCGCGGTCGGACCGGCGCGCACACGCGTCAGATCGATAACCTTGAAACGGGCGAGCGGACCTTGTGGATCAGTCATGGAGCCTCCATCGCGTGCAATTTTGCGACCCGGCGGCGGAAGTCCGGGTCATCGGAAAACCTCGCCGAGAGATACGCGTCAATCAGGTCCCTGGCCAGCCACAGACCGGCGATCCGCGCACCGGACAATATTTCAAAGGTCCCCCGGAACCCCACTCACCGGATCAGAATGTAATGCATGGTGAATCGGAAGGTAACCGGTTGATCGCCCGCCGATTTCGGCATCGGCGGCAACCTCGCGCCACGGAACAGGCCCTCCAGTGCCAGGTCGAGCCAAGGCGATCCGGAGCGCCTTTCCATTTCGACGGACAGGACGCGTCCGTTCGGCATCGTCGTCACCACGACGCGGGTCGAGCCGTGCTGACCAAGCGCGGCGGCCTGACGCGGGTAGTAGGCATGATCCCGCACCCATTCGCTCAATACGTTGCGCCAGTCGGGCCCGACCTCGGCGTCGGTATCAAGGGAAAACGGGCTCGAGTCCTCCGCCCCACGCTTCGGCAAACCCAGGGACAGACGCGGTTTTCCTGGGGCCGCCTCTGACCCCGGCGACGGGGGCACAAGCGAGAAATCCATTGGCGCGGGGAAGTCGGACGGCCTCGGTGGAGGTGGCCTGACAGGCGGCCAGGTTTCGCGCCGCGGAGTGGGAGGGGTCGGGACAGGGGGCGTTGGAGGCTCGGGGTCCGGAGCTACCTGGGGCGGGGCGGGATCAATCGCTTGTGGATCGGGCGCCTCCGCCGGTCGCGGCGGCACCGGTTCGGGTGACGGCGGCGCAGGCTGAGGCAGCGCGGCCGCGGGCGGCTCGGGCGGCGGCGGCTCCGGCGAAGGCGCCTCGGGCATCGGGAGCGGCGGTGGCGGGAGAGGCAGAGGCGGAATCAGGAGCGCAATCGGCGGCGGTCGCGCGGCCCCGGGCGCCGCGCCCACGTCCGACGGACGTTCGGTTCCGGGGATCGGCGAGGGCGTCGGGTCGGAGGTCGTCGGACCCGTGGGCCGCCCGCCTTCGAATACCATGGTGACCGCCGCGGGCGGTGGAAGCTCTTCCGGCTGCCGCTCGCCCGAGGGCTTCAGGATCAGCGCCAGCAGGACCGCGCCATGCAGGACCAGCGAAACCGCGAAACCGCCGGCGATCCGGCGGCTGTTCCGGCGAACGCGGGCCTTTGGGATCAGGGCCGGGTCCCTGTCGCGATGACACAGGCGATCGGCAAGGCGAGACCCCCGCCATCGCGCCACGGACCAGCCGCGGCCTCCAGTCCCTGGGCGATCGCCGGTATCGCGGCCTCGGTTTGCGCCGCGAGCATCGCCGCCATCCGAGCGGTTCCGGCCCGCAACGAATCGAGCAACGACATCGCGTCCTTATGGCGCCAGGTGCCTCGGACGAGATGAGCGCCGGTGTCCATGAACCCCGCGTCATGCAGCGCCATCAGGCAGTCGCTGCCGGTGGCGAACCCGCCGCCGGGCGCGGGCGCGGCAGCGGCATTCACATTGCCAAATCGCCTGACGGCGTCGAACACCAGCTTCCAGGCGATGTTTTCGTCATGCCCAGCCCAGATGGAGAACGCGAATTTGCCGCCGGAGCGCAGGATGCGATGAACACCGGCCAGGGCCAGCGCGGGCCTTGGCACATGGTGGATACCGAAATTGGACACGACGGCGTCGAAACGCGCGTCCTCGAAGGGGGGCGCTTCGGCGTCGCCATGCGTGAAGGCGATCGCCGGGAAACGGGCCCGCGCCTCCCGCAACATCGCTTCGGAGAAATCCAGGCCCGACACGCTGGCGCCTCGCGCGGACGCCTCCGCCGCCGCGAAGCCGGGCCCGCAGCAGAGATCGAGCACATCGGTTCCGGGGCCGACCGCGGCGCCATCCAGCAACCGGGCGATGAATTGCCTCGTCGCGGGGGCGAAGGCGGTTTCGTAGGCGGCGGCGGCACGCTCGAAACCGGCGCGTTCGAATGCGCGCACCGCCTCGGGGTCGAACGGCATCGTCAGTAGGTCCGGAAAATACGCATGATCTCGTCTGGATCCTGAGACTTGGTCAGCGCCAGAGATAACAGGATTCGGGCTTTTTGAGGGTTAAGATTATCGGCGATCAGCAGCCCGCTATCGCGCAGCCGGGAACTTCGGAACGTCCGGCCGGACCCGGCACGGGTCGATTGCACCACGGTGAGGCCCTTTTCCACGGCCTCTTTCAGCGCTGCCGCCTCGCCCGGCGCGGAAAAGCCGGGGGCGAAGCCGGCGGAGACAATCCCCCGCGCGCCCGCCGCCACGAAGGCGCGCACGGCCGTGCCATCGGCGCCCGCATACGAGTAAGAAATGTCGACGCGCGGGATCGTATCGATGTCAGAAATATCGAATTCCGTGTCAGGGGCGCGGCGGCGCAGCGGCTGGCGGTAAAATACCACGGCGTCGCCATCGGCATGTCCCAGTACGCCAAAGTCCGGGGTGCGAAATGTTTGCAAGCGTAAGGTCGCGGTTTTCGTTACCTCCCGCGCCGCGTGGATTTCGTCGTTCAGCACAACCAGGACGCCCATCCCGCGCGCATCCGGACACGCCGCGACACGAATCGCGTTCACGAGGTTCATGCCCGCGTCGCTCGACAGCGCGCTGGAGGGGCGTTGCGAGCCGACCAGCACCACGGGAATGTCGGTCTTCAGTGTCAGGTTCAGGAAATACGCGGTTTCCTCCAGCGTCGCGGTGCCGTGGCCGATGACGATGCCGGCGAGATCCGGATGGTCGATGGGCAGTTGGTGACACAGGGCAGCCAACGCTTTCCAGTCGGCGAAATCGATCGCCGTGCTCGGAATGTTCCGGTAATTTATCGGAATGACATCGGCGGCCTGGTAGGCCACGGGCCATTTGCCGAGGATTTCCTCGGCCTGCATTATTTGTCCCGCGGCGCCGTAATCCTGCAGATCGAGCGGACCGCGGCCCAGGGAGGCGATGGTACCGCCGGTGCCGATAAATGCGACTTTGGGGAGGGGCATGGTCAGTCTTTCAGAACGGGTGGGCGTCTGGAGTGGAAATCGGTGTCGCGTTGGTATGCGTCGGCGACTTGCATGATGCGGGCCTCAGCGAAGGGACGTCCGGCGATTTGCAAGCCGATCGGGCAGAAGTTCGGATCGAATCCGCAGGGAATGCTGATAGCCGGTAAGCCAAGATAATTGAACGGCCTCGTGTTGGCCGACACCGCCATGAATTTTGTTTCGGTCCCCGGGGGCCCATGATCGATGTCGGTTTCCGCGAGCGTTGGCAGACAGGTTGGAATTGAGGGCGTGATCAGAACGTCGACTTTCGCGAAAACGTCCGCCGCGAAGGCTTTCAAAACCGGCCCGCGCCGGCTGAGCGCTTCGACATAATACGGTGCCGGAATGGCATAACCGGGATACATTCGTCCGCTGATATGCACGCCGTAAGCCTGTGAGTCGGTGCGCATCCATTCCGCGTGAATCGTCGCGGCCTCAACCCGAGAAACGATTCCGCCGTAGGCCGCGACGGCGTCCATCATCGGCAGCGTCAGACGAGTAACGATCGCGCCGCGGGCTTTCAGTACCTCCAACACTTGATCGATGGCGGCGATCACCTGGGCGTCGGCACCGTCGAAGAACACATTCGTTGGGACGCCAATTCGAAGACCGCGGATATCGCCGGTCAGCGCGGCTTCGTAATCGGGTACCGGTTCGCGCGCGCTGGTGGGATCGCGCGGATCGTGGCCCGCGATGACGGTCATGACACGCGCGCAATCTCGTGCCGAGCGGCACAACGGGCCAACATTGTCGTGGGTAAACGATAACGGCATGACCCCGTAACGAGACACGCGCGTTTGTGTTGGCTTGATCCCACTGACGCCATTCGCCGAGGCAGGCAAACGAATCGATCCGCCGGTGTCGGAGCCAAGCGCCATGTAGTTGAAGCGGGCAGCGACAGAGGCGCCGGAACCGGAGGACGAGCCACCCGTGATGTACGGCGGGTTCCAGGGATTATGGCAATCGCCAAAGGTCTTGTTGTGGCCTGTGGGGTTTTGCGCGAACTCGGCCATGTTCAGGCCGCCGAACGTGTAAGCACCGGCAGCGGCAAGACGCTCGATCACGGTCGCGGTGATGGTGGGCCGCCAGTTCCGGCGTAACGCCGAGCCGCAGGTACTTAACTTACCGGCCTGATAATACATGTCCTTGTGCATCATCGGCACGCCATGCAGCACGCCCAATGGAGCCTTGTTTCGCACCGCGGCGTCGGCGGCCCGGGCGGATTTCAACGCATCTTCCTTGTCGGTCCAGATGGTCGCGTTGAGCACGGGGTTCACTGCCTCCATCCGCGCCCATACGGCTTCGAGAAGCTCGACCGACGTCGCGTTTCCCGCGCGAACCGCGTCCGCCGCCTCGATCATCGACAGGTCGGCGAGGCCGCTCATGGCGCGGTCTCCTTTGTCGCCTGCAAGGCGGCTTCGAAGCTGGCGGGTTCGTCCTCGAACACCAACGTGCCCCGCAGTTTCTCGAACGCGGCGATGGTGAAAGCGAGTTCGGCGGCAAGCCGGCGCGCCGGATCGTTCGGCGCGGCGACATTGTGCCACGTCAGGATCGACGCTTCGGTCTGGGTCAGGAGAGTGCTCATCTGGGCCTCGCATGTAGGTGGTTTCGGGGGAGTATGGCACCGCCCAAAGGTCAGGGCCACAGGATGCCGAGGCTTCGACGCCAACCCAAATCATGTTATCGTTCATGCCGGGGCGGCGGGTTTTTCGGCAGATGCCCAATGGAGGCCCCATGAGGGCGCGCGTACGCATTGAGCACAGCCCCGACATCATGGGCGGGAAACCCGTGGTCCGAGGGACGCGCGTGCCGGTTGAAACCGTACTGCGCAAACCTGGCGCTGGTATGACGCCCGCTTCCATTGTCCGGGACCATCCCCGTCTGGCGCTCGAGGACATCCAGGCGACCCCGGCCTTTGCCGCGGATCAGGCGACGCCCAGAAATAAGCGAGTCGACAGGCATCCTCCCCTGATCGTCATGGCCCGGCTCGTCCGGGCCACCTATACCAGCACAGTGCCGCGACGGGTGGCCCGGACGAGCCGGGCCATGACGATCAGGGGAGGATGCCGGCCTGACGCGGTAATATTTGGGCGTCGCCTTATCTGGCAGACGAAACGTTGGTTTTTGGTTGAGGCCCCGTGCTTTGGCTGATCGACGAGTGCGTCGATGCCTTGGTAGCCGCTCGGTTTCGCGATGCTGGGCACGATACCGTCCATATCGCGGAGGTCGCTCCCCGCGCGACCGACTCTGAAGTCATTGCCTGGGCGCGGGAGCAAGGTCGCCTGTTACTGACTGAGGACAGGGATTTTGGCGAGCTGATCTTCCGGCACGCCCAAAACGAAAACGGGCGGGAAAATCCCCCGCCCGTTTCAGTAATCCAAAGGTCGTGCGATCAGGCTGTCACGGCCGAGGTGCCGGCGCGATGCCGCCGCAGCCCGACCAAGCCGGCGAGGCCGACGCCCAACAGAGCCATCGATGCCGGTTCCGGGACGGAGTTCTTCGTGAGCGTGATGCTGTCCAGCAGTGCGATCGGCGGACCAGCGGTCGTGCTCGAGGCGATGAACTTCAGCGTTTGGGTTGTGGCCGACCCAACCGTGAAGATGTAACTCACGGTTGTCCACGCGGAGACTCCGGTGCCGGGCAGGGTCAGCGTCGTGCCGCATTGATTCGAAACGCAGCCGCCCCCCGTGAGGCTCGTGCCATACGAAACAGTCCAGGTGATATTCTGAGCGGCGGTGTCGGGGTCCGCGATCGCCTCACGGAACGACAACGTGTAGGTGCCCGCCGTCGACAGGGTCACCGATTGCTGGATCGAGCTTGTGTGGCCGGTATTGGTCATGAGAGCGAGGTATGGAACCACACTTGCCGACGGGCTGGTAAATGAGCTGCCGCAGGCGACCGTCGCGACGATCAGGCACCCCGGTAATCCGAGGGTATCCATGTTCGTCGTCCAACTCGGCAAAGTGGTCGTATTATTCGCCGTGGCGCTCAGTGTGTAAGTCGCGGACGGAGACCCTTGCGAGAAGTTGCCATTTGCCAGATTGCTTTGGGCTGACGCCTGCCCGGAAAAGCCCACAAGGCCGACGGCAACCGCCATCAGTCCGGCAACGACAGCCGGGCGGCCGCTGCGTTCGGCCCAGGACCGTGCTAATTTCGTGATCGGCATAAGGGAATCCCCCACGTTAGAGACAATAAAAGGCTTCTAATCACCCTCGGACGCGGGCCGTTCGATTTATGATGGGCGTCTTCAATCACCACATGATCCAATCCGCTCGCTATCCGAAGAGTATCAGAAACCTTGCGACGATGAAAGTTCTAATTTGTAGAATTTCGGCTAAAAATGAGTGAGGTTCACTTGGAACCCGGTAAGCGTGCCAGCCCACTGGAGGCAGCCACGGCACGACGGAACGCGCACCATCAACAGATAACTCGGTCAGGCGCCATTATTCGAATATTTGGGCCCGCCGTCCACGCCAAAGGAATCGCCAGCGGAAAAAATCGGGTCCATCCCGGGGGAATATTCCTTATTTTGGAATGCGCCGCCGCTCGTCCGACAGGGGCCCATTCCATACCCACTCTTCACGGCGCGTTCCGGTGGCTGGCCTGAGGCGGCGAAGGGAACGGTGGGTGCCGCGCGAGCCCGGCCCGATCACGACCCGGGTAAACTCAGGTCAGATCCTGGCATCCTGGTCATGGGCCTTGGCCGATCGACGATCCGGAGGACATCTCCGGGCAATGCCGCCTATCGGTCGGCTTCGCGGCGAGACACCGCCCCGCTCCCCGGAGGCGCCGGAAGAAACGGGAAAATCAACTGGTCGGCCAAGGCGCCGGGCATCGGCGCCGGGATGCCATAACTCGACGGCGATTGCCCTTTCGGCGAGTGGTACGTCCCGAAGATCATGTCGATCCATGGCAGTAACGACGCGAAGTTGCGGTTGGCGGGCGTCAACGCATGGTGCCAGCGATGAAACGGCGGTGTGCCGATCACCCACTCCAGCGGGCCATAATGCCAGCGCAGATTGGCGTGGATGAAGAAGCCCCATAACGTGCCGGTCAGGACAATCACCACCGGCAGCAGGCTGTCCTCCGCCGTTGGCGCGGCAAGGCCGAGGGCATAAACCGGAATCAACCCGGACAGCCGTCCAAAGGCCATGTCCAGTGGATGCAGGCGGGTGTTGGTCAGGAAATCGACGTCCTCCGCGCTGTGGTGCACGGAGTGAAATCGCCACAGGAACGGCACCGTGTGCAGGCAGCGATGGCCCCAGTAATAGCCGATGTCGCCTACCACCAGCGCGACGATCGCCCGCGCCCAGAATGGCACTTCGGCGATCGTCGCGTGGAAGCCCGAGGGGATGAACTGGCGGGCGGCCCAGGCCACGACCAGCAGCGGCACGGCCATGACCATCGGGGGAAGCAACCAACTGAGCACGTAATAAATGAGATCGTTGCCAATCTGTTTGCGCAGGACCTTCTGGGGGCGCTCGGCGAATATGTGCTCCAGCGGGATGAAGACGACGCACAGGATCGCGAACCAGATCGAGAGCCGGACGACGTCGAGCATCAGGGGCTGGAGGTGGATGGAGAGATACTCGATCATGGTCGTTGGCCTGCTTCGTTGCCACAAAATTATCCGCGGCCGGGTAACCGGAACGGTTCAACCAGAGCCGGGGCTCGGCGCGGTCTGCACGCGTTGCGTGGAGGAAGCCGCGATCTATCACACCCACCGCCGATTGTTGATTGGAAACCGTGACGCGGCCGGCCAAGGCTGTTTCCACCGTGGCCGCCGGCCATGAACCCGCGGATCGCCTCGATTTCGTTCGTGCATCTCCGGTTCCAGAAGACCATCGGGCCTTCGCGGCCGCGGCCCGGTCAAATGGATGGCTGCCCATGATAATGTGGTTTGCCCCGGCCGCGCGGGTGTAGAACGCGGACGGCCGCAACCGGCGGGATGCAACAATTCGGAAGTTGGCATGCTGTTACGGTGCCGTCGACGTTCCCATGACCCCGACCCCTCGCGGAGCCACGAAACGATGACACTTCCACCCGGACAATTCCCGGTCGTATCGCCGGTTCGCCCGAGGTTCGCCGCGAAGCGGGCCGGTGCCGTCATGTCTTTACTATGTGGACTCACTATTGTCCGGTCAATAGCTGAATAAATTCAATTGGTTATCGTCCATGACGTGTTCGGAACTGTCAGCTGTTTGAGAAATCACAGATTCTATCGAGGCCTTTTCAAATACTGTCACCGAAAACACCTGCATCAATGTGTAGAGG
>SHWL01000157.1 GCA_009693865.1 Acetobacteraceae bacterium | reverse complement strand
CAAAATCGTCGCCAGGCGGGTTGAACGAAGCCGCTGTGACGCGGTGTAGACCCGTTCACACCGCCATCACGGCCTGACGGCCGCCGTGGCCGCATTTTCAGGTCCACGCAACCTGGTTGCCGAAAAACTCAGTCCGACAGGCTGCTAGGAGACTGAAGCCGCCGGCCTGGCCGCGGGTCATGCCGATGTGGAGAGTAGCCGCGCCCACGGTTGTCATTTTGAGCGCTGGCCTCGCCTTGGTCGTCATCCTCCGGCTTGTTGGTCGTCATCCTCCGGCTTGTTGGTCGTCATCCTCCGGCTCGACCGGAGGACCCGACGCGGCACGACGCCGCGCTTTTCGGTAGGCTTATACGCGGATTTGTACCGCGACGGGTCCTCCGGTCGAGCCGGAGGATGACGAAAAAGGGAGTTGCCACCGCCAAAATGAGAACCGTGGCGACCACGCCTTCTGTCTTGACCCTGCCAGGTCATTCCGCCACACACCGCCCGTCCCAAGCCAGCCGAAGCCGGAATCGCCGGCACGGTCACGGAGAGAGCCCATATGCGCGATACCGGTGAATACCTGTTTACCTCCGAGTCAGTCTCCGAGGGCCATCCCGACAAGGTCGCCGACCGTCTGAGCGACACGGTCCTGGACGCGTTCCTTTCCGCGGACCCTTACTCCCGCGTCGCGTGCGAAACATTGGTCACCACGAACCGCGTGGTCCTGGCGGGCGAAACCCGCGGTCCCGAGTCAGTCACGCATGAATTGCTGGCGCATCTCTGCCGCATGGCGATCCGCGACATCGGTTATGAGCAGGACGGCTTTCACTGGGCCAACGCCGACATCGCGGTGCATCTCCACTCGCAGTCGTCGGATATCGCGCAGGGCGTGGACAGCGCGGGCAACAAGGACGAAGGCGCGGGCGACCAGGGGCTGATGTTCGGCTATGCCTGCCGTGAGACGGCGGGGTTGATGCCGGCACCGCTTTATTACGCGCACGAAATTCTCCGCAACATGCGCGACCGCCGCCACGCCGGCGACCATACCATGCAAGGCCTGCTGCCGGACGCCAAAAGCCAGGTCACGCTACGCTATGTCGACGGCCATCCCGTTGGGGCCACCGCGGTGGTCGTCTCGACCCAGCATTTGGAAAGCATGGAGCAGGCCGAGATCAAGCGCGTGCTCTGGCCGCTGGTCGAAAGCACGCTGCCGAAAGGCTGGATGCCGCCGGAGCGGGAGTTCTACGTGAACCCGACCGGCAAGTTCGTGATCGGCGGGCCGGACGGCGATTGCGGGCTGACGGGCCGGAAGATCATCGTCGATACCTACGGCGGCGCGGCCCCGCACGGCGGCGGCGCGTTCAGCGGCAAGGATCCGACCAAGGTGGACCGGTCCGCTGCTTATGTGTGCCGGTACCTGGCCAAGAACGTCGTGGCGGCTGGGCTGTCGGACAAATGCACGATCCAGATCGCCTATGCGATCGGCGTTTCCCACCCGCTGTCGGTCTATGTGGACCTGCACGGCATGGGAAAGGACGTGGACGAGGCACGGCTGGAAAAGACGCTTCGCGATCTGGTAAATCTGTCGCCTCGCGGCATCAGGGAGCATCTGCACCTGAACCGGCCGATCTATGTTCCGACCTCGGCCTATGGCCATTTCGGCCGCGAGCCGGATGAGGCGAAGGGCACCTTCACGTGGGAAAAGACCGATCTGGTGCCGGCTCTGAAGGCGGCGTTCGGACGGTAACGGCGATCGAGGTCAAACCGCCTCCGGATCGTCTCTACGGGCGCGCGAAGGGCCACAAACTCCGGCCTCGCCAGGAGAAACTGCTGGCAGTGACACTGCCCAGGCTGGCGGTGGACCTGAAGGATCCGGTGGGTTCGTTCGGGTTCAGGCCAGCGGTGTTGTGGCTGGAGATCGGCTTCGGCGGCGGCGAGCACGCGCTGGCGCAGATCGCGGCCTTCCCCGGCATCGGGCTGATCGCCTGCGAGGTGTTCGAAAATGGCATCTGCTCGTTGCTGTCCCGTCTGGTGCCGGACGGCGGCGAGGCCGACGAGACCTTGCCCGCCAATCTCCGCGTATGGCCGGACGACGCGCGTCTGCTGCTGGCAAAACTGCCCGATGCCTGTCTGGACAGAGTGTTCTTGCTGTTCCCGGACCCCTGGCCCAAGGCCCGCCACGCCAAGCGGCGCTTCGTGCATCCGGCGATGCTGCCTCTGCTGGCGCGGGTCATGAAATCGGGCGCGACCTGGCGCGTGGCCAGCGACGATCCGACTTACCAGGCGTGGGTGCGCTCGGTGATGGCGGCGCAGACCCTGTTCGACGCGCCTCCTCCCGCCGGGACGCGGCCGATGGGCTGGCCGCCGACGCGTTACGAGGCCAAGGCGCTTCGGTCTGGGCGCTTGCCGCTGTACTGGACGTTTTCGAAGTTGGGTTAGCGGTTTGCGGTCAGGATGAACCGTGTCCTCCCGTCGCGGGGTGGACGACACCGGTCAATTGTTCTGCCGGCCTGGCGTTGGTCTGGTATTCTCCAAATCGTCATGGCCAGGCTTGTCCGGGCCACCGATCGCGGAACCGTGCCGGAACAGGCGGCGCGAACAGCTCCGGTCAGACATGCACATCACAAATCCAGTGACGATCTGAATGGATCGCCATCGGCTAATTGTTCCGCTCGTCCGGCGTGCGTTCGGTAACCGTTCGGCATATCCTCCGTCCACGATGAAGAAAGCAAGATTTTGACACGAAGAAGGCAGAGAGGGCCACGAAGGACCACGAAGAAGGTCAGAGCGTTTTTCGACCAGGTCGCCTCGGGCCGATCCTTCCTGGTCATTGCTCGGTGCAGTCTGATCGGAAAGCTTCATATTAATCCGTCCATAAGTATGTTCATATTTTTAGCTGATCGGCGCATCGGTTGTGAATCTTCTCAAGCGGAAGGGAAGACAAAACGCGTAGGTTGAATTGAACAACTTCAGAAATGTAGCGGATATGCGCTATGCGGTACATGCAGGCCACGCGTGAACCTACTTATGGACGGATCAATAGATAGCGCTTCGCGCGGAGTTTAATTGAACAATCGCGCGAAGCGCCAGAAATTCTTGCTTCTTCGTGGTTCTTCGTGGCCCTCCCTGCCTTCTTCGTGTTAAAAACTTGCTTGCCGCGTTCGGGCGCCACGATCCCTCAAGGCCACTGGCAGGCCGGCGCCACAACCATTCACGCAGGATGCGGGATTTTATTATCGATCCGTATTGTTCAACGTCGCCAAACGTTTCCGGTCAGGCCGAACCACCCGTGCCGCGAAGCTTCGCCAGTGCCGCGAACGGGGATTGGTCCGCGTCGGGCTCTGTCTCCGCCATCGTCGCGCCCTCAATCCTCGGATATGGATCGAGCGCCAGCGCGAGTTGTTCCGCCGCTGCCTCCCCCAGGTCGATCGCATCGCCGCGATAGGAGATTTCATCCTCCTTATCCGGATCGAGGTCTTCGCTTTCCTTGGCCTCGGGAACGAAAAAGACAACGAAACGATCTTGCACCGGCATTTCGAAGTCTTCAGCGGAAACCACGCACTCCCGCGTCACGCGCGCGTTCAGAACGCCTGTGGCCTGAATGCGGCCGGGATCGTTCTCCGCGGGGATCAACGTGAACGCACACATCAGCGTATGCACCGCCGGGATTCCCATCCGCTCCGCCAGAACGGCGCATTCCGCCGCCGTCGCCGTCACAACGACGCGCAGGCCATCCGAGCGGATTTTCACCAGCGGCACGTCGTGGGAGAATTCCGCTGTCATTGGGCGGCCTCCCGCGCCGGCAGGAAGACCACGGTACCGCCGCGTAACGATGCCAGGTCCTGGCCCGAGAGGCAGGCTTCCTGTGCCAGCACCAGGCGGCCCATGGCCCTGACGGGCGAGGCATCGACGCCCTCCCCCCGCCAGACATTGCGGCGCAACGCCGCTTCCAGCGCTTCGTGGTCCGCCCGCTCCATCGCTTCGGCATAAGCGGCGGCGCGGCCGTGGAACGCCTCCCACATGACGCGCACTTTGCGGCCCACGGACAGGTCGCCCACGCCCATTTCCCGCAGATTGATGTCCATGTCGCTGAACATGGCATCGAACACCGCCTGCGCCAGATCGGGCCCAGGAGAGGGCTCGCGCTTGAGGCGCTGGATCACGAGGAAGGTGTAGAGACCGATCATGTCGAAGCGGCCATCCAGCGTGTCGGGAACAGACAGTTTCAAATACAGCCATGGATCGCGCGCGGCGGCGACCGCCTGGCCGTAAAGCTCGAAGCCCGTCCGTTCCAGCCGGCCGCGCCGGAATAACCCTGTCAATCCCACGAATGCACCCTCACGCTCCGGCCCTTGCCAGACGGGGAATTATCCCGATGCGCGGGAACATGCCAGCCGGATGCGAGCGATCAGCCCCGGGCGCTGGACAGCACCCGCAAGCCCCGATGCGGGCACGCCACGATCGCCTGGGCTTCCCCGGTGTCGTCGGAGAACTCCACGAGCGACGTGGCGTCGTCGAGCGTATCGACCACGGTGCCGGCGGCGCCGCGCGGCAGCCCGAGGTCCGGACGGCCGATCAGCAACGCGACAACGTCGAGCAGCGCGGGACGGTGGACTTCCAATGACGCGATCATGTTCATCTCAATATCCAGGCGGACACAAATCGGGGGTGAATTTCCCCGGTTCGGACGATCCAGATGGTTCTTACCACGGCTGTCCGCCCCTGTCTTGTCATTTGCGCGTCGATTCTCCACTGATTGCCCCAGGCATCGGAGGTCACTGGCATCGCATCCATCCCATCCGCCGCGGCGAGAAGCGCGGCCCGCAACCACGCGGTATCCTTTTGCGTCAGGCCAAGGACTTCCCGAAATATCCTCGCTTTGTGGCAGCCCGGGGATGGAACGGGTTCAGGCAATAATCCTCAAGCTTTCTTATGTCGACCAGCGCCTGGGCGCCGCGGGGAAGACGAGCGAGCATGTGACCTCATGGGCCGGAACCAGTGGCGGCATGAGACCATCGCGTGGTTAACAATCCTTTAAGCGAACCGTTTTTATCACGTCCGAAACATGCCATTGTGCTCGGCGCGAGCAAGGACAGGCCGCATGGACCAGCAACGAATATTTCTCTCCGCGGTGAGTTCGGAGTTCCGGGTGGCGCGCGCCGCCCTCGCGAAGACGTTGCGCGGCCGTCCTCTGGTCGCGCGGGAGCAGGACAGCTTCATCAACAAGCCGGGCAGCGCGACGCTGCTGACCAAATTGCACGACTATATCGAGGCTTGCGACAAGGTCGTCGCCTTCGTGGGAACGCGGAGCGGTTCGTCGCCGCCCTCCGCCGCCATGGACGAGTTCCCGCATTTGCTGCCGGACGACCTGGCGCAACCGCCTTATGGCATCGCGGAGCCATCCTACACGCAATGGGAAGTCATCTTCGCTTTACGCCACCGGCGGAACGGTTTCGTCGCCATTCGCGCCGCGGCCGGGTATGCGCCCGATGATCCCGGGGCACCGGACGACCAGCAAACCCGCTTCGTTGCCTGGCTGATGGAGGCGCGCGGGATCGATCTGACCACCTCCGCGGCGAGCGGGTTGGAGTTCCAGAATCACGCGCTGATTTCTCTGGGCGATTTCGGGCGGCCGCACAAACCCGACAACCTCCCCTACCGTTCCATCGGGCGGTTGTTTATCGGGCGCGACGACTTCCTGCCCAGGATCGGGGAGAGTTTGCGACGGGCGGCGGGGGGAGCGACGGCGATCGTTCATGGGCTTGGCGGGATCGGGAAGACTCGCGCCGCGGTGGAATATGCGTTGCGCCATCTGGATGAATACACCGCGCTGCTGTTTCTTCGCGCCACCGATCCGGCGTCGCTGGACAGCCAGATCGCCGCTCTGGCTTGGGTGTTGCGGCTGGCCGAGGACGCCTCTCCCGACGATCGGGTCAAGCGCCAGGCGGTGTTGGCGTGGCTACAGGCGCATCCGGGCTGGCTGCTGATCCTGGACAACGCCGATACGCCGGACGCCCTGCGCGCCGCGGACGAACTGGCCCGCGAGCTGCGCCTGGGCCATGTCATCCTGACCAGCCGCCTGACCGAATTCCCGCTTGGCAGCGAAAGTCTTGACCTGGATCTGCTGACGCTGGACGACGCGGCGCGTTACCTGCTGACCGCGACCGAGGGCGGCCGCCGCGCCCAGCCGGACGACGCGGCCCGGGCGCGCGAACTGGCCGAGGCGCTGGACCGGTTGACGCTCGGGCTGGTGCATGCGGCGGCTTACATCGGGGAACGACGGTACTCTTTCGCCCGTTATTTGACCGAGTGGCATGCCAATCGCGCCAGGGTTATGGACTGGGCCAACGAAACGGTCACCGGCTATCCACTTTCGCTCGCGCAGACCTGGCTCACGTCGATGTCGCAACTGACCGAGGCTGGCCGCGCGCTGCTGGAACGTCTGTCGTTCTTCGGCAACGATCCGGTACCGGAATTTTTGCTGGACGTTCCGGTTCCCGGCGCCGAAACCGCCGATGGCCTCGATCCTCTGCTGGACCTGCAACGTTTCTCCCTGATCGCCCGCGACGCGGAGGCGGAACGTTTCACCATCCACCGTATCGTGCGCGACGTCACCAACCGCCGCCTCGCGACCAAGTCCGCCGCCCACATCGCCCGCCTGACAGAGGCAATGGGCTGGCTCGACGCTGCGTTCGTAGGCGATGGGCAAGACCCTGACAGTTGGCCTCGCCTGGATGTACTCGCCGCGCATGCGGAGACGGTAGTATTTCTCGCAGATGCAAACGCGATCATCGAGCCAACGGTCCGGACAATGGGGACGCTCGGCGTACTGTTCCACGCAAAGGGGCAGTACGCGCGCGCCGAACGGACGTCGCGCGCGGCCCTGACCGCCGTTGAGAGGAGTAGGGGCAGAACACACTTCGACCTCGCGGTCCACCTTAACAACCTCGCCGGGCTTCTCCAGGATACAAACCGCCTGACAGAGGCGGAACCGCTCATGCGCCGCGCGCTCGGCATATACGAGGCGACCTTCGGGCCGGACCATCCGACCGTGGCGAGCCCTCCTCAACAACCTCGCCACGTTGCTCCTGGCCACCAACCGTCTGACAGAAGCGGAATCGCCGATGCGGCGCGCGCTCGCCATCGACGAGGCGAGCTTCGGCCCGAACCATCCTGACGTAGCGCGCGATCTCAGTAACCTCGGCGCTCTGCTCCAGGAAACCAACCGTCCGACCGAGGCGGAATCGCTGAAGCGCCGCGCGCTCGCCATCGACGAGGCGAACTTCGGCCCGGACCATCCGCATGTGGCGCGCACTCTCAGCAACCTCGCCCAGTTGCTCCAGAAAACCAACCGTCTGGCGGAGGCGGAACCGCTGATGCGCCGAGCGATCAGCATCCTTGAGATAAGCGTCGGTCCGGATCACCCAAATGTCGCAGTCTGCCTCAGCAACCTTGCTGCGCTGCTTAGGGACACCAATCGTCTGGCGGAGGCCGAACCACTGGCACGACGGGCGCTCGTCATCGTCGAAGCGAATTTTGGCCCAAATCATCCCAACGTGGCGATCCGCCTCGGCAACCTCGCCGGGCTGCTCAAGGATACAAACCGCCTGACAGAAGCGGAACCGCTCATGCGCCGCGCGCTCGACATTTGCGAAGCGAGCTTGGGTCCAGACCATCCATATGTGGCCACTTCCCTGAACAACCTCGCGCAACTGCTCAAGGCCACCAGCCGTCTGGTAGAGGCGGAACCGATGTTCCGCCGCGCGCTTGCCATCGCCGAGGCGAGCTTCGGCCGAGATCATCCGACCGTGGCTCGCGACCTCAACAACCTAGCCGTGTTGCTCCTGGACACCAACCGTCTGGCTGAGGCCGAACCGCTGATGCGCCGCGCGCTCGCCATCGACGAGGCGAGTTTCGGCCTGGACCATCCGAATGTGGCGAGTCACCTCAACACCCTCGCCACATTGCTCCAGATCACCAATCGTCTGTCGGAGTCGGAACCGTTAATGCGCCGCGCGCTCGCCATCGACGAGGCGAGCTTGGGCCCGGATCATCCGGACGTGGCAATTCGTCTCAACAACCTCGCCCAGTCGCTCCAGAGCACCAACCGGGTATTCGAGGCGGAACCGCTGATGCGCCGCGCGCTCGCCATTGACGAGGCGAGCTTGGGCCCGAACCATCCGAGGGTGGGTATCGACCTCAACAACCTCGCTTCGTTACTCCAGGTGACCAACCGTTTGGAGGAGGCGGAACCGTTGTTGCGCCGGACGGTGACAATCTTCCTTACCTTCGAACGCGCCACGGGCCATGCGCATCCGACACGAACGACGTTCATCGCCAACTACGTCGGTCTGCTCTCCGCCCTGGGCCGGGACGCGGTGGCGATCGACACGGCGATCGCGGACGCGCGCCGCGAAGCCGGCCTGGGCTGACAAGCACCGGTCGCTGTCCTGCCGACGCACGGCCCGAGACACCGATCAAGGCTTATGCACAAGCCCCGGATGTGCCGCCAAATAACCCGCGAACTCCGCGGCAACGGCGGCGAACAGCCGAGGCGGGACAAACCCGTAATCGAACCTGTCTCCCGACCCCGGCACATGGACCAGATCGAACGGCCAATCATCCTCAACGGCATACGATGTGTAGAGATATGACCGCTCCGCGGTCAGCCCCAGATGCAGCGCCACGCGCGGTGGGATGGCGATTGCCTGCTCGCCCCCACGTGGCGCGACGTGCGAGATCGGCAGGTAGGTAACCCGCGTCACCACCCGGCCGTCCAAGGCCGGTTCCTCGACCTGCTCCAGGTCCACGATCAGACACGGCCGATCCTTGCCAGCATCGGGCGGCGCGCGGAACCCGGCGCCAGCCCAAACGAAGCCATAATGAACAACCAGGCCGAGCTTCGGCGCAGGCAGCGGCACAGGATCAATCGTCCATCAGCGCGTCGAGGCCAGCGTGTTCAGCATCCATCCGGTTGTTGGCGATCCGTTCAAGCCTGGCGGCCGGCATCTCGGCGCGGGTGAAAGCAACGTTCCTGTTCTGCCGCAATAAGGCGTAGTCCTCGACCGACAACACAACCAATTCGGGCCGGCCGTGATAGGTGACCTCCACCGGTGCCCGCCGGGCTTCCGAGCGAACGAACCCGCTGGTTTTCTGTAGCTGCTCACCTGTGACCCGGACCATGTGGTGCTCCTGTTCTACGTAAAGTATATAGAATTCCAGGCGGCGTAAACAAGCGCGCCCTCTTAGGGCCGACGGCACCTTGAAGGCGGAGCCGTCTCTGATACATGATACCGATATCAGTTATCGGAACCGTCCCATGCGAACCCTGGTGGATATCCCCGACCCTCTGCTTGGCGAGCTCGCGGCCCTGGGCGAGAGCCTCAGGCAGTCGCGCGCCGCGCTGATCCGGGCCGCGATCACCGAGTATCTGGCGGCCCACCGCCGTACGGCGGCCCGGGACGCATTCGGCCTTTGGGGCTCGGCGGCGGCCGACGGGCTCGCCTACCAGGAGAAGTCGCGCGCCGAGTGGTGAGGGCGCTGTTCGACACCAACATCTTGATCGACCACCTACGTGGCATACCGGCCGCCGCGACCGAACTGGCTCGTTGCGACGAGCGGGCCATCAGCGCGATCACCTGGATGGAGGTGCTGGTTGGCGCGCCACCCGGCAGCGAGCGTGAAACGCGGGTCTTTCTCGACGGATTCAGATTGATCGAGATCGACAGGGCAGTGGCGGAACGCGCCGTTGCCTTACGCCGCGCTCGCCGGCTGAAGTTGCCGGATGCGATCGTCTGGGCCTCGGCGCAAGCCCATGGCATGCTGCTGGTCACCCGCGACACCAAGGGCTTTCCGCCCGGCGACCCCGGTGTGCGGATGCCCTATTCGGTTCGATGTCGAAAGGATAGAGCGCGGTCCCATTACGCCAACCCAACGGCGGGTGGATTCATGAACGCGAAGACCGCCCGGCTCCCGTCATGCGAAACCGGGGATGCGTGGGGGGGCGGCAGATCGCTATACTGACGACGTCAACCCGGATTCCATCAGGCGAGGGATCATGTCACGTTTCACCTTCAATCCGGCCCAATGCGGCGGACGCCCCTGCATTCGTGGGTTGCGCATTCGCGTGAAGGACGTGCTGGAACTTTTGGCGGCGGGCGTCGCGGAATCGGAAATCCTGACCGACTACCCATACCTCGAGCAGGAGGATATCCGAGCCTGTCTGGTTTTCGCCGCGGTCGAAGGTCGGTCCGAAGGCAGCCAGGCGAGAACCAGATAAGCCATGATCTTAGGTTTCCCAGACCAATTTGTCCCTGTCTGCCGATACCTGGTGCGTGACGGGGAACCTACCCGCGTAAAATGGCTGAATGACAATCTGTTGGCAGAGCGAGGGGCGGTTTACGCTCGAATTTATCGCGGCATCCCGGTGTGTATCGGATCGGCGCAAGGGAAATTGCTTGGAAGACTCAAGACCCATTTACGCGGAACCCGTAGTAAATTGGGTAGGCGATATTGGGAGTGGGCTGAAGGCAAGCAAGTGAGCATCGTTGCCTACAAACCCGTCCCAATTGAAATTCTCGGGTGCAAGGTTGAAGTTTATCGCGGCTCAGAGGCGACTCTGATCAACGAATTCAAGCCGGAGTTCGTCGAACGTATTTAGCAGGAAACATCGCCTGATTCCGCCAGGCGTGGAACCAAAGAACGCGGGGCCATCAAAAGATTTGGCTCTCATTGCGTTATTTATTGAGAAGTGTTAACCGCGAATGGCGGCTTGGGAACGGCGGTCGACACCCATGGACAACAAAGCATTCGAAGCGTGGCTGGAAGTGGTCCGGAGCCTGACCTCGGAACAGCGCCAGCAGGTGACCCGGGTGTTGGCGGAGGCCGATAACGGCT
>SHWL01000156.1 GCA_009693865.1 Acetobacteraceae bacterium | reverse complement strand
TCGGGCCGGTCAGGAACTGAGCGACCAGCTCCTTGGGGATCGAGGGGAGCTTCGCGACGGCGCGCTCCAGCTTTTTGGATCGGACTGGCATAATACGCCTCCTTGGCGTTGGTTATGCCCCGCACACAGAATTACGGACAGGCTCGGCGATGAAGCGGATCAAGGGAGCGTAGAGGTTTTCCGGCTGCCTGGAGGCCTGTGCGCCGCCGCGGGGCAGCGCAAGACCGCAAGCAAGCGGCGTCACACGGATTTCACGGATTTTGGGCACGGAGGACACGGAAGCCGTGGCTCGACCTTGCGCCCAATTAAACGCCGGCGTTTGTTTCGGGGTCCCAAGAATTCGAACACAGGTCCGTGCCCAGAATTCGTGTAATCCGTGATTCACCCTTGCTTTCTTCGATGCACGAGCGACATCGCCGTCATTTAACATCACCCGATTCCGTTACGCGGAATTTACGCCCCTCGCGTTCCCGTGCCGCTTCCCGAACTCTCGGCAAGACCTCCTTCGCCAGCAGCCGGATACTCTTTTCCGCCTCCGCGTGCGTCAGATACCCGGAACGCCCAACGAAAATCAGATGACCAAACCCGCCAAGCGTATCGTAAGCCGCCATGATCTGTTTCGCGACCGATTCAGGATTGCCGGCGAACATGATCTGCCGCTGCATCGCCTGTTCCGCCGTCATCCCGATCAACCCATCCGCCGGCCGCGCCACACGCGTTTCCCCTGGGCGAGGCCTGGTGCGGTAAACCTGAGGCGCCATCTCCGGCGGCATGCGTCCCGGCAAAAACTTTGAAAACTGCGGCGCCTGCTTCAGGCTGGTGTTGAGGAACCACAGCAGCTTCGACCCAATCGCCACGCCTTCCTCATCTGTGTCGCCCACGTAAACAAATCCGCAATAGGCAAAGCGATCCAGCGCGGGTTCAGGCAACCCGGCCTCGGCACGCGCCTCACGATAAGCGCCCCAGGCACGTTTCGTGCCCTCAATCCCACGCAGCACGACGGAATTGATCATACCGCGGCGGCCAAGCTCTCGAGATGTATCGGGATCGCCTGTCGCGGCCCACATCGGCGGATGCGGTTGTTGAAACGGCCGCGGCCACAGATTGATGCTCCGGTGGGCGAAATGCTTGCCTTCCCAGCGGACCGGCCCATCCTGGTTCGACAACGCTTTGGTGATGAGGTCGATCGCTTCCCAGAAGCGTTCCAGATTGCCGACGGGGTTTGCGTTGTTCGAAACCATCTCGCTGTCGCCGGATTTGACAAAGCCGATATCCAACCGCCCGCGCAACATCACGTCGGCGTCACGATCCCGTCGCTTTCCCCCCAGACCACCAGTGCCGGTACGTCGATGCGGCCCAGCCAGCGGGGAAGTTGAGGGTTGTACAGATAGGGATTCCAGGCGTAGAGGCACAGCGCATCCCGGTCGCGGGCGTAACGGACGATTTCGGGATCTTCCATTTCGTCGAAATCTGGCGCGAAACGATCTGGGTCATGAAAGGCCGCGCGCCGTACCTCGGCGGGGGAGCAGTTGAAGATGTCCAGAATATCGGCTGTCTCCCGGTCGCTGATTTTGATCCCCACCGGATCGGCCAGCACGAGACGCTCCAGCCGGGGATGGCCTTGCGCCGCGACCTCGGCCGCGAGCCAGCCGCCGAAGGACAGTCCAACCAATGTGATTCGTCCCCCCGGCACGGCGTCGAGCACCGCGCGCTGCAGGTGGACAACGTCGAAAATCGTGTCGAAGTCCTTGGGGCGGAGTGAGTCACCGAACCCCGGACAGGACGGGGCGATCACCGACCCGTGCGCGGCGAGCATGGCCGGGAACCGGGACGAAGCTGTCATTGGGTGCATGCCATGCAGCAGCGCGATCGGGT
The DNA here is from genome assembly GCA_009693865.1 of Acetobacteraceae bacterium. Classification (GTDB taxonomy): domain Bacteria; phylum Pseudomonadota; class Alphaproteobacteria; order Acetobacterales; family Acetobacteraceae; genus Rhodopila. Next base: position 9,045 of record SHWL01000156.1, on the reverse strand, counting down.
TGCCATCGCCACCGCGCAGTACTTCGAGGTCGATCCCGTGGACGGTCAGGCGTGATCATGGCTCCTCCGATGCGATCATTGGCCGACCGTGATGATCCGGTGTCCCGTTGTCACGTTCGGACCTGGTCCGGACGCTTATACCGGAAGGGTGCCGCAACGGGTGGCCCGGTCAAGCCGGGCCATGACGAAAGGGACGGGCCCTCTCAAACGATCTCGTTCGCCAATCGTTGCAGATAATACGCGGGATCGCCGAACAGCCGCTCGATCACCATGCAGCGCCGGAAATAGTGCCCGACCGCGTATTCCTCGGTCATGCCGATGCCGCCATGCATTTGCACCGCGCTTTGCGACACGTAGCGCCCGGCCTGACCGATCCCGACCTTGGCCAGCGCGAAATCGTGCCGCCGTTCGGCGTCATCCGCGTTTTCCGCCGACATGGTCGCCAGCATCGCCATGCTGCGGCCCTGCTCCTGCGCCATGAACATGTCGGCCAGGCGATGCTGCACGACCTGGTACGAGCCGATGGGCTGACCGAACTGCACGCGGGTCTTGCTGTATTCCAGGGTCATTTCGTTCATCGCCTCCATCGCGCCGACCATTTCGGCCGACGTCGCGGCGATCCCGGCCTCGACGACTTTCTCGATAATGGCGAGACCTTTGCCCACCTCGCCCAACACATCCCCATCGGCCACGAAAACATTCGACAGCGACACATCCGCCGCCCGCGTCTCATCGCGCGTCAAATACCCCCTTCGCGCCACGCCCTGAGATTTCGCGTCCACCAGAAACAGCGTGATCCCGTCTTCGTCGTAACGATCCCCGCTGGTGCGCGCGCTGACGATCGACTTATCGGCGGCCTCACCCTGCGACACCACGGTTTTCGACCCGTCCAGCATCCAGCCCGCCCCGCTCCGCTTCGCAGAGGTCACGACATCCGTCAGGTCATAGCGCGCCTGACGTTCGCCATGCGCGAAGGCGAGCTTCAACGCACCCTCCGCGATCGCCGGCAGCAACGCCTGCTTTTGCGCGTCGCTCCCCGCCGTCTGGATCGCCGTGCCACCCAGCACAACGGTCGCCAGGAACGGCTCCAGCACCAGCACGCGCCCGAAGGCCTGCATTACCAGCATCACCTCCTGCGCGCCGCCGCCAAAGCCGCCGTAAGCCTCCGGGAACGGCAGACCCAGAAGCCCGAGTTCGGCGAATTTCGACCACATCGCGGTCGAGTATCCCTCCGGTTGCGCCAGATAGGTCTTGCGTTGCGCGAAACCATAGTTGTCCGCGAGCAGCCGCGTGACACTCTCGACCAGCAACCGTTGGTCGTCAGACGGATCGAAATCCATTACAGCCCCAGTACCGCTTTGGTGAGAATATTCTTCTGGATTTCGTTCGTGCCGCCATAGATCGAAGCGGCGCGCAGGAACAGATAACTCCCGGTCGAGGCGCTGCCCGCCTCCATCAATTCATCGGGTTCGTTCATCGCCGCGAGTTCCTCCGCCCACATCGGCGTGGCCATAGGACCGGCGACATCGACCGCGAGTTCGGTGGTTGCCTGCAACAATTCCGTCCCCTTGACCTTCAGCACTGAAGACAGCGGATCGGGGCGGCCGCCGCCGGCTTTGTCGTGAGCCGAAACGACCCGGTACTGAGTGATCTCCAAGGCTTTCATATCGACCTGCAACTGCGCGACACGCTGGCGGAAAACTCCATCCTCGATCAACGGTCTTCCATTCATGTTGACCTTGTGCGCGAGATCGACGGAGGCGTTCACGCGTTCACGCGACTTCCCCAGACGCGCGATGCCGGTGCGTTCATTGCCCAGAAGGAATTTCGCGACATCCCAGCCTTTGTTCTCCTCGTACACGCGCAGGTTCACCGGAACCTTCACGTCGTCGAAGAACACTTCGTTCAAATGGTGACTGCCGTCGATCGAAATGATCGGGCGCACGGTAATCCCCGGCGTTTTCATATCGATCAGCAGAAACGAAATGCCTTCCTGCCGCTTACGCGCGTTCGGGTTGGTGCGCACCAGGGCAAAGCACCAATCGGCGTGATGCGCGGTGGAAGTCCAGATTTTCTGGCCGTTGACGACATAATGGTCGCCTTCCAGCTTCGCCGCCGTCTTCAACGACGCCAGATCGGAGCCCGCGCCGGGTTCCGAGAAGCCCTGGCACCACCAATCGTCGAGGTTGGCGGCGCGCGGCAGGAAGCGCTTTTTCTGTTCCTCGGTGCCGAACTGGATCAGCACCGGACCGATCATGGTGATATTGAAGGAGGACAGTTCCGGCGCCGGAGCCATCTGGTTTTCCTCCAGGAAAATCATCTTCTGGATCGCGGTCCAGCCGGGTCCGCCGTTCTCCTTGCCCCAGGACATCGCGGCCCAACCTTTGGCGTTCAGGATGCGCTGCCAGCGGACGGTGTCTTCCTTGGACGGGCCGTGGCCGAGTTTCATCTTGGCATGAATATCGGCGGGCAGGTTCTCGCCGATGAAGGCGCGAACCTCCTGGCGGAACGCGATCTCTTCCGGGGTGAAGCGCAGATCCATGAATGAGTCCTCCTACTGACCGGTAGCTTAGGACTGCGGCTCGACAGGCGCAATCTGATCTCATGAAGTAAAAATTCCTTTGACGCGATTTTTGATCCCAAATATGACAGGAGAAGAATAGGGAATTAAGCCATGAGATCCATTTCCACCGACTATCTCGAGCAGCCCACGACCCCCCGCCGCGACTCCAGGACCGACCCGGTCCGGGCCATGGGCGAGGCGCGCAACGGGTATCGGCCCAGGCTGGCGACGATTGAGCGGTCGCGGGAGATCAGGGAGATCTCGGCGCGGCTGATCACCAGTCAGGGATTGTGGCGTTTCAGTATGTTGTCGCTCGCGCGACATCTGAACTGCCTGCTGCCGACGCTGTGCTATTATTACAAGAAGCGCGAGGAACTGATCACCGATATCGTCTTGCGGCACATCGAAACGCTGCGCGCCCGCACCGGCCTCGCGATCGACGAGACTGAGGATGATAGTCCTTCCAACGAGTTGCGTGCGTTCGCCCGCGAATATCTGCTCGTCGCGCTCGCCGAGCAGGATTTTCACCGGGTGATGGTGAGTTACGCGGGGCTCGCCGGCCCGGAGGAGGGACGGCCGTTCCTGCTGCGCCAGGAAGTCTTGCGGGAAATGGTGGAAGGCCGCCTGACCGCGCATGCGCCGGCGTTGGCCGGAAAGCCGGAAACGGCGCGGTCATTGAGCCGCGCGCTGCTGGATACGCTCAGCGGCGCGGCGACGTGGATGGAGCCGTATGGCGTGGTGAAACCGGTTGCTTACGCCGCGATGGTGGCGGACTGGGTGCTGGATCAGGCGGCGCGGAGCTGATCGCGCAGGCCACGATCCAGGAGCGCGGAAAACTCGGCCTCATGCTCGTAATCGGGCATGAGGCGGCGCAGTAACGGGTCACGCTCCACTGCCGGATGGAAATAGATTTCCGACAGCCCGTCCGGCAGGTGATCCAACAAGGCGCGGACCTTATCCCGGGTCATGTGACCGCTCCAGGCCAGGCCGAAACAATGATCGTTGACCGCCATGCCGGCCGCGCGAGCCTGATGACGCAACAGCCGGGTCCAGGCATACAGCGCGCGGCCACCGAGGCCGATGCGGGTGCCAAGGCGGGTCAGCGTCGCGGGCGGCTCGGCCGGAATGCGCACGGTTCGCAATCCGAATTCGCGGCCGATGCCGATCATCATGCGCCCCACGGTGGGATGCAGGTGCATGTGCTTGTGGGCATTGGCGTGATCCAACCGCAAACCAGTCGCCGCGAACGCCGAGAATTGCGCACGGATTTCGTTGGCCAATTGCCGCCGCACCGATGGCCGGAAAAAGTAATTCACACCCAGCCGCGCCTGAGCCGAGGGAAACTGGCCCGACTGGCCCACGAGGTCCGGAATGGACGCGGGGGACGACACAGCCGGTCCCTCGATCACCACCAGATGCAACCCCACCCGTAATGAGGGCAGGGCTTTCGCGCGACGCACCGCGTCTCGCGCCGCCGGTCCTGCTACCATCAGGCTGGCCTGATCCAGGATCCCGTCGCGATGGGCCCGCTCGACGGCCTCATTCACCGCGACCGTCAGGCCGAAATCGTCGGCGGAGAAAATAACGCGTTTCATTCAGTCCAGCGGGTCCAGCGTGGGATAAATGCCCGAGGAATACACGAATCCATCGCGCGCGTGGGTGCGCGTTGGGCTGGCCTCGACGTAGTTGGGCTGCACGTGCGAGGAGCAATACCGGGCGGTCAAACCGCGTTGCTGCCGCGGCGGTTCGGGGCTTTGGACGGTGTAAATCAGGTTGGCGTGCCGCGCCATCGCCGTGCCGGGTTTGGCTTCGAACGCCATGGAATCCCGTCCCCTTAACAGCGCATGCACCCGATCGCCGCGCCGTGCCATCGCGCCGTCCAGGTCGTGCGTGCCCGTCCGCCGGACCTCCGACATTGTTAAATGCGCTGTGTCCCAGGGCAGATCGGGCAGACGGTGGCTGCCAGGCCAGACGATTTCCATGCCGCTTTCGGCGTCCTCCAGCGCGAAGGTTATCGCGACGAACTGAAGCGGCAGCGTGTGCGCGAACCAGGAGACATCCCGGTCCGGCGGAGCAGCCTGCCGCAGAAACGCCCGGCTCGCCGTCAGTCGGGGCGGCGCGTCGAAGATCAGCGACAGAAAGTCCAGGATCGCTTTGTCAAACAGCAGATCGCGAATTTCACCCGACATCATGTGCGGGTCCAGCGCGGCCACATGTTGCTCGGTCAATTCCGGCCGCCATGGCTCCGCCGTCCCGGCCGGACCGGCGCGGCCGAACAGCAAATCCGGAAACATCCCCGTGAACGCCTGACTGATGGCGAGGCCAGCGGCCTGAACGAGGTCCTTGTCGAACGGATGGTCCAGGGCAACGATTCCATCCAGCGCGAACCGCCGCAACCTCGCCGCCTCGTTGCGCCTGATCCGCCCAAGATCGAGCCGGCCCTGAATGAGGTCGAGCGCGTTCGCCTGGTCGATCCAGAGCCCGCCAAAAGGCGAGGGAAACGCGGCGCCATTGGCCGGACGAGGCGCCGTGGCGTTGGGCAAATAGCCACGCGCGCGGCCAAGCGTGACGTAATGCGGCGCGGCGTCGGCGAGGTCAGCGGGACGGCCAAGATCCTGCTCGATCCCCGGATACGCCGCCAGATAGAAGACCGGATCGACGTCATTGGACGCGCGGCCCTCGCCACGGCCATGAGTAAGATAATGGCCCCAGGCCGTATCGACCGTGCCCGCGATCATCGCCGCGACGATGCCAGGATTCCGGCGCAGGTAGCCCGCCTCGTCGAACAAATCGTTGTCGCCGATCGGCGGCAAATCGGTCACCGTGGAAATCCCTTCGCAATCGATGGCCGCGGCTACCATGACCGGTCCCGGGCTTCAACAACCGGGAAGCGCGAGGGCTCCGCCCTCGGACCCGCCAAGAGGGCGTTGCCCTCCTGGACCTCCCACCAGGGACACGGTCCCTGGACCTCGATTTATTGGGTTGGGGGATGAGGGGGCCTACTCGCATGTCGATACATTCGTGTTGGCCCCCCTCATCCCCCAACCAAAAGTCATGGTTCCAAGGGCGAGCCCTTGGCGGAGTTCCGGGGTGAAACCCCGACGCTTCCCGGGCCGTTGAACCTGGACCGGCCCACCGGATTGGAGCAGGTTGGGGGCATGACAATCATCTTGCACGATCTCGCGGGGGCGGACCCGGAGCTTCGGTTCAGTCCCTATTGCTGGCGGACTCGTTTCGCCCTCGCGCACAAGGGCCTGCCTGTTGAAACGCTCCCGTGGCGCTTCACTGAGACGGAGGCCATCGCCTTCTCTGGGCAGGCGCGCGTGCCGGTCATCCGAGACGGCGGCCGCGTGGTTTTCGATAGTTGGACAATCGCCGAATACCTGGAGGAGCAGCACCCGATGCCCGCTCTGTTCGGCGGCCCCATTGGCCGTTCCCACGCCCGCTTCATCAACGCCTGGGCCGACTCAGTCCTTCTGGGCGGCATCGCGCGTTTTATCGTGCGCGATCTGCTGGACGTGATCGATCCCAAGGACCACGCCTATTTCCGCGCCAGCCGGGAGGCGCGTTTCGGCATGACCCTGGAGGATGTCCAGGCCGGACGCGACGGCCGGCTCGCCGCGTTTCGGGAATCGCTACTCCCGATTCGTCTCGTGCTACGGCGGCAGGACTGGTTGGGCGGGCCGGCCCCAAGCTACGCCGACCACATCATCGCGGGTACGCTGATGTGGCCGCGCTGCGTCAGCCGGTTTTCGTTGCTGGCCGAGGACGATCCGGTCGCGATCTGGTTCGGCCGGATGCTGGATCAATATGGCGGTCTGGGACGGGCCGCGAAAACCCCCTGAATGGCGGCCCGATTTCAGAGTTTACGTGTCTCGGACGTGCGGAAAACGACGCCCGATGCCGTCGTCGTCACGCTCGACGCGCCGCCCGCGTTCCGGACCTTCATGCCTGGCCAATATCTGACATTACGCGCCACGATCGGCGGTCAGGATATCCGGCGAAGTTATTCGATCTGTTCCAGCCTGGACAGCGACCCATTGCGCCTCGCCATCAAGCACCTCCCCGGCGGCACCTTCTCCTCCTGGGCCAATAACGAGCTGCGAGCGGGCGATACAATTCTGGCGATGCGCCCGGACGGCCGGTTTGGCGTGCCGATCGAGCCCGGATCGTCGCGCGTGCTCGCGGCCTTCGCGGCGGGGTCCGGCATCACGCCAATCCTGTCGATCATGACGACCATGCTGGCGCGGGAGCCCGCCAGCCGGTTCTTCTTGTTTTTCGGCAACCGCGCCACGAAGGAGATCATGTTCCGTGACGAGATCGAGGACCTGAAGGACCGGTACATGTCCCGGTTGTCGGTGTTCCACGTGCTGTCGCGGGAGCGGCAAGAACTGGACATCCTCAACGGTCATCTCGACGCCGAAAAAATTCCAGCGCTCACACGATTGATGCCGCCGCCGGATCATGTCTTCGTTTGCGGCCCGCAAGGCATGATCGAGGGATTGGAACCCGCTTTGGCCGGCGGCGGTATTCCATCGCGGCGAATACATGTGGAGCGGTTCACGCCGTCCTCCGATGCCCCGCGCCCGCCCCTGGCCGTGGTGGAGGACGCGCCACCGGCGGCCATGGCGACGCTGATCGCCGATGGCGCGCGGGTCGAGGTTCCGATGGCCGCGGACGAAACGATCGTCGATGCCGCGCTGCGCGCCGGACGCGATCCGCCGTTCTCCTGCAAGGCGGGAATGTGCTGCACCTGCCGCGCGCGGTTGGTCGAGGGCAAGGTTGAGATGGCGGCGAATTACTCGCTGCAACCGTGGGAAATCGAGGCCGGGTACGTGCTGACCTGCCAGGCCCGGCCGCTGACGGCGCGCGTGATGGTGGATTACGATCAGGTTTAAATTCGCGCGGCAAAAAAAGAGCCGTTTGCCTGACGAAGAAAGCGACTTGCAACCCCTCGAAAATCGCACCCGGTCCCGTCATATGCGACGGGAAGACAGTTTCAATGTTTGGAGTTTTGCATGAACCATATGAAATTCGCCGGCACGGGCGCGGCGCGATCGGCGCCGGCGCAGGCCGCGTGATCCTGTATTGGACCACCCTGTTCCTGGTCGCGTTCCTTTGGACCTTCGGAATCGGTCCGCAGACCAAGGCGGTCGCTCGCAGCAAGTATTTACCCGCCGCGGTGATGGGCGTTTTTCTGTGCGGTGTACAAATCTTCATTGTCCGGGCGGCGGTGTTTGAAAACCCCTGGTTGTTTTTCGCTGTTGGGGGCACTGCCTATGCGTTGGACAATGTCGCGTCGATCTGGGTGTTCGACCGCATGGCGCGCCCGGCCCGGGTCTGACTTTTGACGACAACACGGTACTGGAATCACACCGACGGCGCCGGTAACGCCTCCGGATCGCGGGCCAGCATCTTCACCGGGTCGGCCCGCGTCACGATCCTCACCAGCTTGCCATTTCGAAGAATCGGCACGCGCTTGATATCGTGTTTCATCATCAACTCGGCGATATCGGCGACCGAGGCCGACTCAGGCGCGGTCACGACATCGGTCCGCATCAGATCGCGCGCGGTGCTCGGATTACCCCGCACATAACTCAAGAACTCCGGCGCCAGATCGCTGCCGCCGGCGAGGTGCCGCAACCACCACTCCCGCCGCTTTTCCCGGCTGCGCATCAAAGGCCGCACCAGATCGCCCTCGGTGACGATCCCAATCAGCGTGCCGTCGGCCTCGCACACCGGCACGCCGCTGATGGCGCTCCGGGCGAGGGTTTTCGCGATCTCCGTCATCGAGGCGGTGGGCGTCACGCTGATAACGAAACGTGTCATGATTCGGGCCGCGTCCATGCGATGCGTCCTCCACGTGATCTCGCGCCAATAAGCGCCGGAACAACCCGGAGCCGCATTGACCAGGATCAAACCGTCACGATACGCGCGGCGGCCGTTCTCCCGTATCGTCTGACCGTAAGGGCCGGATGCCCTACGCGTGGCAGGGATCGCGATCCCAGAACGTGACAGGCAAGTAAGTTCCTCGCACGGAGAACACGGAAGAAACACGAGAAATCTCGGAGTAGCGAGGGTTTCTGGCGCTCCCCGCGGATGGCCGGTCGAACACCGCGCGAAGCGCCATTCATGCTTCCCCGTGGTCCTTCGTGCTTGTCCCGTGTTCTTTGTGTTAAAGTCTTGCTTACTTCCTGGCGCACGCGCGCCAGGGCGAACCGCCGCCAGATCCGCACCGGGAATAATTGCTCGCGATCGGGCCAGATCATGGCCGTATTCCAGATGCGTGTGGCCCGCGCGGGTCGTCCGAGCCATGATGAACACGGGGCCGCGCCCTCAGTCATCCCCTCATTTTTATCCCGTAATTTCAATGAGTTGAAATAGAGGTCCCCGACATCGAAACCAATCTCGTTCTGGCGTGGCCGATGGGCCGGGCGCTGTGTGGCAGTAATCGGGCCGTCGCGCGCTACAACGAGAGTCAA
>SHWL01000155.1 GCA_009693865.1 Acetobacteraceae bacterium | reverse complement strand
TTCCGGCGTTCATGAGTGAGCCCTCCCCGGACAAGGGTCGGGCAAACCGCCACCAACTTCAAACCGACACCACCCAAAATCGTCGAAAAACCGTTATAGGTCAGACACTTCGGAACGGTTCGTTCGGAAAACTCCGGACAGTAGTGGCATCGCGTATTGAAACCGACCGGGAGTTTATATTTGCATTGTGACGCAACAGCGAGTCATTACCTGAAGATTCTGCTTGATGCGGTGTTTGGTCCTGAGTGTTACCGAAACGAGATAACGTGGAAGCGCACGACAACGCACAATGACAGCAGGACATGGAGCCGGGTCGCGGACACGATACTTTTTTACACGAAAGGGAAGGAGTTTCGCTGGAATACTCCAAGAGACTCCTACTCGGCGGGATATGTTGAAAGTCGTTATAAAGGCGATGATGGGGACGGCAGAAAATACATGCTGGACAATATGACCAGCCCCAATCCGCGCCCGAATATGATGTATGAATGGAAAGGGTTCCCGTTTCCGCCTTTGGGGTGGCGCTATTCGAAAGAGACCATGGCGAAGCTGGATGCAGGCAATAGAATATGGTATCCGAAATTGCCGGATGGGAGCTTCGATACGGGTAAACGTCCGCGCGTCAAAAAATATCTTACCGAAATGAGTGGTGGCGTGATAGGAGAAGTCTGGACGGACATTTCCCCGGTAAATTCGCAAGCTACCGAACGGCTCGGCTACCCCACACAGAAGCCGCTTCCTCTGCTTGAACGGATAATAAAGGCAAGCAGCAACGAAGGCGACACGATCCTGGACCCTTTCTGCGGTTGTGGAACCGCCGTGCACGCGGCGGAAAAGCTAAATCGAAACTGGATCGGGATCGACATAACACACTTGGCGATCAGCCTTATCGAACGGCGGCTTCGCGATGCCTTTTCCGATGTGGAATTCGATGTCCACGGCACCCCGAAAGACTATGAAGGTGCCCGCGATCTGGCGTTGCGTGACAAATATCAATTCCAATGGTGGGCGGTGAGCCTGGTCGACGCGGTGCCCTTCGGCGGCAAGAAACGCGGCGCGGACAGCGGCATCGATGGCTGGCGCTACATGGCGGCAGGACGGACCACGGTCGCGAAATGCATCGTCAGCGTGAAGGGCGGCGAGACGGTCAATGTCCAGATGATGCGCGATCTTCGCGGTGTTATCGAGCGGGAGAAGGCGGAGGCGGGACTGCTCGTCACGTTGACCGCGCCGACCCGTCCAATGCAGGAAGAAGCGTCCAAGGCGGGATTCTTTGACAGCCCGTTCGGCGGAAAACGTCATCCCCGCCTGCAAATCATGACCATCGAAGCCCTTTTGAGCGGTGCAAAACCCGACCTGCCGCCGCTATCCATCGAGGCCGGGTTCCGGCGCGCGGAGCGGGAGGACCGGGCGGTTCAAAATCAGGGGAGCTTGCTGGCGCATGCCGGACTGGACGCGCCGATCGCGACGGCTCCGGCGCGGGGTGGCGGGCGGCAAAGAAAACCCTGACACGGCCCATCCGGCGATCCGGGAGCGGGTGGGATGGGATTTTGTTGGTGCGGTCGAGAAGACTCGAACTTCCACGGGGTTTCCCCCACAAGCACCTCAAGCTTGCGCGTCTACCATTCCGCCACGACCGCATCGTGGTTTAAGAAAGCGGGGGTATAGCGGATGACCGATATGGGTTCAATCTCCCCGGCGGCCCTGGAATGGCGTATTTCGGACGGCCTGACGCCCTATCCGGACGCCCTGGCGACGATGCGCGAGCGCGTCGCCGCGATCAGGGCCGGGACCGCCGGGGAGCTGGTTTGGTCGGTGGAGCATCCGCCGATTTACACCGCCGGTACTTCCGCGAAACCGGCTGAACTGACCGATCCCGCCCGGTTTCCAACGTTTGACGCGGGCCGTGGCGGGCAATGGACCTATCACGGGCCGGGTCAACGTACCGTCTATGTAATGCTGGACCTGACGCGGCCGCACGGCGCTGTCCCGGTCAATGACATTCATTGCTATGTCAATGGATTGGAGGAGTGGCTGATCAGGACCCTCGAGCGCTTCAATGTGAAGGGGGAGCGGCGGAAAGGCCGTGTCGGCATCTGGGTCGCCGACCGCGCTGCGGGGACCGAGGCCAAGATCGGTGCCATCGGTGTGCGCGTCAGCCGCTGGGTGTCCTGGCACGGCGTGGCGCTGAACATCGATCCCGATCTTGGGCATTTTTCCGGCATCGTGCCGTGCGGCGTGCGGGATCATGGCGTGACCAGCCTCTCGGCGCTTGGCATCGTGGCGACAACGCACGACGCCGATATCGCATTGCGCGGGGCATGGAATGAAGTGTTCGGCGACGCCGCCGCGACGGTTTGCGCGGTGGCGCCGTAAGAATATTTCTCTGTCCCAATTAACGGCTTCTAAAGAATTTTCATGCGAGGGTCGGATAAATCCCATTGGTGGGTAGCCCATGTCCCAAACCCAGCTTCCGCCCGTACAACCTTATCACCCGACGACCTTCCTGGAGCGTGGGGTCGCCGTTCCATTCACGACGCCCCTGCTTGGCGGCACCCGTGCGCGCCCGGCCGCGGACCAGGGGCTGGAACTGGTAATCCCTAATCCCTCGGGTGGGCGAGGGGTCTACGTCATGCCCTGGGCAGCCATCACATCGCTTTGCCAGCCCACCCTTCACGACAAAGTATTCAACACCCGGATCGCCGCCCTCCAAAGCGTCACGCCGGCCATGATCAGACGTATCGCGCAGGAAATCGCAGCGGAAGGCCTGGTCGGCGAGGAAGCGATGGAAACCGCGCGGCAGGCGACCGATAACGACAAAGGCGACCGGCTCCTCACGAACTATTTGCTCCTGATGAACTTGATTGCGCAGGTCAATCTCCTGCCTGCCGCTGCGCCAGGCTCGAGCGATCACATGTACTTGGGGCAAGATGCGTCAGCACGGCTGACCGTCGCCTGGGTCGCGCCCAGGATCGGTCAGTCCGCCGACTGGATAGCGTCCGCGCTCGAAGCCCTGGCCGATTTGATGGCGAATATCGGTGTGGCGGCCGTTGGCCCCCCCGTCAGGATTCCGCGTCTCATCTCGCTGCTGCGCACGACCCGTTCGGAGATCGCCGATTGGAGCCGGGAACAGCGTGAGGACGATCAGGCGTCGTATGCGCGAATGATCTGTTCCGTGGCCGATTTCACCCTGACTCTGGCCGGTTCGGTTCTCAGTCGCGCGAACGGCCTGACCGCGAATATGGTCCAGCTGTTGCGCACCTGGGCAGCCGATCCGGAATCCGTGGTTCAGCAAGCGGGTCGTCCCGAGTGGCTGCTGGATGGGTGGGAACAGATTTGCCTTATCTGGAACTTCGCGGCGGACGACGCCGCCCGCCGCGCCGCGCTGGTCGAAATCGCGGGGCTGGTTCCCGTGCTGCCAAGGGAGGTGAACGACTGGTGCGATTCGTTACCGGAGGCCAGCGCCGCCTTCCGGGTCCGGCGGCTGGTGCGCCTCAATGAGGATTGGCGAACGGGCGCTACCGTCTTCGATTTAATTGCCCGTAACGAGCATTTCCGGGCCGTCACGTTATGAGGGCGCCCGGATGTGCCGTCCCGGTCTGCTGGCGAGGCCGGCCGGCGGGGCGGAATTCAAGGGACGTGGCGATCGATGTCGCATAGCGTTCGAGGCGCTGGTCAGCGGGACGTACGGGCCTTTCGCGACCTGTTGCTGGCCGCCGACGATGAAAAGATTGCCCGGATCCTGGCGGTGGTCGAACAGGTTTCCGATCCGAAGGTCAACCAGGCGTTGCTGGATCCTTTGCGGGCGCGCCTCGCGGCGCTGAAACCGGGCCGGCCATTGCGCTTCGCGAGGCTGCTGTTCATCCCCTTGGATCAGGTGATCGTGGCGGCACGCGACTGGAAGCCAGGCGACCCGGCGGTACCGCGCACCGCGTTGAGCGCGATGTCCGGTGCCGTGCGAAACGGGCTCGGCGCTGAAGTCGCGCCGATCGACGCTCTTATAGAAGGCAGGAAAACCGACGCGGTCCAGGTGGTCGCGCGGGCGGGCGAAATGCTTTGGCCTCGCGCGGCCGAAATCCTCGATACGGCGCCGCTCCCTGAGGGCTGGCTGGACACGGGTCTGCGGACGTCGGTGTGGCCGACCTTATCGCGGTCGGTCGCCACGGTGCTACGCTACGCGATACGCCTTCGATCGATGATGCGGGACGCGGAAATTGGCGCCATCGAAGCCGATGGCGAGATCGTACTCGATCTTCTGCGAAACACCGTGAACGAGGCGCCTGAGGGCTGCGCGATGCTGGCGCGGCTGATCCTTGAGCAACTGCCTCACGCGGCATCGCTTCTGGGACGCATTCTTGCGTCGAGTGGCGACGCAGCCGAAAAATTGGTCCTACGTCAGGCGGTCGCCACTGGAATGGACCAGGTCCTTGCCGGCATGGAAACCCCTCGCGGCATCGCCTCCGGGGTCGGTCAAGGTGCCCTCGGAAACGTGGCGGGCGAGGTGCGCCGGATTACGACGTTACTGTCCGACATCGAGGATGATTCCGACGCGGCCAAACACAAGCCTCGGGTAAAAGCGATTCGAGACATGCTGGATGAGGCCTGTCGCGCGCGCTTCTCGGATGGAATCAGGGAAGAGCTGGTCATGCCGTTGACCGCCTCGTCTGGCCCGGTCGATCGCACCGGGCAAACAAGGTTGGAAACGAGCGCCCGGGATTTGCGGGCCCTGGAAAAGGTGGCGCGGAAAGTCGGTGGCGCGGACAGCTACGATCACCAATTGGCCCAGGCGGCGGAGGCGGTGCGGACGGCGGCTGAGGCGGGGACTCTGTCGCCGATTCGCCAGCTACGTCTGATCGAAATCCTGTCGGGAGCGGAGGCGGCCGAGGTTTTGTACAATCAAGGGCTGACGCGGCGTTGAGGTGACACCGATCCGGTCAGCGCCGCCTCGGCGGGGTCGCCGGGCCCGCCTGAACGTCGGGCAGGTCTTCGTCCAGGATCGTCAGAGTGACGGAATAGGAGACGTCCCCGTCCTCAGTATCCTTATAGACGGTCCCGAGGACCTCGTCCCCGACGGCGAACTCCACGGACAGGCCCTTCCGTGCCGGCGCAACGATCCGGATCAGGTTGTTGGCGAACAGCTTCCGCAGGTAGGCTTGCACACGCGCGATATCGATCGGGGTCATCGGTCCGCCTTCTCCACCGGGAATGGGCCCCGTTTGCCCGCCCGGGTGGGGTCTGTCCAGAGGGATGTCCAACCGGACTCAGGCCGGAATGGCGACCCGCACGCCGGCCATTCGGAGGGCCAGATCGGCCATATGGTGCGCGGTCTCGTCGATCGACAGCCGCCCCGCCGGGCGATACCAAGTGTAAGCCCAGGAGATCATGCCGCCGAGGGCGAGGGCGGCGAGGGAATGGTCCTCGATTTCGAACGCACCGGCCGCGGCACCGTCTTTCAGCAGGCCAGACAAGACGTGGTCGAACTGTTTGCGCAGCGCGGTGATCTCGGCCAGGGCATCGGGAGCAAGGTTTTTTTCTTCGCGGAAGTAGATCGCGATGTTGGGCTGACGTTGCAGAACAACTTTGGTGAACCCGGTGATGGCATGCCGCAGACGCTCGGTCGGCGTCGCGGGCAGGGCGGCGGCGCTGGTAACGGCTTCAAGCGCCATCTCGATCGTCGGTTTGCATAGGGCCGCCAGCAGTTCGACCTTGCCGCGGAAATGCGTATAGATGAAGGGTTTGGTGACCCCGAGTTCCGCCGCGATGTCGTCCAGCGTCGTGCCCGTAAAGCCGCGCGCGTAGAAGAGTTTGACCGCCTCTTCCAGGATTCGCTCTCGTTTATAGGCAAGGATTTCATCTCGCATGCTGTCATCTTAGCCGCGAACGGGCTGGATTGAAAGACTACTCGCGAGTAGCATGCCCCTCGAACGCGATGGAGGGGATGATGGCGGGTCTGCTGGAGGGGAAATCGGCGCTGATCACAGGCGGTGGCGGCGGCATCGGGCGGGCGACGGCGCTGATCTTCGCGCGGGAGGGCGCGCGGCTGGCGATCGCCGACGCGGCGCGCGACGCGGCGGCGGAGACGGTCGATCTCGTGAACAAGGCTGGCGGCCAGGCAATCGCGCTGTCCGGCGACGTGACCGCCAGCGATGCGGTGCAGGCGATGATCGCGGCGGTGGTCAGTGCCTATGGGCGGATCGACTGCGCGTTCAACAACGCTGGCATCGCGGGTCATCAGGTTGATGCCGCGGGTAAGAAGACGCATGAATGGGCGGACGAGTCGTTTGACCGGATGATCGGTGTAAACCTCAAAGGCGTCTGGCTGTGCATGAAGCATGAGATCATACAGATGCTGAAGCAAGGCGGCGGACGGATCGTGAATACCGGGTCGATCGCGGGGTTGATTGGCTTGCCGACCTCGTCCGCGTATGTCGCGGCGAAGCATGGCGTGCTGGGTCTCACCAAGACAGCGGCGCTGGAATACGCGCGCGATGACATTCGGGTGAACGCGGTGTGTCCGGGTTACATCGAGACGAAGATGACCGAGGATACGATGCGGCGCCGGGGTGAGCAGTTGATGGCGCTGGTGCCGTTCGGCCGCATGGGCAAGCCGGAGGAAATCGGCGAAATGGTGCTGTTTTTGTGTAGCGATCGCAGTTCCTATATCAGCGGTGCTTGCTACAATGTCGATGGCGGATACATGGCTAATTAAGGGTCTCGAGCGAAATGAACCAAATCACACGTATCGGAACCGATTTGCATGCTCTTGTGGCGGACGAATCGATGTTGGACCTGGCACTGGAAGGGGCGGATATCGCGCCGTTGCTGATGGTGCTGGTGCATCTGAGCGGCGAGGAACATTGGCTCGACGACGTGGCACCCCATATCAACGGCCCTTGGAATTTCCAGGAATCCGTGCCGGAGGACCTGAAACAGCGCGTGCGGGCGCGGATGAAAGAGGTCTTACGAGATTTTTCGCTGAACAGGCGACCGCTACCGCCCGAGCCTCCGCCCGGTTTGCTTCGCAAGATGCTGTCTTCAGGTGTTGGCGGGGCCGTGCCCGAGGAATACATCCCGATGATCCTGGAGGAGATGAACCTCGGGGACAGCGATCCGAAGACGGTGCGCTGGCGGACGAAACCCGCCAATGACGTACTCGCGGGTTTTCGCGCGGTGATCATTGGCGCGGGTGTGTCGGGCCTCAGCATGGCCATCAAGCTGCAAGAGGCCGGCATTCCCTTCGTCATTTACGAAAAGAACAAGACAGTTGGCGGCACCTGGCTGGAGAATTCCTATCCGGGATGCGGAGTGGACACGCCGAACCACTTTTACTCGTTGTCGTTTGAGCCGAACCATGACTGGCCCGATCATTTTTCCAAGCGCGATGAGCTGTGGAAATATATGGAACGGTTGGCGGATCAATACGATATCCGCCGCCATATCCGCTTCGAGACCGAGGTCACGGCGGCCGTTTATCAGGAGGCACGGGCGGTATGGCTGGTGTCGACATGCGATGCCTCCGGGCGGGAAGAAACGATCGACGCCAACGCCCTGATCTCGGCCATTGGCCAGTTGAACCGGCCATCGATACCCGATTTCCCTGGGCTGAACGATTTCAAGGGGCCGAAGTTTCATACCGCGCGATGGGATCATTCGGTCGATCTGACTGGTAAGAACGTGGCGATGATCGGTACCGGAGCCTCCGGCATGCAGGTCGGGCCGTCGATTGCCGGTGAGGTTGGGCACCTGACGATCTTCCAGCGGTCGGCGCATTGGGCTGTCTACAATGCGAACTATCATAAGGCGGTTGGCGCGGGAAAAACGGCGGCGCTGAAGCTGATTCCGTTCTATGCGAAGTGGTACCGGTTTCAGTTGTTGTGGGCGTCCTCCGACGGGTTGCACGCGTCGTTGCATGCCGATCCCGATTGGCCCACGCCGGATCAGTCGTTGAACGAGACGAACCAGAAATTCCGGGAGCAGATCACGGAATACATCAGAGGCCAGGTGAACGGCGATGAGGCTCTGATGCGGAAGGTGGTGCCGCCATATCCGCCCTACGGCAAGCGGATGTTGCGTGATAACCACTGGTACAAAATGCTGACCCGGGACAATGTCGATCTTGTGAACGATCCGATCGAGCGGATCACGGCCGATGGAGTGATCACCAGGACCGGACAAATGGTACCGGCGGATGTCCTGGTTCTCGCCACCGGGTTCGATGCGCAACGAATGCTGGCCCCGATGCATATCGAAGGCCGTGGCGGGCAGACAATTCGCGAATTGTGGGGGGAGGATAACCCTCGGGCGTATCTGGGAATTACCGTGCCGGCGTTTCCGAATCTGTTCATGCTTTACGGACCCGGGACCAATCTCGCGCATGGCGGCAGCGCGATCTATCACTCGGAATGTCAGGTGCGGTACATCATGCAATGCCTACGCGAGTTGCTGGAGTCCGGCGCGAGGGCGATGGAGGTGAAGCAGGATCCGCACGACCGGTTCAACGAATATCTCGACGCGACTCACGCGAAGATGGTTTGGGCGCATCGCGGCGTGGGAAACTGGTACAAGAACAAAGCGGGGCGGGTGGTGACGAACTCGCCGTTCCGGCTTGTGGACTACCGGGCGATGACGGAGAAGCTGGACCGGAACGATTACGTGATGGTTTGAGTCGGGGTGTCTGTCAGGTGACCGCGACCGCGATGCCGAGGATCCGCGCGTTCGCGGCCATGCCGCGGTCATACGTGGCGATGGATGAGCCAATCCGCCGCGCAATCGCGAGATTGATCGCGTCTGGCGCGCGAATGTTCAGGTCCAGGCGCCGAACGACTGCCGTCGCGGTGCGGATGTCGGAGGCGTCGACGCTTTCCGCTTCGGCGGAACGGGCGCGCCAGGAGTCAAACCCGCTGAATATTTCGCGCGCCTCCTCCCGCGTGAGGCGGCCGGTCCGGGTCAAACGGGCGATGGCTGAGGCGAACTCCGCGACGGCGAAGTCGCTGACGATGAAGTCCTCGTCGATTTCAACGAAGAGTGCTCTCGCGTTTTCCGTGAACGCGTCGGCCTCAACAAACAGTCCAGTGAGAAAGCTGGTATCGAGACATATGCTCAATGCCAGTCTTCGTCGCGCATTTTCAGGAGAGTGGCGACGGCATCGTCGCCCTGGCCGCGCAGCTTCACGCGTTTGGAATCCAGCCACGCCAGATCAGCCTCACGTGCCGCTCTTCGCGCCGTTTTGATGGATTTGATCTCTACCACGGGATGCCCATGCCGCGTGATGACGACCGCTTCGCCGTTCAGGGCGCGGTCGATCAAACGGGACAGGTGATTTTTGGCGTCGGCGACGCTGTGCATACTCATGGCTAAATGATAGCCAACGGATAGGCATTTTGTCCAGCGCGGCGTCCAGGCCTACATTCCCTCCATCGCAAAGGAGTCCGCCATGCTGAAGTTCGGCATATCGCTGTTTTTCACCGATTACTCGATCGGCCCACGGGAACTGGCACAGGAGTTGGAGGTCAGAGGGTTTGAGTCGGTCTGGTCGGGGGAGCATTCGCATATCCCGGCTGCCATGAAGACCCCGTTTCCGGGCGACGGCGGAATCAAAAAGCACTACTTCGACGTGATGGACCCGTTTGTGACGCTGACCGCGGCGGCTATGGCGACCAAAACTCTGAAGATCGGCACCGGCGTGTGCCTGATCCCGCAGCGCGATACGATCCAGACGGCGAAGCTGGTGGCCTCGATTGACCAGGTGTCCAACGGCCGGTTCTTGTTTGGCGTTGGCAATGGCTGGAATCAGGAGGAAATCGAAAACCACGGCACCCCTTTCGCGACCCGGCACCAGCGCGCCCGGGAGAGTATCGAGGCCATGAAGCAGATATGGACACAATCGAAAGCCGAATATCATGGTGAGTTCGTCAACTTCGACCCGATGATGACGTGGCCGAAGCCAGTGACAAGGCCGCATCCGCCCGTGCTGGTAGGCGGATCCTTTCCGTATTCCGCTCGGCGGGCGATCCGTTACGGCGACGGATGGCTGCCAAGCGCGCCGAAGGGCAGCCGCGATATCCTCGCGATCATCCCCCGGTTCCGGCAAATGGCGGCCGAGGCCGGACGGGATCCGGACTCGTTGCCGGTCACCGCATGGTACCCGCCTCAGGACCTGAACCTGATGAAACGGTATCGTGACCTCGGGGTCGAGCGCGTCGTCTTCACGGTCCCGTCCGCTCCGGCCGAAACGGTGTTGCCGGTGCTCGATGCCATCGGAGCGCTTATGCGGGGGTAGGCCGATAAGGGGAGCGGGCTCAGGTTGCGTCATATGAAACCCATCTGGACCATTCTGGCGTGCTTGTTGGTCGCCGCCGCGTGTGCGCCATCGGCCGCCCGGACGCCAGGTCTGGCTATTGAATCAGGGGGTAGCTGGCGCGATCAGATCCATTACGTGCCAATGCGTGACAAGGACGGTGGATCGCACCCGATCTACACGCGAATTTGCCGCCCGCGCGGCGAGGCCCCGGCGCGGGTCGTCTTGATCAATCACGGGAGCCCGCCAAACGCCAGCGCCCGCCCAGGGATGCAGCCGTCGCGGTGCGAGAGCGAAGCCGTGCATTGGTTCCTGAGCCGCGGTTACCCCGTCGTATTTGGCATGCGGCGCGGCTACGGTGAAACAGGTGGCGACTGGGCCGAGAATTACGCGCGGGCGGGACGTGAAAGCGCTTGCGACCTCGATGCCCTGCTGAATTACGCGTCAGCGCTGCCGTATGCCCGCCCCGATGGCGTGGTCGTCGTCGGCCAGTCGGCCGGGGGATGGGCGGCGAACGCCTATAACAGCGTGCCTCATCCCAAAGTCATCGCCATGGTCAGCATGGCCGGTGGACCCGGCGGTCATGTGAACAACGTGCCGCACCACTACTGTCCGGAGTTTTCCGAACGAACCGTTCCGAAGTGTCTGACCTATAACGGTTTTTCGACGATTTTGGGTGGTGTCGGTTTGAAGTTGGTGGCGGTTTGCCCGACCCTTGTCCGGGGAGGGCTCACTCATGAACGCCGGAA
>SHWL01000014.1 GCA_009693865.1 Acetobacteraceae bacterium | reverse complement strand
TATCCTCCCCTGGACTGGGAAGACGATTCGCAGAGCTCGCGGAGTCCCGATTCGCGATCAGATCAGCCGATATCGCTTTTTGGGAAACTGTGGCAAATGCGACTCGGTTAGCCAGCCTCAAGCGAGTCGCCACTTCCGGCAAGATGTACCAGGAAGATTTCGAGCAACGCTGTTCAGTCGGTATCTCATTGAAAAAACTGGCGGACCCGACACGATTCGAACGTGCGACCTTTGCCTTCGGAGGGCAACGCTCTATCCAGCTGAGCTACGGGTCCGTGACGGCCTCTTACCGCAACCCATGCGAAAGCAAAAGCCCCGACGTCAAAACTGCCGCAACAGCCGGTCTATGTAGTCCAATTCCCGCCTCGGACGCTCCCGCTCCGCCCCACGGCGGCGCAGTTCCTCCTGAATTGCCTGGCTGCGCTGCCGTTCCGCTTCCTCGGGTATCCTCACGTCACCGCTGTCCAGTCCATTCCCCTGATTCGTTCTCCCCAAGGGATCCCTCCCGCGGGAATCGGCACGATTCGGCGACCCTGGCAGGGGCGCGCCGCCGGATCGGCCCTCGCCCCGTTCGTTGGGCATCATGAAGCCCATCGGACCCTCGGCGCCGAAGCTGTCACCCTCGCCGCCCTCCCCGTTCTGCTGTCCGCGACCAAATTGGCTGGCAAGCGCGCGGCCCATTTCGCGGGCGCCTTTCTGCAATGCCTCGATCGCCCGCTGCTCGGCTGCGGCGGCCCCTCTGTCATCGCCCTGGCCAAGCCTCTGACCTGCTTCGCGCATCGCCTGATCCGCCTCGGTCAGAGCCGGAGGGATTTCGCCGGTCAGGTCGCCGAATTGCTGCATCATTTCACCTAACGCCCGCCGCAGCGCCCGTTGGACACGCTGGTCCGCCGGCCGTTGCACGGCGGGATCCCCCTCGCCCGAATCGGGTGGAATCCGCCCGGGGCGGTTAGGCTGCTCAGCCCGGCCCTCCGCGTGGTCCAGCAGCGCCCCCTCACGGGATACCATGTCCTGTACCGCACCCATCTGACGGCGACCCTTCTGGCGCTGCTGGCTATTGCCCTGGCCCTTGTCGGCACGGGCCTGCTTCAGACGGTCGAGCATTCGCTCCAGCTCGGCCATCTTCTCGCGCGCGTCATCCATCCTGCCCTCGCGCGCCGCCTGGCGGGCCTCCTCGGCGAGTCGGTCAAGATCCTGCTCGGATAATTGTTCTGCTTGAGGATCGAAAGGCAGCGCCGCATGGTTCCGGTCCGCCTCTTCCTGCATCGCGCGCATGTGGCGGCTGATCGCGTCCCGCAACTCCTTCAGCCGCTGTTCCAACGCCTCGCGGTTGGCATCCGAGGGTTCCCTCGCCAGCTTCTCCATGGCGTCACGAACTGCCTGACGGGCGGTCTCCAGGGCCCGCGCCGATTCTTCCGTTTGGCCCTCCTCCAAATAAATCGCGAGCTCCCACATCCTCGCTTGCGCCTCGGCGACCATCCCCGCGCTCTTGTTCCTGACCATGAGGTAATAGAGGGCGCTCAGGTTCAGAAACGCGCCGGAATCGGGCCCGAAGCGCTGTGGATTTTGCATCAGATCGTCCAATGCCGCCATTGCATCCGCGCGATCGTCGGGATGCAGGCTCAGTCCTTTGCGCATCTGGATCAGCGCCCGGGCGATTTCGTTGTGGAATGCTCGCTCGGGGAGATCGAACGATGCGTCTTCGCTTGTGCCGGTCTGCCCGGAGCCATCGCGGGCCAGCAACCGGCCGCTGACACCAAGCCCGGCCCACGGATGGGCAATGAGATCATGCTGATGGAGGCCATGGGCGGCCTTGGGTGCGCCGTTGGGCAGGGGAACCGTGATTTCGATGGGCGGGGCATCGGGTCTCGCCGCCAGCCGCAGTTCGGCGCGCAATGTGACGACGCCATAATCGTCGCCTACAGTCCATGGCAAACGTATGCGGCCGCCGGCGTCGGATTTCCCGGGCGTATCCGTCCACCGGACCACGGGTGGATGATCGGGGATCAGCGCGATGTCCCACCCCGCGAGGTGCCGTCCCTCCCTGGTTATCGCGACCGGTCCGCCTTGAGTCAGCGCGTGTTCGATTTGAAAACTTGCTGTATCCAACGACGCGAAGGCGATGCTTTCACCGTCCCTCACCAAATCCGGCACGCTGGTGCCTCCGGTCAGACTGACCGTCAATCGCGCACCTCTGGGCACCGCGATGGACGCCTGATCGCGCTTCAGAAACACTGGCGCGAGTCCGGTATAGGCGGGAGGTGTGATCCACGCCTGAATCTCCACGGGCCGCGTCGCGGCGGCGCGCGGCAATCCGGGTTCGAACGCCGCCATGAGCCGCCCAGGAGCATCGCGTCCGGCAATCGCCAATGTCGTCAGCAAACTCAGCAACACACCGTTGCGAAGCGCGAGCCGATCGAGCGCGGCGAGGCCCGGGCGCGGCCAATCCAGCCGTAGCCGCCTGACCCGCGCGAGTCCCCTGGCGACATGTATCCGCCACAACGCGAGACTGGTGGGATCGTCTGTGGCTGGCTTGTCAGACAACGCCGCCAAGGGTCTGTGGGTCAAGCCAGAATCACGCTCCAACCGGCGATCGGCGGCCGTTGCGCCGGGCGGCGCCAACCGAATAAGTCCTCGCCAGAGCAGCGTCACGATCGCCGTGGCTGTTCCCGCCAGCAGTGCCACATGGCCCCACCATGGCAGCAACGGCGGCAGGTCCAGCAGCGCGGCGCACACGAATACCCCCGCGACGCGCGCGGCTGGCAGAAGCGCGGGGACCAAACGCTCGAACCACAGGACAACGCGGGCCAGCAGGCGGCGCCAGCGCAGTCCGGCCGGCCCGGGCGGCATTTCCGTCATGCCGGAACGATTTCATCCGCCCAGAGCGCGGAATGAGGCTGCCGCGCTCGAATGACCGTCCAATCGGACCCGTCGACCAGAACCTCCGCGGCCCGCGGCCGGGCATTGTAAGGAGAACTCATGACCGAACCATAAGCACCCGCGTCAAGGATCGCCACCAGGGCGCCTGGGCCGAGATCCGGCAGCAGGCGTCCACGCGCGAAGGTATCGCTGCTTTCGCAGACGGGACCGACGACATCTCCGGGAGACACCGGCCCGGCCGCGTCGGCGGAACCGACGGGAACAATCCCGTGCCAGGCGTCATACATCGCGGGCCGCACCAGATCGTTCATGGCGGCATCCAGCACCACGAAGCGCGCTCCAGATGCCTGTTTTTGAAGAATGACCGATGCCAGCAGTACCCCGGTTGGGCCGACCAGCCAGCGCCCAGGTTCCAGAGCCACGCGGACATCGAGATTGTGGAAGGCAGCTTTAATGACCCCTGCGAGGCCTGCCAGGCTGGGTCCGGGCTGATTGCGGTAAGGAATGCCGAGCCCGCCGCCACAGTCGACGACCCGTACCGTATGCCCCTTTTCGCGTAGCGCGCGGACCAGCTCAGCGATTCGCCCGAAAGCCGCGCGGTAAGGGGCCAAATCCATGATCTGGCTGCCGATATGGGTCGCGATGCCGACTGGCTCGATGCCGGGCAGGCGAGACGCTTCGGCGTAGAGCGCGATGGCCTCGTCGAAGGGGATGCCAAACTTGTCGCGGGCCCTTCCGGTCGAAATCTTCTCGTGCGTTCCCGCGTCCACATCCGGGTTGATCCTGGGCACGACGCGCGCGATCCGGTCCATCGACACGGCGATGGCCGAGAGCATGCGCAATTCCTCGCCACTTTCGACGTTGATCTGGCCAATGTCTTCGGTCAGCGCCAGGCGGAGCTCACGCTCCGACTTGCCGACGCCTGAATAGACAATCCGGCTGGCCGGTATGCCGGCGGCGCGAGCACGGAGCAACTCGCCCTCGCTGACCACGTCGGCGCCCGCGCCTTCCCGCCTCAAAAGCGACAAGATGGCGAGGTGATCGTTGGCCTTGACGGCATAATGCGGATGCGCGTCGAGGCCAGCGTCCTTCAACGCCCCGGTCAGCGCGCGATAGCGGGCACGCAGCGCGCCCGCGGAATAGATCCAGGTCGGCGTGCCCACCTCATCGGCGATCCGGCCGAGCGGAACATCTTCCATTGTCAGACCGTCCATCGCGTGCATGCGCAAATGCGGACGCGCGGCGATCAGCTCGGCGATGGATGGATCGGGGGTGTTGTCGTCGGGTGCGGCGGCCATCCGGCAATGATATCACCGCCAGGATGCGTCCGTCATGCGGGAATTGGCTGGTCGGAGTGAGAGGATTCGAACCTCCGGCCCCTGCGTCCCGAACACAGTGCTCTACCAGGCTGAGCTACACTCCGACCGAGGCGCGCGTATAGCGGCGGTTGGTCCGGGCGGCAAGCAGCGATGTCGTCACCGCATTGTTTGGTCAGCACGGCGCGCGCGGCTCGAGCATTTGCCAGCCCGCGACATGGCCGCTTTGCCGACCGCCTCCACGGCGATAAACAGCCCTCATGGTCATCGTCTTCGGCTCCATCAACCTCGACCTGATCTTCCCTGTGCCACACATTCCGGCGCCGGGAGAAACCGTTCTCGGGCCGTCGATCCGCATTGAGCCCGGCGGCAAAGGCGCGAACCAAGCTGTGGCGGCGGCGCGCGACGGCGCATACGTCATCATGGCTGGTGCCGTGGGGCGCGACAGTCTCGCGCTCACCGCTCAGGCTTTGCTGCGAGGCGCGAACGTCGATCTGACGCGGGTCATCGAAACCGGCACCAGCACTGGCTGCGCCTCGATCGCCGTCGATCCCGCGGGCAACAACGCCATCGCGGTCGGTTCAGGCGCGAACCTCGCCGCCCACCAAAGTCAGATCGAGGACGGGCTGCTGACCCCAACCACGACACTGCTGCTGCAAATGGAAGTTCGCGCGGAGGAAACCGCCGCGCTCATCCGCCGCGCCCGGGCGAACGGCGCGCGCATCATCCTTAATCTCGCGCCCGCGGCGCCGCTTCCAGAAGACGCGCTACGAAAAGTCGATATTTTGGTGGTAAACGAGACCGAGGGCGCCTGGCTGGCCGGGCAATTCGATTGCGCCTTTACTGCCGCCGCGCTTCACGAACGCCTGGGCGTCACCGTCATCCAAACCCTTGGTGGCGATGGGTTGGAGGCGGCGTCCTCCACCGGTACCGAAACAATCCCCGCCCATGCGATCACGCCCATCGACACAACCGCGGCGGGCGATTGTTTTGTTGGCGTCATGGCGGCGGCTCTCGATCGCGGCGGCTCGTTGACCGCGGCGCTCACACGCGCCACCGCGGCCGCGGCGCTTTGCTGCCTGAGTCCAGGAAGCCAGGGAAGTATACCGGTGGCTGCCGAAACTGATGCGTTTCTGGCAAGGGGTCTGTGACAAGTCGAACGGGCCGTGGCACGTTCCCACCCATCGTCAGAAAAGGGGAAGCGAAGCCCATGAACAAGCAACAGATTGAACGCGCGGCCCACATTCTGGTTCAGGCGCGGCGCGACATGAAACCCCTGGCCGGCCTGCCGGAGGACCTCAAGCCCACAACGATCGACGAAGCCCATGCGATCCAGGACGCCGTCAGTCACCAACTTGGCCGTCTGATCGCCGGGTTCAAGGCGATGGCGCCCGCCGAGGGCGACCCGACGCGTGGAATCATTTACGGGGGCACCATCCAGGCCTCACCTTGCAACCTCCCGACCTCGATTGTCCCACAATGCGGTGTCGAGGGGGAGGTCGCGTTTGTTTTCCGCCGCGATTTGCCTCCGCGCGCCGCGCCGTACAGCCGCAACGAGGTCGCCGCCGTGCTCGACGCCTGCGTCGCGATCGAAGTCGTGCACAGTCGTTTCGCCCAGAAAGCGCCGGTTTCGAATTTGGAGAAATTGGCCGATTCCATCAGCAACGGCGCCCTGGTGCACGACACGCCACGGTCCGATTGGCGTGATCTCCAACTGGGACAGTTGAAGGTCAAACTGACCGTGAACGGCGAAACCAGGCTCGAGAAAGTTGGCGGTCACGCGACCGGTGATCCTCTGGGCGTCGCCGTCGTGCTGGCGAATATCTGGCGCGAGAAGGGCGGCGTCCGCGCGGGCCAGTTCGTGACCTGCGGTTCCTTCACCGGTCTGATCTACCTGAAACCCGGCGACGTCTGCGGGGTCCTGTTCGAGGGTTTGGGCTCGGCGGAAGTCACGTTCGCCAAACCATAACCGCGGGAGCGAGACAATGGCGGAAGCCGCTCCCTTTCGCGGCGACCGCATCGTCACAGCGTGGCGCCGAACCGTTGGATCGCGGCGTAGACCGCGAATACGCTTGAGTTTTAGCGATCAGAGGTCCGTTTGGGCTTGTATGAAGGACCAAATGGACTCTCGCTATTTCGATGAACCGGACCGGCCGCACAGAAATCGCGGTGTGTCGGAGTCGGTCACGGAGATCAACTGGCTCAACAATCACCGGGTAGCGGATGGAATTCCCGCCGAGGAACTGCGGGAGGTCGCGCTGCGGATCTGTGGCGACACGGTCGAGGCGAACAAGCTAGCTCATGCCATCGTGCCGAAATCCAGCCTCAACCGGCGCGGCAAACTGACCCTGACGCAGGGGGAACAGACGGAACGCATGTCGCGGCTGTTCAATCTGGCGTGCGCCGCGTTTCAGGACCAGGAAGACGCGCGGGAATTCATGCGCCGGCCGCATCCGGAATTGGGCGGGCGCCGGCCATTGGACGCGGCGATGACCGAGATGGGTGGGCGGGCCGTGGAGCGTATCCTCGACTCGTTGCTCTACGGCTTGCCAGTGTGAATGCGCCTCTGGCGCCTGGCCGGGATCGCCTTCCCACTTTGGAGCGGTGACGGCGCCCGTCTGAAAGGCGGACGCTGGAACCAGAAGGGCACACCGGCAATTTACACGGCGTGCTCGTTCGCCATGGGCGTGCTGGAGGTGATCGTGCACGCCAACATTGGCAGGGTGCCGCGCGGGATCAATTTCATCGCGATCGATATTCCCGATGACGTGCCCATCGATCACGTGAACCCCGCCGATCTGCCAGGCTGGGACGCCAACCCGCCTGACGCCGCCCAACGATATGGGACCGCGTGGTTGAAGCGCTGCCAGGGGCTGGTGCTGCTGGTGCCCGCGGCGGTGACCAGCGGCCTGGACCGAAACGCGGTCATCAATCCGCTGCACCCCGCGATCGCGCGTGTCCGAGTGGGTGCCGAAGAACCGGTTCGGCTCAATCCCCGGCTGTTTCCCGAGAGGGCTTGAGAGGGCGGGCAACGGCGGGCATGGTAATCGGATGGAACCAGCCAATCGCCTCGAGTATCAGGCCAGTATCGACCGGCCACGCCTGACGTTGCCAGACGGCAAACGTGTCGCGGTATTCCTGGTCGTGAACGTCGAGCGGTGGGATATCGCGCGCGCCATGCCCCGGCAGGTGCTGACCGCCCCACAAGGCGCGTCGGTCCTTCCCGACCTGCCCAACTGGGCCTGGCACGAGTACGGCATGCGCGTGGGATTCTGGCGCCTGAAAGCCGCGCTCGACAATTTCAGCATCGCGCCGACGCTGGCGATCAACGGAGCGGTGCCGGCGGCGTATCCTCGGGTGAGCAAGGCCGCGCGCGATGCGGGTTGGGAATTCATGGTACATGGGTTCGATCAGATGGCGACACATCTGGTGGCCGATCAACGGGCGATGATCCGCCAGGCGATCGATACGCTGCGCGAGGCGGGCGGGCATGACCCCGTGGGATGGCTTGCCCCGGGTCTGACCGAGACCCTGGATACGCCGGACCTGCTGGCCGAGGCCGGGATTCGTTACTGTGCCGACTGGGTAATCGACGATCTCCCCGCGACGATCCGCACCGCGCACGGACCGCTGCTGACGATGCCGTACAGCGTGGAGCTGAACGACATCCCGATCATGATGATCCAGCACCACCGCGCCGAGGAATTATTCGACCGCACGGTAGCCCAGTTCGACCGGCTGTATGAGGAATCCGGGCGGCAGGGCGCGAAGGTCATGGGCCTCGCGGTGCATCCCTATATCAGCGGCGTGCCGCATCGGATCGGCTGGTTCGAAAAGGCGCTCGCGCATATGGCGGGACGGCCCGGGACGGTTTTCTGGCAAGGACGGCAAATCATGGACTGGTATCTGGCATGAACTGGGGCAGCCTGACCCGGGCGGAACGGGACGCCGCGTACGACAATTCCAACGCGGTCGCGGACAGCACGGCGCTGAACGAGGCCCGGGCGAAGGCGTCGTCCGAGTTTCGCGCCGCCCATCCTGGACATTTGGATCGTCGTTACGGTCCGCGGGAGCGCGCTACCTGGGATCTGTTCCCCGCATCCGACCCTGACGCGCCCTGCATCGTGTTCATTCATGGCGGTTACTGGCAACGCAACAGCAAGGACCAGTTCGCCAATCTGATCGCCGGGCCTCACGCTCTGGGTTGGTCGGCCGCGCTGCCAGGCTACACGCTGGCGCCGGACGCCTCGCTGACCGACATCGCGGCCGAAATTCACACCGCGCTGGACTGGCTCGCGGCGAATGGCAAGGCGCACGGGATCGGCGGTACGGTCGTGCTGTCCGGTTGGTCAGCCGGCGGGCATTTGACCGCGTTGTGTCTGGACCATCCTTTGGTCCGCGCGGGTCTGGCGATCTCGGGCGTATTTGAGTTGGGTCCGATCCGGGACACGTACTTGAATGACAAACTGTGTCTGACCGACGAGGAAATCGTCAAACTCTCGCCGATGCGCCTGCCGATGGCCAACAAGCCGCTGGCGATCGCCTATGGTACCGCCGAGCTGCCGCCGCTTGTCTCCGACAGCCGCGACCTGCATGCGCGGCGCTCCGCGGCACATTT
Organism: Acetobacteraceae bacterium; assembly: GCA_009693865.1. GTDB lineage: Bacteria > Pseudomonadota > Alphaproteobacteria > Acetobacterales > Acetobacteraceae > Rhodopila. The sequence goes on along the minus strand of SHWL01000014.1, from coordinate 40,506 downwards.
GCCGGGGGCGTTAATTCCGGTGGCGGGCGGGAACCATTTCACGATCGTGCATGAGTTGCGCGACGCGGCCGGCATTCTGACCCGGCATTTGCCGACATTATTGGTCTGACCTTCGTTGCCCCGCGTGGCGGCCACGCCATCCCTCATTCCGCCGTTCGCGGATCCACCGCCGGAATGGAAATCGCACCGCCACGGTCAGACGCGAACGTCGTGCGCATCTGAGCTCCAAGCCCGCCACCCCGGCGGCCAAACGATTCCACCACCGGCACGTCTTTCGGATCGATCGGCGCCATGCGCGGTTTGCGAGCCAACGCCGCCTCGACGTACGGAGCGAGGTCCGCGTGCTTCCTCGCCTCCCGCGCCACGTCGCGCTCCTTGAATTCCGGCAATGACGTGGCGGCGAATTTCTCCAGCGACTCGCAGATGTGCTCGTGTTTGTTACGGCCCGACTGCTGCACGAAGATGACCTGATCGATGCCGGCATCCTCATAGGATTTCAGGTGCGCCCGCAATTGTGCCGGCGTGCCGATCCCGCCACGGCCGGCATTGTCCGGCAGGCGGTCCTTCACCTCCAGGAACCGCTCCCACATATTGGTGACACCCGGCCGGTGATCGCCAAAAATCCCGACATAGCCGAGCGAGTAACCAAAGAAGCGGAACCCATCAAGGCCGCGCCGGATCGCCTCATCTTCATCGTCGTGGCAGGACATGCCCGACACCAGCGCGATATTCGCGTTGACCGCGTGGCCGATCGGCACGCATTCGCCGGAGCGGATGATGTCGTAATATTCCTGCACCCATTTCGCCGCCATCTCGGGTTCGATGAACGCGAAGGTCAGCGCCCCGAGCCCGGCGCGGGCAGCACGATGGATGGTTTCGCGTTTCGAGCAGGCGACCCACATCGGCGGATGCGGTTTTTGATACGATTTCGGCACCAGATTTCGGCACGGCATGTCGAAATATTGACCGCGAAAACCGGGATAGGGCCGCATCGTCAACATATTGGCGGCCTGTTCCGTCGCTTCCCGCCACATCGCGGTTTTTTCTTCCACCGCGACGTTGAAGCCTTCCATCTCCAGTGCCGTGGCCGACTCGCCCGTGCCCCATTCGGCGCGCCCGTTCGAAACAAGATCGAGCATCGCGATCCGCTCGGCGACACGCGCGGGGTGGTTGTATTTCGGTGGCATCAGCGTAATACCGTGGCCCAACCTGATACGTTTGGTGCGTTGCGAACAGGCGGCGAGGAAGACCTCAGGTGCCGAGGAGTGGGAATATTCCTCCAGGAAGTGGTGTTCGACCTCCCAGACGTAATCGATGCCCAGTTTGTCTCCCAGTTCGACCTGATCGAGAGCGTTCTGAATGAGCTCGCGCTCGGACTCATCGGTCCAGGGTTGCGGGCACTGGTGTTCGTAGAACATGCCGAATTTCATGACATTCTCCCGGAGAAGCGCACGGGCGCGGCGATGGCCTGGCCGCGCCCATGGTGGATCAGCCCAGGGCTTCGGCGATCAATTGCATCGCGCGTGCCGAGAAAGCGCGCATGTTGGCGATCCGATCCGAACTCCCGGTCTCAAAGGTGATGGCTTTGGAGAAGCCCGGCCCGGTCAACGCAATGCAGGTGTGACCATTTTTGTCACCGTAACGGTTGGCGGTCGGCCCGGTCGCGCCGGTCTCACCCAGTCCCCAGGTCGCGCTCAGGCGCCCGCGCACGGTGTCCGCCAGCAGCAGCGCGTAGGGCTCGGTCGACGCGCGTTCGATCGGCGGGGGCAACGGGTTCGGAATGTCCAGGAACCCCGAGCGCGCATAGGCCGTGTAGATCACGCCGCCGCCCCGGAAATAGGCCGACGCGCCACTGACCGACAGCAATGCCGCGGACACCAATCCGCCCGTCGATGATTCCGCGATCGCGATCGTTTCGCCACGCGCTTTCAATCGCGCGCCCAGTTGTTCAGCCAGAGGCAGAAGAGTTTGCATCGCTCATGTTCCTTGTTTCAGCGTTGACCCTTGTTGACGATATCGTCGATGACACGTTGCGTCGCCAGCGCATCCTCGCCCGGAATGGCCGGATCGCGATCCTGTTCGATCGCGTCGAGGAAATCGCCGATCACGGCTTTATGCGGCTCGTGTGAGAACGCCATCCAGCCGGTTCCGGTGCCGGTTCCCACATCGTCGCGGAGCACCTCTTCGGTGCCATCCAGATACGAAACCCGTAGATTGCTTCCGTCCATCCGCGCGATGCCCTTGGACCCGATCACCATGATCTGTTCCGGCCCGCCGGGATACGCCGCGACGGTCGCGACGATGGTTCCGGGAGCGCCGTTCCCGAGGCGAACCAGGGCCGAGGCGTAGTCCTCAGTCTCCATGCGGTGCAGCGCGGTGGTGCGAACGATTGATGCTTCGACAGATCCGACCCCCACGAACCAGCGGAACAAATCCAACGTGTGGATCGCTTGTATCATCATCACGCCGCCGCCATCGCGCGCTTTCACGCCGCGGCCTGGCTGATCGTAATAACTTTGCGCGCGCCACCACGGCACGGTCATCGTCGCGGCCTGAATTTCGCCCAGGGCGCCCACGTCCAACAACGATTTCAATCGTTGGCTGGCGGCACGGAAGCGCAATTGCAGCATGACGGAGAGGCGCCGATCAGAGCGCCGTCCGGCGATGACAAGGCGTTCAGCCCGCTCGACCGTCACATCCAGCGGTTTTTCGCATAACACATGTTTACCGGCCGCGAACGCGGCTTCGGCGAGTTCCAGATGCGCGTTCGTCGGCGTCAGGATCATCACGGCATCGACCCGGGGATCGGCGATGGCGGCCGCGGCGTCGCCGGTGGCCGGGAAGCCGAATTGTTCCGCGGCGGCGCGCCGTGTTTCAGGATTGCGCGCGACGGCATGCACGACACGGACCCGGTCGTTCAAATCGATCAAGGCTTTCGCGTGCGGAGCAAGCGCCGCGCCAAGGCCGATGACCGCGATTCCGATCATTTCGGCCGTTCCGCCACGAAACGTTTCGCCGAAGCTTGCGCCGCCAGGGCCATGCGGCAGACCGTGAACACCTGCTCCTGGGGCAACGCGGCGAAATCACGCGATCGCACGGCGGCTATGAAATCCCGGAAATATGTCACCGGCAGCACGCTGCAATCGACATGACGCGTGCCTGTCTTTCCGGCCACGAACATGTGATTGGCGCCGGCCCGGCCCTCGATATCCAGATTCTTCCGTAGTTCCAACGTTCCTTCGGTGCCAACCAGGAATAAGCGCCCGTCCCCCCAGGTCGGCAGCCCATCCGGTGTAAACCAATCGACGCGGCAATATCCGCGCACCCGGGATGTACTCAGCGTGAACTCCGCGAAATCCTCAAAGCCTTCCGGCGCGGTGCCATAGGCACCAATCACGCAGGATTCGATTTCCGCCTCGGCCATATCCGCCAAAGCGAGGAACTGATCGATCGAATGCACCCCAATGTCGTTCACGATTCCGCCGTACGCGGGCCGGTCGAAGAACCAGTCCGGCCGGAGGTCCCGATTGAGCCGGTGCGGGGCGAGGCTGACCACCTGCGCCAACCGCCCGAGTTCCCCGGAGCGCACCACCCGCAACGCCGCTTGCAGCGCGGGGGAGGCGACGCGCCCAACGCAAACCGACCACAACCGCCGGGTTTCCCGAACGGCGTCGCGCATCGCGTTCAGTTGCGCCACCGTGGTCACGCCGGGCTTATCGGACATCACGTCCTTCCCCCGGCGCATCGCGGCGATCGCGATGTCCGCGCGGTCCCGCGGTACCGCGGACAAGACGATAAAATCGACGGATGGATCGTCCAGCAACCGTTCCCTCGATACCACCGGAACATCCGGAAAGCGCTTCCGAAATCCCGCGAGAACCCGTGGGTCGGTGGTCTCCGGATCGTGGCCCACGCATTCGGCCCCAGCCGCCAGCAGGCCTGCCGTCATGTCGTAAACATGGCGATGGTCAAGTCCGACCGCGGCGAAGCGAGCCATGAGGTTTTCTCCGTGCGGCAACAGGCTCGCACCATCTTCCCCGTCTCGCAACCAAGGTCCACAATGGGGCCTCAGTCCATTGTAAACGGAGGAAACATCATGGCGGATCGGGTCGCGGTCATCACCGGGGCGGGCAGCGGCATCGGCCGGGCCTCAGCGCTCGCGCTTTGCCGGGACGGCTGGTCTGTCGCGCTTCTGGGCCGGCGCAAGGATCCGTTGGAGGAGACCGCCAGTCTCGCCAAAGGCGGCACGACTTTCGCGGTGCCGGCCGATGTCTCGGACCCCAACCAGGTTGTCGCGGCCTTCGCCGCGGTCAAAGCCAAATTCGGCCGGGTCGACATGCTGTTCAACAACGCCGGCGGCAACGTGCCCTCGACCAATTTCGGCGACATGACGTTCGAGATGTGGCGGAGCGTCGTGTCGGTCAATCTCGACGGGATGTTCCAGTGCGCCAATCAGGCGTTCCGCATCATGCGCGACCAAAGCCCGATGGGCGGGCGCATCATCAACAACGGCTCGATTTCCGCGCATGTGCCGCGGCCGGGATCGGTGGCCTATACATCGACCAAACACGGCGTGACGGGGCTCACGAAATCCATCGCGCTGGACGGGCGGCAATACGACATTTGCTCGGGCCAGATCGACATTGGCAACGCGGCGACACCGATGACCGCGCGTTCGACCAACGGGCAGATGCAGCCGTACGGCCAGATGGCGGTGGAACCCCGGATGGACGTCAACCACGTAGGGAACCAGGTCGCGTTCATGGCCAATCTCCCACTGGAATCGAACATCCAGTTCGTGACGATCATGGCGACGAAGATGCCCTTCATCGCGCGCGGGTAGGGCGCGCGAACGCGCGTGGGAAGCATCCTGACGGGGCGCCGGCATTTTCTTGGTTCGGCTGGTCTCGGGTTTGCCCTGGCCAACCAGGCTTTCGCCGCCCCACGTAAAAAAACTGAAGTGCAGAGTGTGATCGCGGAAACCTCCCGGGGCCGGGTCCGCGGAACCAACATAGGCGGCATCCGGACGTTCAAGGGCATCCCCTACGGCGCGGCCACAGACGGCCCAAACCGGTTTCGCGAGCCAAGGCCCGCCGTGCCCTGGAAGGGGATCAAGGATACCGTCGCGTACGGCCCCATGTGCCCGCAAGAAATCCACCCCCGTCCTTCCTACGCCGCCTCCTGGGCCGTCGAACTGGCCATGAGCGAAGACTGCCTGATTCTGAACATCTGGACGCCCGCGTTACGAGATCATCACAAACGGCCGGTCATGGTTTGGATCCACGGCGGCGGATTTTCCGTCGGCTCCGGCGGCAGCCCGGTTTGCGACGGAACGAATCTGGCGAGGAAAGGCGATGCCGTCATCGTCACCCTCAACCACCGCCTGAATATCTTCGGCCACCTGTATCTCGCGAAACTGGGCGGCACCGAATACGCCGAGTCCGGCAATCTCGGCATTCTCGACCTGGTCGCGGCCCTGCGATGGATCCACACCAACATCGCGGAATTCGGCGGCGATCCGTCGAATGTCACAATTTTCGGTCAGTCCGGTGGCGGGGCCAAGATCAGTACATTGATGGCCATGCCGCAAACGCGTGGCCTGTTCCAGCGTGCGATCGTGCAAAGCGGTTCGCATCTGGACGGGCTGGCCCCGGAGGAGGCGAACGCCCATGCGATCGCCTTCCTTAAAGCCGTGGAGGTTCCGGTCACCGATCTCCCGCGCCTGCAAAGGCTCTCGTTCGAGCAACTGCTGACCGGAGTGCGCAAGATCGCTGCCGGGCCGGGCCCGCGGCCGAACTTCAGCCCGGTCGTCGACGGGAGGTTTCTGCCAAAAGCGCCGTGGATACCCGATGGGCCCGCGAGTTCCGCGAGCATTCCGATGCTCATTGGGTCAACGAAAACGGAAACCACCGCGCTGATCGGCGCCGGCGATCCCTCCACGTTTGTGTTGGACGACGCGAGCCTGCGCAAGAAACTCGGGGCCTGGCTACCCGCGAACGATATCGAGCGCGTCATCGCCGGGTACCGGAAGCAAGCACCCGCGGCATCGCCACCGGATTTGTTTTTCGCGATCACCAGCGCGCGCCGGGTCCGGCAGCAGGCCTGGTTCCAGGCGGAACGCAAAGCCACGCAGAACGCCGCGCCGGTCTGGCTGTACGAACTCGACTGGCAGACCCCGGTCGATGGCGGAAAATGGCAATCGCCGCAGGGGCTCGATCTCGCGTTCGTATTCGACAACGTCGCCAAATCCGAGTCGATGGTCGGCAAAGGCGACGAACAACGCGCGCTGGCGGAGCAAATGAGCGCGGCCTGGCTCGCCTTCGCGCGCACCGGCAACCCGAACAACAAGACCTTGCCACCCTGGCCGCCGTTTCGCGCGGCGGAGCGCGCGACGATGGTGTTCGACGTGAAGTCACGCGTGGTCAACGATTTTCGGGGGGACGAGCGGCAATTGCTGGCGCAGGTTCCGATGTACCGGATCTCGCGCTGAGGCGGCCCGGACCACAACCCTTGGGCATATTGAGCGCGTTAACCAGTGGCCTGTCCGCACGGGTATAAGGGTATGGGGCGGTATCATGCCCCCATTTACACGTCCGCGAAGACCGCCCCAGCACCCCTGGCGTTTCTTTAACACGCGGCGTCCGGACGACAGGGAGAAAGCCGCATGACCGTGACACCAACGGCAAACAAGGCGCCCGGACGCTTCCTGGGCGATGTAAACGGCGGCCTGACCGGCGCCCTGTTGTCGGTTTCCACGACGATCGGGTTCGGCCTCGTCCTGTTCGCGCCGTTCGGCGCCGCCGGCGTCGGAGTTGGCATCGTCGTCGTGCTGATCGGCCAGGCGCTTGGCGGGGTGATCGGAGTCCTGACCAGTGGCACACGCGGGCTGTCCCTGGGCGTTTCCGCGGCCTTGACGATGTTACTCGCGGGCCTCGTCAGCACCGTCGCCGCGGACCATCCCGGGTCCGGCGCCATCGGCCTCGGGCTTGCCGCGGTGGCGATCGCAACGGTGCTGAGCGGGATTCTGGTCATGTTGGCAGCCGTGCTTGGGGCAGGCAAAATCGTTCCCTTGGTGCCATACCCTGTCCTCGCGGGCCTCGTGAATGGCGCGGCCGTATTGCTGATTTTCAGCACGGCGTAGCGCGCGCTCGGGAGCGGGCCGGGAGAAAAGGCGGGACTATGGCTGCCGGTCGCCCCACTGGTCACGGCCACGGTGGTTTGGCTGATGTATGGGGGTTGCCGGCCGGCATGACCCGATCCTGGGTCGCGAAGATACCGGCGGTGCTGCTCGCGATCCTGGCGGGAACCGCCGTCCATCATCTGTTGGCGATGGTCATCGGGTTGGACACGGCGGGTCCAATGCTGGGCGCGATGCCGTCCGTCGCCGCGGGCGAGGGCAATCTCGGCCAGGCTATCGACGCACTGAGACATATCGACCCGCTCCAGCTTGGCCCCCAGATCGCGCCGGTCGCGATTTCGATGGCGCTGGTGACGATGATCGAGACGATGGTGGCGGTTTCGGCCCCGCAGGACACTCTGGGCCGGGTGACGTGGCCGCGCCGCGATCTGATCGCGACCGGATTTGCCAATATCGTGAACGGTTTCGCCGGCGGTTCGGCGACCACGGGCAACGTCGCGGGCACGTTCGCGGTCACACGGGCCGGCGGCACGACCTGGTTGTCGCTGATCCCACGCTGCGTGTTTCTGGTGGTGTTCATCGTCGTGTTGTCGCCCGCTTTGGCCGTTATTCCCATAGCGGCGATCGCGGGCGTGCTGATCGCGACCGGGCTGCGGCTGGTGGACCTCGACGGGCTGCGCCCGGGTTGGCGCGCCTTGCGCCATGGCGGGCGGCACCGGGTCGATGTTCTTTGCAGCGCGCTGGTGATCCTGGTGGTGGCGGGCATTGCGATCCGCTGGTCTTTGGTCGCCGCGGTGGGGGTCGGTATCCCGCTGTCCGTGGTGGTCTTCGCCGCCGCCATGGGACGCGATCTGGTCCGCCGCGCCTACCGCAACCCCATCGGCCGGTCCCGCCTCCGCTGGCCGGAGCAGGAAACCGCGGTGCTGATTGCTGGAGGCGCGCGCATCGCGGTCGTCGAGATCGAGGGCGCGATCTTCTTCGGCAGCGTGGACACGATCGCGCGCAAGATCGAGGCTGAGCGGGCGGATGGCGCCGATTACGTCGTGCTGGACACGCGCCGGATCACCAGCGTCGATCTTTCGGGCGCGCGGCGTCTGGTGCAGATCTGCAACCGTTTATGGCAGGAGGGCGTGCATCTGTCTCTGGCCTATGTCCGGCCGGGCATGGCCGTCTGGGACTACCTCAAAGAACTCGCGCTTCTGGACCGCCTGAGGAAATCCCACGTGTTTCCCTCATTGGACGCGGCGCTCGAAGCCGTGGAGACCGCGTTGCTGACGGCAAGCGGCACGGCGGCACAGGAAAATCTCACCCCGGAGGCTGCCTTGCGAGGTCTTGGCCTGCCCGAGGACGCTGTCTCGGCCTTATTACCCCATTTGACTGAAGTTCGTTTCGAGATCGGAGATTTGGTCATCCGCGCCGGAGAGGAAGCCCGTTCGGGCTACCTGCTGCTGTCGGGACGGCTGGACGTGACGATCCCGCTGACCTCGACCGCCGCCCTGCGCACGCGATTGACCACAATCACCGCGGGTACGCTGGTCGGGGAGATGGCGTTGCTGTCGGGCGCTCCGCGCTCGGCCGACGTCGTCGCGCGGACGGCGGCGGTGTGCTTGCGGTTCGACGCCGAGACGGTCGCCGTTTTGCGCCGCGACCGCCCGGAGGTGGCGTATCACTTGTTGACCTGCATCGCTTTGCAGATCGACCGCAATCTGCGGCTGGCGAACATGACGATCGCCAGTCTCGAGGGTTAGGCCGGGCGGCCTGGACGGGCGCGGAGCCCCGCGTTCATCGAATGCCTTGCGAGCCGTCCCCAATCGGCAAGACCAGGAGGCCGGACAAGTCGGAGTCCAGGCGGACGGTGGTTGAACCGATGGGGTGTCCGACCCTAATGTCGTGGCGGAGGCCGGCGATGGACCACGACAGCCTGTATGAAACCGATATCTGCGCCTGGGCCGAGCAGCAGGCCGCGGCGCTGCGCGGCTTCGCATCCAGGGTGGACCTGCCGAACGAACTCGATCTGGCGAATATCGTCGAGGAGATCGAGGACGTGGGGAACAGTCACTTTCGGGCAGTCACCAGCTTTATTCGGCTGATTTTGTCGCATACCATCCTGATCGCGCTGAATGCCGACGCTGAGTCCGTGCGGCATTGGACCTTCGAAGTCTTTACGTTTCGCGGTAATTTAATCCAGGCTTGGCAGCGGAGCATGCGGCAACGTGTCGATATGAATATTGTCTGGCGTCACGCGGTACGAGAAGCAGCCCTGAAATTGACCCTCTATCGTCACAGCGGGCCGGCGCCCGGCGATGATAAAATCATGGCCCGGCTTGAAATGGGTTGCCCGTTCGAGATCGATGACCTTTGTGGAGAGGCCTTCGAGTTCCATGACCTGGTAGACCGCCTCCGGGCGCGTCTCACGCCGGACGGGCCGCTCTGATTTCACGTGCCGGTCGTTCCGGCGAATTCATCGAGCAGCGCGCGGGCTGTTCGCAGATCGTGGGTGTCGAAGCCCTCGGTGAACCAGTTGTAGACCGGGCTCAGCATCGCGAGCGCGTCTTCGTGCCGTCCCCGTTGCCGCCACAGGCGGGCCAGACTCGTCGCGCAGCGCAGTTCCCAGGATTTCGCGTTCTGACGGCGGGCGACGGCGAGGCCTTGCTGGATGGAAGCCTCGGCTTCGCTCGCGGTTCCGGCACCGGCGAGTAGGGCCTCGCCCTTGAGGCGGTGGAGTTCGGCCTCAAACGGCGCGCCTCCCATCTCTTTCACTGATTTCAACCCGCTTGTGGCAGACACAAGGGACGCTTCGGGTTTACCAACCCTCAAATGCGCATCGGATTGCAGCGTGAACAACACATGCGCGACCGACCCAGCGCCATAACGTTCCAGGACTCCCGCGATCTGGGCCAGTCCTTTTTCCGTTTCGCCCGACACGCTGAGTGTCCAGCCGTGCATGCACGCGGCGATCATGTCCCATTGACTGATGCTGTGCTCCTCGCGAACACGCGTGACCCGTGCCGCATAGTCCCTGCTCGCGGGCAGTTCGTTACGGAGGATGGCGATGAGCGCGGCATAACACAGCGTTTGACCGAGGCTTACTCACTAGTCGGTATTTTAGGCTACACCGGCCATGGATATGCCCCGTTAATATCTATATGTTTAGGATGGTTTATAGCTTAAGATACCGACTGGTGAGTAACGGATGGCCGAGCGCGTCGGCGCTTTTCACAGCGGCGGCTGCTTCCTCAAGCGATCGACCCGGGTAGCCAAGCATCCAGGATATGGTTGCCAGGTATGATTGACACTGGATCGCGGGGTGGCTGCCGGACCAATCAGGAAGATTAAACTCACGCGGATCGAATTTCTCCAGGGCAAGCTGGAAATGAAGAGGTGCCTGCTCGAGTTTCCCTTGGGAGTAGAGCACCGAGCCCAGCGCCATGTGCCCTCCGACCAGACGGGACGCATCTTCGAGCCGTTCGGCGGCGCGAAGCGCCTGCTCGGCGAAAAACTGAGATTTTACCAATTCCTCTGTCGCGAGGTGGTAGAGCATCAAGCCACGGAGCGCCGCGAATCCCTTGATATCATCGCCGAGTTGTTCGCAGATTTCCCAGGCCCGCGTACAGGCCTGGCCAAACTCAGGATGGCTATTGCGCTTGGCCGCGGCCAACGCGGGGCCGAGGCCCATCAGAAGATCCAGCTCCTGCCGGTCTCGTTCACGTGGATCGGACAGCGCCGCGACCAGTTCCAACCCTTTGCGAAACTGATCGATCGCCTCGACATTCGCGGACTGCTTCGCACTGGCTTCGCCCGCCCTGAGCCAATACCCAATCGCCTCCGCCGGACAATTCGCCTCCGCGTAATGATGCGCCAGCAGTTCCGGCTGAGAACTCACCACATCCGGAAACCGTTCCTCCAACAGCTTCGCCACCTGCTGGTGATATTGCTGACGCGTCCGCTTCAACAACGACTGATACGCCGCGTCCTGAATCAACGCGTGCTTGAACAAATATCTCGACCGCGGCGGACGCCCCCGCTGATACAGCAACTCATCCACCACCAACTGCCCGAGACCGCTTTGCAACTGCGGTTCCTCGATCCCCATCAGCGCGCTGATCATGTCGTACGCGAACTCACGCCCCAGCACCGACCCCAGTTGCGCGACCTCCCGCAGTCGCGGCACGCGATCCAGCCGTGCCATCAACGAGTCCTGCAACGTCTCCGGAATGTTCAGCCGCGACAGTGCGCCGTTCAGCACATAGGCATCGCCGCGATCTTCCAGAACGCCGGAGCCGATGATGGTTTTCGTCAGTTCCTCGACATAAAGCGGCACGCCGTCCGATTTGGCGACGATATGATCGAGTACCTCCCGAGGCAGCGCCTTGCGGTCCACCGCGTGGCCGACGATCGCCTCCACCTCCGGGCGTTCCAGCCGGTTCAGCGTGATCGGTGTCATGTAGGAACGATTGGGCCAGGGCGGCGACAGTTCCGGGCGGTAGGTGGCGATCACCAGCATGGGGACCGTCGGGGCCTGCTCGATGACGTTGCCCAGGGCTTCGAGCGTGGTGGGATCGGCCCAGTGAAGGTCCTCCCAGACCATCAGGACGGGACCGTGCTCGGCGACTTCCAGCATCCAGGCGGCCAGCACATCCATCGTCGCCTCGCGCCGTTGCTGCGCCGAGACCTGGGCGGCGGGGTAACGATCCTCGGACCAGGGCACGGACATCAGGTTGGCGATCAGGGGCACGCTTTCGGCCAGCGGCACGGCTTTGAAGCCGCTGAGGGTTTTTTCCAGTTTGGCGAAGCGGCCGGCGGCGGAGTCCTCCGGCTGCCAGTCCATGACGCGTTTCAAATGTTCGATGATGGGATAAAACGCGCTGGCGGAATGGAACTGGGAACTGCGCATGGAGATCCACATGCGGTCTTTGCCGGTGGCGTCGCGGAGCGCTTCCAGAAGGCGGGATTTTCCGATGCCGGCCTCGCCCTGGATCAGCACGACCTGGCCGCGGCCCTGACTGCTGCCGTCCCAGGCGCGAAGCAGAAGTTCCATTTCGGCCTGCCGCCCGACGAGGGGGATGGATTTGCCGGTCTGCCGCGATTCGAACCGGCTGTCGGTGTCGCGCACGGACAGCACCCGCCAGGCCAGGACGGGGTCGGAGAAACCTTTCAGCGCGTGCGGACCCATGTCCTGGAATTCGACATGATCGCCCAGAAGGGCGCGGGTGGAGGCGCCGACGACGATCTGGTTCGGCTCGGCCAACGCCTGCAGGCGGGCCGCGAGATTCGGGGTTTCGCCGATGACGGCGGTTTCCGAGGCGGTGCCCTCGCCGATCTGATCGCCCACGATGACGGGGCCGGTGGCGATGCCAATCCGAACCGTCAGCTCGACGCCAGGCGGGCGAGGCACGGCGGCGTTCAGGTCCGCCATGGCGGCGACGATGTCGAGGCCGGCCCGTGCCGCGCGCTCGGGCTCATCTTCATGCGCACGCGGGTAACCGAAATAGACCAGTATGCCGTCGCCCATGTACTTCGCGACGAAGCCGTCATAGCGGCGGACGGCCTCGGCGCACCGCGTCTGGAACGAGGTGATGACGTCGCGCAAATCTTCGGGGTCCATCGCGGTAGAGAGCGCGGTCGATCCCACGAGGTCGCAAAACATCACCGTCAACTGACGCCGTTCGGCTTCGGCTGGCGCGGGAGGCGGCACGGGCGCCAGTGCCGGAGCGGACGCCGATGCGGGTGCCACGACAGCCGGAGGTAACGCGGCCGGCGCTTCGGCGCCAAGCGAGGCGATGGCGGACAGGAGCTTGCGGCGATGGCCGATCGAGGTCACGCCCATACCGATCAGATCCTCGGCCGTCAGGTCTGGTAGAACGTCCGCGTCGACATCGTTGTCGCGGAACGCCGCCCCGTATTGCTCAAGGCCGAGTTGTTGCAGCCAATTCGCGACATCTATCGTCATTTCTCGCGCCGTCCAGAGGGTTTCCCACCATCCACCGCCCGCGGTCTCGCGGCGCAAACGCGGCCTTGCCCAGGGGGCGTTGTTCGGGCCAGACGATCCGCTCAGGGTGTTCCAGGAGAATTCGGTGGCCGTCATACTGGCCAGACGAAGCCGCCACTCCCGAGGCCAACCGGGCCGCCCCCTTGTGAACCCCGCCGCCGGGGTCTAAGCCCTGCGCTTCATAGCCCCACTCCAGTCATCCTCGAAGGTTTCAAGTATGTTCGCACGGGCGCTCGGCTTCATGTCCGCCGACATGGCCATCGACCTCGGCACAGCCAACACGCTCGTTTACGTCAAGGGCCGCGGGATCGTGCTCGCCGAACCCAGCGTGGTGGCCATCGCCGAGATAAAGGGCAAGAAGCAGGTCGTCGCGGTCGGCGAAGAAGCCAAGCAAATGCTGGGCCGCACCCCCGGGTTCATCACCGCCACCCGGCCGTTGCGCGACGGCGTGATCGCTGACTTCGAGGTGGCGGAGGAAATGATCAAGCATTTCATCCGCAAGGTCCATAATCGCCGCGGCTGGGCGTCGCCGCTGATCATCGTTTGCGTCCCCTCGGGATCCACGGCCGTCGAACGCCGGGCCATCCAGGAAAGCGCCGAAAGCGCCGGCGCGCGCAAGGTCCAACTGATCGAGGAACCGATGGCCGCCGCGATCGGCGCCGGATTGCCGGTGACCGAGCCGTCGGGCTCCATGGTCGTCGATATTGGCGGCGGCACCACCGAAGTCGCGGTGATTTCCCTCGGCGGTATCGTCTATTCCCGCAGCATCCGGGTCGGCGGCGACAAGATGGACGAGGCGATCATCTCCTACATCCGGCGCTCCCATAACCTGTTGATCGGGGAGTCTTCGGCGGAACGGATCAAGATGGACGTGGGCGCCGCGAGCGTGCCGGCAGACGGCGAGGACGGCCCCTACCGCGAGGTTCGGGGCCGCGACCTGATCAACGGCGTACCACGGGAGGTCATTGTCAGCCAGGCCCAGATCGCCGAAAGCCTGAGCGAGTCGGTGACGGCGATCGTCGACGCGGTCAGGGTCGCCCTGGAAAATACACCACCGGAACTCGCGGCGGATATCGTCGATCGCGGCATTGTGCTGACCGGCGGTGGGGCGCTGCTGCACCGCCTGGATCAGGTTCTGCGCGACGCCACCGGCCTGTCGGTGGTCGTCGCTGAAAACCCCCTGCAATGCGTCGCGCTTGGAACTGGCCGGGCTCTTGAAGAACGCAAGAGACTCGGCAATGTGCTAACCAGTATGTATTAACGGCGGTCGAACTCGCGCCGGTCCGGGGACTCCATGGCGTCGAACTTCCTGGTACGTGACCGCGGATCATGATCCGGCCTTCCATTCAGGCACGCCACGCGCTCGCCCGGTTGACATTGCCCGCGATGGTTGTCGCGGCATTCGGGCTGATGCTGGTGGGCAAGGTCGATACCGTGCTGGTGGAGCGCGCGCGCACCGCAGTCTACGACATGAGCGCACCGGTTTACGCCGTACTGGCCGAGCCGCTGAGACGGATCAACAAAGCGATCGCCGAAATCGTGGGCCTGTGGGGCCTGCGGGACGAAAATGCGCGGCTTAGGGTCGAAAACGAACAATTGCGGCGCTGGCAGTCGATCGCCCTGACGCTCGATTCCGAAAATCAGCGGCTGAAGACCGCGCTGCGCTGGATCCCCGACCCTGAAGCGTCCTACGTCACCGCCAGAGTCGTCGCGGACGCCGGAGGAGTTTACGCCAAGGCCGTGCTGCTGTCGGTCGGGCCGCGGCACGCGCTGCGCAAGGGGCAGATCGCGTTGGATGAACGCGGCCTCGTCGGCCGTATCACCGAACTTGGTAGCCGCACCGCCCGAGTCCTCCTGATCACCGATATGAACAGCCGCGTGCCGGTGATCCTTGAAACCAGCCGGGCCCGCGCGATCATGGCGGGAACGAACGGCCCCTGGCCACGCCTGCAATATTGGACGGAAGGCACGATCCCGAAAGAAGGCGAGAGGGTCGTCACCACCGCCGAGGCCAACGCCTTTCCCGCGAACCTGCCGGTAGGGACAATTCGTTACAACGCAAACGGCATTCCTGAAATCGAACCGGACGCGCAACTGCGCGTTCTGGATGTCGTCCGGATCTTCGATTACGGCCTGGGTGGGTTCGCCCCGCCCGAGACACCCTCGCGACCCACCCCGGGCCGGCGCTGATGGCGCTGAGCGATCGCACCCCCGGCATCAGGCCGCACCAAACCGTCGGCCGTCGATTGGATATCGCCTGGCGGTATGCATTCCCGGCGGCAACCAGCGTCCTGTTCATGCTGCTTTCGCTGGCGCCATTTGGTTTATGGGGCCAGGCGGCCCTGCTGCCGGTCGTGGCACTGACCTGTGTCTGGTTCTGGTCGTTGTTCCGGCCCGCGGCGATGGTGCCGCCGGTTGTACTGCTGATCGGCGTGTTGCTCGACCTGGTGGGCTTTCTGCCTCTGGGCGTCGGCGGCCTGACCATGTTGGCCACCCACGGCCTGGCGCACCGCCTGCGACGCTTCCTTTCCCGCCAGGGCTTCACGGTGGTCTGGTTGATTTTCATGACCGTTGCCTGCGGAATCGCGGCAATGAACTGGGCTTTGGTCTCGCTATTGACCTTGACCCTCGTGCCGCCCGGGCCGGTCCTGTTCCAGGCCGGTCTCGCGGTGGCCATGTATCCGGTCGTGGCGATCCCCCTGATGCTCGCCCACCGTACGATCGCCGACCCGGAGCGCGCCTGATGCGCCGCGACGTCAACCGTGGAGCTGTCTTCACCCGCCGGGTCCTGCTGGCCGGAGGAGTGCAGACCCTGCTTCTGGGAGGCCTCGCCGCCCGCTTGCGTCAGGTGCAGGTCGAAGAAGGCAGCCGCTATACGACCATGGCGGAAGACAATCGCGTCACGGCGCGCATGATGGCACCCCAGCGAGGCCGCATTCTCGACCGGTTCGGACATGTTCTGGCGGGAAGTCTGATCAATTGGCGCGCGTTGCTCGTGACCGAGCAGACCGCCAACTTCCGCCGGACCCTGGACAATCTTTCCACGATCGTTCCGCTGACGGATGCGGAGCGCGCGCGGATCGACCGCGACGTGCGCCACGGCAAAAGTTACATTCCCGTTCTCATCAAGGAATATCTCAGCCGGGAGGCAATGACGAAAATCGAGGTGAACGCACCCGATCTGCCGGGAATCCTGGTCGATGGCGGCACCAGCCGCACCTACAACTACCCCTATGAGTTGGCCCACATCCTGGGATATGTCGCGCCCCCCAGCGAGTCCGACATGAACGGCGATGCGCTGATGGCGTTGCCCGGCGTGAAGGTCGGGCGCTCCGGCGTCGAAAAGTTCCACGATCTCACGCTCCGCGGCCGGCCAGGAGTGGTGCACCTGGAAGTTAACGCGGTGGGCAGGGTCATTCGGGAACTCGACCGGACCGATGGCGTGAATGGCGACGATGTCAGCCTGACATTCGATCTCAGTTTGCAACAGGCCATTCAAAAGCGTCTGGGCGATGAGGCCGCGAGCGCCGTTGTGCTGGATTGCCGCAATGGCGAGGTCATGGCGATGGTGTCCAATCCATCCTACGACCCAACGCTGTTTTCGACCGGCGTGTCGCAGGCGCAATGGAGGGATTGGACCAAAGACCGCCGGACGCCACTGATCAACAAAGCGACTTCGGGACTGTACGCACCCGGATCGACATTCAAAATGGCGGTGGCGCTGGCCGGGCTGGACGCCAAGACCATCGGCTACCACGACAGGCTCAGTTGTCCCGGACATCTGGATCTTGGCGGCAGCCGGTTCCATTGCTGGGCCAAGGGCGGTCACGGCGCGCTCGATCTCAAAAACGCACTGAAATACAGTTGCGACGTTTATTTCTATCAGGTTGCCTTGCGGACGGGCATCGATCGTATATCGGCGATGTCGCACCGCCTCGGACTGGGCATCGAGTTGGATATCGACATTCCTGGCCAGCGTGTCGGCCAGGTTCCGACCAAGGATTGGCGCATCAGTAAAGGCCATCCCTGGCAACTCGGCGATACAGTGGTCAGCGGAATCGGCCAGGGCTACGTCGTCAATACGCCCCTGCAACTCGCGGTTTATGCCGCCCGGATCGCCAGCGGCCGGGCCGTGCAGCCCCATTTTACCCGCCGGATCGCGGGCGTCCTACAACCCGGCTACCAGCCGGAAGACTGGCCGGACCTCGGCGTGCCGGAACCCATGCTACAGGCTGTGCGAGGCGGCATGTTCGCGGTCGTGAATGAAGGCGGCACCGCGCCCAGGGCGCGTTTGGCGGGCAACGTCCATATGGCGGGGAAGACCGGATCGTCGCAGGTTCGCCGGGTGTCGCGAAAGCAGCGCGAGAGCGGATACGATAGCAAGAGCCTGCCCTGGGAATTCAGGCCGCATGCCTTGTTCGTCGCGTACGCGCCTTACGAGCAACCGCGCTACGCGCTGTCAGTGGTAGTGGAGCACGGAAACGCCGGTGCCGCCACTGCCGCGCCGATGGCGAAGGATATCATGACCGAGGTATTGCGCCGCGATCCCGCCGCCCGGCAGGACGATGGCCCGGCGCGGCTCGCGGATGCGAAGCGATGATCGGCCCAGGAGCATGAGCGAATGATCGAGCGTCGCCTTTGGCGGGAAAACTCGCACGATCTGACGAACAAGATTTTCCGGATCAACTGGTTGCTGGTGCTGCTGCTTTGCGCGCTGGCGACGGTTGGATACGTGGCGCTTTACAGTGCCGCCGGGGGGGCGCCCGATCCCTATGCCACCCGCCACATCGTGCGGTTCGCCTTCGGCCTTCTGTTGATGATCTGCATCGCATTGACAGATATCCGCCTCATCGCCCGGTTATCCTGGGTCGCCTACGCGGCCGGCGTGGGTTTGCTGATATTGGTGCTCAAGGTTGGCCATATAGGCAAAGGCGCCCAAAGATGGCTCGATCTGGGTGGGCAACAAATCCAGCCGTCGGAACTCATGAAATTGGGCCTGATCCTGGCTCTGGCCGCGTGGTTCCATCGCGCGAGTTGGGAACGGGTCGGCAATCCGCTGTTTCTGTTGCCGCCGTTGATCGCGGTCCTGATTCCGGTCGGATTGATCCTTAAAGAACCCAACCTCGGCACCGCCATGATTACCGTCATGCTCGGCGGCGCGCTGTTTTTTGCCGCCGGTGTGAGGTGGTGGAAGTTCGTGCTGCTGCTGCTGCCGGTCCCATTTGTGGCGCGCTATGGCTATCAGCATTTGCACGACTATCAGCGCGCGCGAATCGATACCTTCATGAATCCGGAGAGCGATCCTCTTGGGGCGGGCTACAACATCATCCAATCCAAAATCGCGCTTGGCTCCGGCGGCATGTGGGGCAAAGGCTTCCTGCAAGGAACTCAAGGCCACCTGGATTTCTTGCCGGAAAAGCAAACCGATTTCATTTTCACGATGATCGGGGAGGAGTTCGGGCTGGTCGGCGCCGTCGCCGTCATCGCGCTGCTGGTGCTGATCATCTGGACGGCGTTGCTGGTCGGGCTACGCTGCAAACATCAATATGGCAGGCTCGTGGCGTTCGGCATCGCCTGCAATTTCTTTTTCTATTGCTTTGTGAACATCGCCATGGTGATGGGTGTGATCCCCGTGGGCGGCGTGCCATTGCCATTTGTGTCGCATGGCGGGTCCGCGATGATCACGATGATGGTCGCTTTCGGCGTGCTGATGTCGGTGCAGGTGCATCGAGACGTGGAGTTCGCGAGTGCCGGCGACGACAGGTGACAACGTCACCCGGTTGCCAGGCCATTGCCAGGAGGCGGCGGATCTCATGTTGGAAATGATGCGCGAACATTCGCTGGCGTAAACGATTCCTTCATCGAAATCGCTCACCCTGGGATAGCCGGCGGGGGAAGGGCCCCCGCCGGCTAAACCAACCCGAGGTATAAGATGAGAAAGCATCTTCCCCTCCTGTCGCGAATTATGGTGGTGATCAAGGTGAAAATCAAGATCGTCATCAAACTTGTGAAGCGATAAGGGACGGGGGCGCGGACTCTTTTCCCGCGGGACGCGCCACATCCAACGGGTTGCGAACCGTTCAGTCCGCCGCCTTAACAATCAGCTTCCCGGTGTTTTCGCCCGTGAACAACATCCCCAGCGCTCGCGGGGCGTTTTCCAGCCCTTCCACGATGTGAAGCCGCTGGCGCAGCCTTCCCTCGCGAATGCGCGCGGCGAGCCAGGCTCGCGCCTCCGGATACCGGTCATGATAGTCGAACACGAGGAAGTTCCGCAGCGTGATCCGCCTGCCGCCGGTCATCCCCAGATTTCGAATGCCGTAAGGTTCCGGCGCGACCGTTTGCGAAATGCGGCCACACATCGCGACGCGGGCGTCGGTGCGCAAATTCGCCAGCGCGGCGTCCAGCGTCGGGCCGCCGACGTTGTCGAAATAAACGTCGACCCCGTCAGTGCATTCGCGCCGGATCGCCCCTGTAAGATCGTTTTCCGCCTTGTAATCGATCGCCCCGTGCAGTCCTAACGTTTCATTGAGGAAACGGCATTTATCTGGCCCGCCGGCGATCCCAACCACGTGACACGCCTCGATCAATCCAATCTGCGCCGCCAGTTGCCCCACGCCGCCCGCCGCCGCGGAGACCAACAACGTCTCACCCGGCTTCAACGCCCCGATGTCACGCAGGCCGAAATACGCCGTCAGCGCCGACGTGCCCAAAGGGCCCATCCAATCCTCCAGCGAGCCAACCGAAAGGTCGAGCTTTTGCGTCTCCCGCCCGCGCAGGATTGGATGCGACTGCCACCCGGTCCGGCCTTGCACCAGGTCGCCCGGAGCAAACCCTTCCGCCCGGCTGGTCAGGACGCGCCCAATCCCGCCGGCCCGCATGACCGCTCCAATCTCGACGCCGCGGGTGTAACCCGAGGACTGGGCGATCCACGACCGCATCGCCGGGTCGATCGAGATGTACATCGTCTCAACCAGCACTTCCCCGGCCTCCGGCACCCCCGCCGGCGTTTCATCCTGGGCGAAATGTTCGGGACCCGGAATCCCGGTGGGGCGGGCCTGGAGCGTGATCCGCCGGTTCAGCATGATGAAATCCCCCGGTTCTGCCTGGCCCTCGACAGGCCTGGTCCAGAGGCAGCATGCTGTGGGCCTCGCGGTGGCACAATGGGAGGAACCATGAACGACGTATCGGCACCGGTACCGGTGGTGGAGATTTCATGCGGCGCTCTGCGCGGGACCATGATCGACGGAACCATGGCGTTCAAGGCCATTCCCTACGCGGCGCCGCCAACGGGCACGCTCCGGTTCTTGCCGCCCAGGCCACCCGTGCCTTGGGCCGGCGTGCGCGATGCCACGGCGTATGCCGGACGGGCGCCGCAGACCGGATTGCGCGCGGCGCAACGCCCCGAACTAGAAACGTTTTCCGGGACGCCGGATCCTTCGCCGGACTCTGAGGATTGCCTGACGCTGCATGTCTGGACGCCCGGCGTCTCCGGCGGCGCGAAACGGCCGGTGATGGTGTGGCTGCACGGAGGCGCGTTCTCAACCGGTAGCGCGAATTCGGACCGGCTCCGCGGCAGCCGCCTGGCGAAGCGAGGCGACGTCGTGGTCGTTACGGTGAACCATCGCCTGAACATCTTCGGTCATCTGGATTTGTCGGAGGTTGGCGGGCCCGATTATGCGCAATCCGGGAATGCCGGCGTGCTGGACATGATCGCCGCGTTGCAATGGGTTCGAGACAACATCTCCCGCTTCGGCGGCAACCCGGGGAATGTAACGATCTTCGGCGAATCCGGTGGCGGCGGAAAAGTCAGCACGCTGCTGGCCATGCCATCCGCCATCGGCTTGTTCCACAAAGCGATCATACAGAGCGGCGCATCCGTCCGGCTGCGCGACAAGGAACGGTCGTTGAAACTGACCGGTCACGTCCTCAAGGAACTCGGCGTCGGGGCCGGCGCGATCGCGCAACTGCGCGCCCTGCCGTTCACGCGCCTTCTGGCGGCGATCAAGCCGGCCGAGCGAGCGCTTGGCGCCTCCGCCCACCGCTTGTTCGACCGTTACCCGTTTGGACCGGTCATCGATGGCGATCTGCTGCCGCGGCAACCCTTCGATCCCGCCGCTCCGGATTTCATGCGGGACATTCCGCTGATCATCGGCGACATGAAGGACGAGATGGCGAGCTTCCTGGCGCCGGACGATTTGGTCTGGAATCGCGTTTTGACCGAGGCGCAAATGGAAGAGCGTGTGCGAGCCATCGCGGGACCGGAAACAAACCGAGTCGTAGAGACCTATCGCCGCCAGTACCCCGGCGCCGGTCCCGCTGACCGGCTGATCGCCACGACCACGGACAGTAATTTCCGCATCCGGTCGCTGACGCTCGCGCAACGGCGGGCGGCAAACGCGACCGCGCCGGTCTGGATGTATTCATTCCAATGGGAAACACCGCTGCACGACGGCAAGATGAAGGCACCGCACGCGATGGATGTGCCCTTCACGTTCGACACGATCGATCTGACCAACGCGACCGATAACAGCGACACCGCGAAGCGGCTCGCCGCGACCATGTCGGGCGTCTGGGCCGCGTTCGCGCGAAACGGCGTGCCCGATCATCCCTCGATCCCGCATTGGCCCGCTTATAACGCGGCGGACCGCGCCACCCTGATGCTGGACGCCGAATGCCGGATCGAGAACGATCCTCGCGACGAAACCCGCGCGTTATGGCAAGATATCACCGGCACAAGGTAAGACTGACATGCAGGTTCAGACCGTTCTTGGGCCGATCGGACTCGATCAACTCGGCCGCACCTTGATGCATGAGCATTTGTTCATCGCCTTCCCCGGAGCCGAGTTCGACCCGGCGGCCACCAACGACCGGCCCGCGTTCGTCGCGGAAGCCGTGAAGCGCCTGACCCAGCTTCGTGTCGAACACGGTGTGAAAAGTTTCGTCGACCCCTGTCCGATCGAACTCGGGCGCGACGTGACCGTGATGGCGGAGATCGCGGAGAAATCGCGGATGAACATCATCTGCACCACCGGGTTCTACTTCGAGGCGATGGGCCTACCGGTTTATTGGCGGGCGCGCACAACTGAGGAAATCGCCGAACTCTACATCAGGGAGATCACTCACGGTGTCGGCGCGACCGGGATCCGCGCGGGAGCGATCAAAGTCGCGACCGGCGCGCCGGACATCACGGCGTTTGAAATGAAGTTCCTGGAGGCGGCCTGCATCGCCCAGAAGGCCACCAATGTTCCGATCATCACCCATACGCAGGACGGCTTCGCGGGACCGGAGCAGCAGGCCGCGTTCAAGCAAGGCGGTGTCCCGGCGCATCGGTGCCTGATCGGGCATTGCTGTGGCAACCCCGATCCCGCCTATCACAAGCGCATCGTCGATGGTGGAACCTATATCGGTTTTGACCGCATCGGCCTGGCACGTTACCAACCCGACGAACTTCGCGCGGATAATCTGGTGAAACTCGTGCGTTCCGGGCATCGGGCGCAAATTCTGATGAGTCAGGACCGCCATTGCGGCTGGTTGGGCAAATTCGCCCGTCAGCTCTCACCCGAAGAGCAGGCCCATATCGACACGCTGCGCGCGGAAGGGAAATGGCCTCCGCCCTACAGCTATATCTTCACCGATTTCCTCCCGATGCTGCGCGCCCGGGGCATGAGCGATGCCGAGATCTTCTCAATCCTTGACGATAATCCGCGCCGCTTTTTCGGCGGCGATGCCCTTCCGGGAGCCTGACATGCGCGCTTTGGTCACGACGCCAAATGGCAAAGCATCCGTCGAAATGCGCGACGTACCTGAACCGGCCCCTGCGCCAAACGAGGCACTGATCGCCGTCCACGCGTTCTCGCTAAATCGCGGGGAGCTGCGATCGGTCATCAACAACGGGGAAGGTTGGATCCCCGGCCAGGACGTCAGCGGCGTGGTTCTGCGTCAGGCCGCCAACGGAAGTGGCCCGGCCGCCGGCACACGCGTCGTCGCCCTGACCGACGAGTTCGGCTGGGCCGAGCAGGTCGCCGTACCCGCGCACCGTGTCGTTCCCTTGCCCGGCAACGTCAGCTTCGCACAGGCCGCCGCGCTACCCGTGGCCGGTCTGACCGCTTTGCGTTGTGTGAGGCTTGGGGGCGCGCTGGCCGGCCGCCGCGTGCTGATCACGGGCGCCGCGGGCGGTGTCGGCACGCTCGCGATTCAGATCGCGGCCCACTCCGGCGCCCATGTCACCGCCGTGGTGGGAGCACCCGAGCGCGCCGCGGGCATCGCGGGCCTGGGCGCGCGCGACACCGTTCACGGCATCGAAAACGCGGCGGGACGTTACGCGCTTATCCTGGAATCGGCGGGTGGGACATCGCTGTCGGAGGCCCTGAAGCGCGTCGAACCAAGCGGCATCATCGCCGTCTACGGCAACTCCTCCGGCGAACGGTCCGAGATCGGCTTCATGGATTTCCGGCCCGCTCAAAACGCGCGCATCCAAAGCTTCTTTTATTTCACCTCCGGACCGGAGGAGATGTTCGCGCCGGACCTGGCGCTTTTGGTCGCCTTGGTCGCGGACGGCAATCTCCGCCCGGTCATTGGAGCCGAACGCGACTGGGCGGACTTCGCCGAGGTCGCGGAAACGTTGCGGTCGCGGCAGGTCGCGGGCAAAGCGGTGTTTCGTACGGGAGTTGCGTGAATGGAGGCGGATTACGTCATCGTTGGCGCTGGCTCGGCGGGCTGCGTGGTCGCGGCCCGGTTGTCGGAAACCGGTGCCAAGGTGATCCTGCTGGAAGCCGGGCCGAAAGACACCTTGCCCTGGATCCATATCCCCGCGGCCATGTTGAAGTTGCTGTATCATCCCCTGGTGAACTGGAACTATAGCGCCGAGGGCACCGAAGGCAGCGCCGGGCGGCGAATTCATTGGCCTCGTGGAAAGACCCTCGGCGGTTCGAGTTCGATCAATGGGATGCTTTATGTCCGCGGCAACCCCGCCGATTACGACGGTTGGGCACAAATGGGATGCCGCGGCTGGAGTTTCGACGACGTACTGCCGTATTTCAAACAATCGGAGGACTACCAGCAAGGCGGCGACCCCGACATACGCGGCCAAGGTGGCCCTCTCAAAGTCGAGGACTACCGCACGATCCTTCCGCTGACCCATCGTTTCATCGAGGGCGCTCAACAGGCCGGTTACGCGTTCAGCAAGGACCTGAACGGCAAAATGCAAGAGGGGGTGGGATATTCGCAAATGACCCGGAAGGGGAAATGGCGAGGCTCGACCGCGCAGACGTTCTTGAAGGAAGCGCAGGGAAGAAGCAATCTCACGGTCGAAACGAATGCGCTGGCTTCGCGGTTGCTGTTTGACGGCCGGCGCTGCGTGGGTGTGTCCTATCGCCAGGGTGGGGACATTCGCGAGGTCCGAGCGGCGAAGGAAGTCATTTTATGTGGCGGTGCGATCAACTCACCACATTTGCTGCACATATCCGGAGTTGGGCCCGCGGCGCATCTGCAATCCATCGGCGTGCCGGTCGTGCGCGATCTGCCCGGCGTGGGCGGGAATCTACAGGATCATTACGTCGCCCGCGTGTCGCACCGCGTCAAGGGTGCGATCTCGATCAACAAACTGGCGCGCGGACCGCGGTTGATGCGGGAAGTCGTGCGTTTTTTCGTGGAGGGCCGTGGAGCTCTGACGTTCGGCGTAACGACAGCCCAGGTTTTTTGCCGGTCAACCGGGGAAAAGTCGAGCCCGGATTTGCAACTTTTGTTCACGCCGGCAAGTTACGATCCCGCGAAGTTCGGTGAGTTGGAACGCGAGGACGGCATGACGGTCGCGGTGTGTCCCGTGCGGCCGGACAGCCGCGGCACGATCATGGCGCGCACCTCTGACCCCACCACGGCGCCGGTCATCACGCCAAATTACCTTTCGGACCCCAACGACGCGCGTGTTCTGATCGCGGGCCTGCGTTTCACGCGCGGCATTTTCGCGGCCGCCGCGATTGCCCAACACAGCGTGGAGGAGACGTTGCCAGGCCCGGGGATACAGACCGACGATGAGTTGACCGATTACGCGCGCCGGTTCGGTAATACGATTTATCATCCGGTTGGGACCTGCCGCATGGGCCACGGACCCTCGGCCGTCGTGGACGACCAACTGCGGGTTCACGGCATTGGCGGCCTGCGGGTGATCGACGCGTCCATCATGCCGACGCTGACAACCGGCAACACCAACGCGCCGACGATCATGATCGGAGAGAAGGGTGCAGCGATGATCCGGGCGGACATGTGACCGCCCGCGGTTATTTCGGCATCGCGATCCGGCGGCCCGCGCCTTTGGGAAGCTCGGCCGGCGCGAACTGAGCGGCCGCGTTCGCCAGGACCGCGCGCCGGTCATCGGGAAATGACGCGACCCGGCGGACCCGCATGTCGATATGCAGCGCCATCAGTTCCTGCGTGGCGGAGCGTTCGCCGCTGTCGACATGGAACAACTCATGAAAATAGTGCAGACGTTTACTGTCGGAACCCAGGAGCCATGTGTGAACTCGCAGGCGCTCGCCGAGACGCACCTCCCGTTCATAGACGGTGTGAGTTTCCGCGGTGAAGCAGGAGTTTCCTGTCGTCTCCCGGTAGGCATCGCCGATGCCCAGTTTCGCATAGAGCCTATCCGTCGCGAGATCGAAGACCACGACGTAATAAGCGAGATTCATGTGTCCGTTGGAGTCGATCCACTCCGGGCGCACAACATCTTCGTATTCGAGGATATGGCTACTCACGATGCGGCGGAAGCGTCAGGCCGCCTCAGCCAACTGCCGAGGCCGATAGATCGCGATATGGGTCACACGGGCGATTGGCCGCGTTTCGTTGGCTGTCACCAGCGCATCGATCTCAACCCACTTATGGCCTTTGTGTTCATAATTCTTCGTGACGAGCGCCAGAACGTTCAGCGTATCGCCGACCAGCGCCACGCCATGGTTCTGGACGACGCTGCCCATATGCATCCAGGCGGGCAGGATCACATTGTGGGACAAAGCCCAATTGCAGCAACGCAGAACTGTCCCGGAGTGAACGATGCCCTCGCGAAGATAAAGCGGATCCGCCTCCCGCGTGTCGGCGATATCCTGGGTCAGGAATTCGGGCGTGATCGTCAGAGGATTCATCCCCAGCCAATCGCCAATCTTCAGCGACTGTTCGTCCGCCGCCGTGCGATTGGCGCGCGCCGCGACGGATTTGAAATCGCCGATATTCGGAACGGCCGGCGCCGCGGCCGGTAATCCCGCGCGGCCCGTGGCGCACAGAACGCCCGCGCTGTCGACCTGCAACGACATCCCATCGGCATCGTCGACCGCGGTGATCTCCGCTATGTCGCCCTCGTAGACCGGCTTGCCGAACCGGGCTTCGCCGGTCCCACGCTCCAGCCACGCACGGCCCCATTTCTGCACGGGCATATGGGTCATGTAGGCATAAACATGCACCCCGCCGACCAATCCGCCTTTGAATCCAAAGCGCTTGGCGGTCGCGTCGTCGTGAATCTTGTTCTCCGACGATTTCGCGGTGTTGTAGGCGGAAACGTGATAGGGCGGCATGGGGTAAGGCCTCCGGCCATCCGCGCCGAACGCGGATGGCCTCGTCAGAAATTCAAGATCAGTTCAGGGCGAACTGACCGACCTCATAACCCGGAACGAAGTTGCGGTTGGTCATGTCCGGGTTCCGGTTCACGAACACCCGGTTGAACATCGGATGCCGCATGCTGCGGGTTTCATGCTCAATCCGGAACAGCGGCTTGTTGGTGTCGACATCGACGATGTCGAGGAACCGGTATTGATGCTGATCGCTTTCTTCGGCGATCAGACCGCGCTCCAGCAGTTTCTTATGAGGGCCCGAGAAGTCCGCCAGCGTGACCTGGATATGATGACCGTCATATTCGGGCTGTTCCCTGCTGGACTCCCGATAGGTCACCCTGCATTCGCCAGAGCAGGTAGCCCAGGCGTAGGCGCCGCGCTCGTCGGAGGACACACCGGCGATGCCGCCAAGGATTTCTTTGTAGAACCGGGCGATCCCGTTCAGGTCGGTGCCCATGGGAATGTCGAACTCGACATAGGGCATGCCGACGCGCATCGGACCGAACTTCGCGGTGTCGGGCGCATGAACACGGATACGGTTCCCCCAGGGGCAGGTCGTTTCGACGACGTCACTCGCCTCGCGGAAGCTGAATTGCGTGCCCTCCATGAACTTCTGGGCGTAGCGGAGGCGCTGGAGAAGCGCTTCGAGGTCCGGCAACACCAGCGCCGTGGTGCCGCGCACCACCTGGCTCTGCTTGCCACGGGTCGGCAGATGGAACTGGCCCCTGCCCACATTGACCCACATGTTTTCCAGGCCTGCCATCAGATAGGGGTCCCGGGTAAGACCGAGCCCCATGATGTAGTACGCGGTCGCCAAAGCCTGGTCCGGCACAGTCACGTTAACATGGCCAAGCTCAACGATGTTGCCGAGATCCTCGACAGTCCGGTCGAATTTCGGTGCCACCATATCGTTCATACCTTGGATCCTCTTTATTCAGGCGTTCGTGGTTGGCCCCGATGTTAACCCGGTTCCGGCGAATCGTCCATTGTCACGCGGCCGGCGGGACCCCCGCCTCGGCGAGCGCCGCGCTCTGCCGATCGGCCAGCGCGGTTTCGTCGAAATCCTCGATCAGTTCCCGGAACAGCTTGCTCCAATTCAACTCCGCCCGCAGTCGAAGGAAGACTCCGCCCAGTCCGATGGCGGAGCGATCCATGAGGACGAATTCACGCGGCGGTTTGACCCCGCCGGTCCGCTTCAACCCGGTATGGACCTCCACTGCCACCGCGCGGCCGAATTGCGAATCGTCGGTTTCCTGAATTCGGCGGACACGATCGTCGGTCAATGGTTCGTACAGAAAGCGCGCCCAAAGACCGAGCACATCCATCTTCTCCTGCGACATGTCGGTGAAGCCCCAGGTTTCATAAGCCCGGTGAGCCTTCGAATTATCGTTGTCCCGCACGGCCTCGTAAAGATCGATCACACCCCGAACGAATTTCGGCTGAAATACCCGGATCGCGCCAAAGTCCAGCAGATTGACCGAGCCATCGGGCCGCGCCTGATAGTTCCCCATGTGCGGGTCACCATGGATGACGCCGTAACGGTAAAACGGCACGTACCAGGCACGGAACAATGCCTCGGCGATTTGATTGCGTTCCTCCTGGGGCGGGTCCTCGGCCAGCCGATGCATCAACGGACGCCCGTCGAGCCAGGTCATCGTCAGCAGACGCCGCGTGCAAAATTCAGGGACGGGCTCCGGCACGTGCACGGCGGGATGATCCGCCAGCATCAGGCGGTACAGCCGCATCTGCGCGGCCTCCCGCTCATAATCCAGCTCCTCCCGCAGACGTTCGGTCAGTTCCTTATAGATTTCGCCATGCTGAATCGCATTGTCCATCCGGTGATAAATGGCCATCGCGAGGCGCAACTGACGCAGATCGGCCTCGACCGTACTCGGCATGTCCGGATATTGCAGCTTACAGGCGACCTCCCGCCCATCCGGCAGAGTCGCGCGATGCACCTGGCCCAAGGACGCGGCAGCCGCGGCCGTCTGGGAAAATTCGGCGAAACGGGAGCGCCAGTCGGGGCCAAGTTCGCTCGCCATCCGGCGGCGCACGAAATTCCACCCCATCGCCGGCGCATTCGCCTGCAATTGGGCCAGTTCCTCGGCGTATTCAGCGGGAAGAGCGTCAGGAACCGAGGACAGGAACTGCGCCACCTTCATCAGCGGACCTTTCAGGCCGCCCAGTACGGTTTTGAGATCCTCGGCATGCGCGGCGCGATCGGTACGAATACCGAACATACGTTCCCCGGCCACGCGCGCCGCGATGCCGCCAACCGCGCCTGACGTTCGGGCCATGCGCCGCATTTCGCGCAGAAAATTACCGCCTGACATGACTGCTCATGCCGTGGCCTCAAGCTCGTCGATGAACCCCGAGATCACGTCGAGCCCCTTGGTCCAGAACGCCGGATCGGACGCATCCAGCCCGAACGGCGCCAACAGCTCCTTATGGCGTTTCGTGCCACCAGCGCGGAGCATGTCCAGATATTTCACCTGGAAACCCGGATGTCCCGACTGAAAGACGGAATACAGCGCGTTAACCAGGCAATCGCCGAACGCGTACGCGTAAACATAGAACGGCGAATGCACGAAATGCGGAATATAAGCCCAGTACGCATCGTATTCCGGTGAGAACTCGAACGCCGGCCCCAGGCTTTCCGTCTGCACATCGCGCCAGATTTCGCCAATCCGGTCGGGTAACAACTCACCGGACCGGCGTTCCTCGTGGATCTTGGCCTCGAACCGGTAGAAGGCGATCTGACGCACCACCGTGTTGAGCATGTCCTCAACCTTGGAGGTCAGCATGAAGCGCCGCTGCTGAGGCGTCGCGGTTTCCAGCAACGCCCTGAAGGTCAGCATTTCGCCAAACACGCTTGCCGTCTCCGCCAGAGTCAAAGGCGTGCTGGCCATCAGATATCCCTGGTTCCCCGCCAGCACCTGATGCACGCCGTGCCCGAGTTCATGTGCCAGGGTCATCACGTCCCGCGTGCGGCCGTGGTAATTCAAAAGCAAGTAAGGATGCGCCGAGGGAACGGTCGGATGCGCGAAGGCGCCGCCCGCCTTCCCCTCCCGCGGCGGCACGTCGATCCAGGGCTGATCGAAAAACCGTTTTCCGACATTCGCCAGATCGGGGCTGAACGCGCCATAGGCGGTCAGCACCCGGTCGCGCGCCTCGTCCCAACCGATCTTGCGGTCGTCGTCACCGGGCAGCGGGGCGTTCCGGTCATAATGCGCCAATTTCGGCAAACCGAGCCATTTCGCCTTCATGGTGTAATACCGGTGCGACAGCCTGGGATAGGCATCGACAACCGCGGTCACCAGCGCGTCCACGACCTCATCCTCAACCATGTTCGAGCGATTCCGGTAACTTCCGGGCCGCGGATATTTCCGCCACCGGTCGATGATTTCCTTGTCTTTCGCCTTGGTGTTGGTGATCAGGGAAAACAGCCGGATGCGTTCGTTGAAGGCGGCGCCTATGGCCTCACCCGCGTCGCGGCGAACCGAGCGGTCGGCGGACGATAATTTTTCCAGCGCGGCGTTCACGGTCAACGACTGATTGCCGATCGGCACGCGCATGGCGGCGGTCGTTTCGTCGAACAAGCGGCTCCACGCGGACTGACCGGTCACGTCCTTGTCGTGCAGCAGTTCTTCGACCTCATCGGAGAGTTGATGCTCCCGGAAGACGCGCAGGTCGCGTAGCCATGGGCGGTACCGAGCAAAACCGGCGTCCGCCGACAGTTCCCGTTCCAAAACCGCATCGTCGACACGGTTCATTTCCAGTGTGAAGAAGATCAGATGGCTGCCGATCTCCGTTACCCGCTCATTCATGGTCTGGTAAAACTGACCGAAAACGGGATCGGAATTGTCCGACGAAAACAGCAACTGAGCGTACGACATGACTCGGCCCAGGGTTTCTTCGATCCGTTCGTATTCGGCGACGGCGGCGGCGAGTTCGGCTCCTGGGCATGACGCCAGCTTTCCCGTGTAACGCGCCTTGAAGACACGCGCCGAGGTCTCGGCCGCCCGCAGGTCGGCCTGAAGCTTCGGGCTGTCGGGCGCCGGATAAAGGTCGGACAGGTTCCAGACCGGCAGGGTCTGAGCTTCGGTGGCTTCTGACATCGCGGCGCGATCCCCTTGGCTGCTGCGTTCCCCTCAGATGTAGGGTAGGAAGCGTTAACATCAAAGACGTGCCGCAAGGCAGTTCGCGCGGGGGACTCGTGGAGACCTATCCAATTTGGCCGAATCTGGCCTCAATGATGTTCGACCTGGCGGAAAAATGGCCGCGCAAGGCCCTTCTCCGCGCCTACCGCGACGCCGCCTGGCACACCACCTCCTGGGCCGAATTCGGGAGGATGACCGCGTCATGCGCCCGCCATTTGCGCGCCCAGGGGATCGTGGCGGGCGACCGAGTGCTGATTTCGGCGGAGAACCGGCCCGATTATCCAATC
Source organism: Acetobacteraceae bacterium (assembly GCA_009693865.1). Taxonomy (GTDB): domain Bacteria; phylum Pseudomonadota; class Alphaproteobacteria; order Acetobacterales; family Acetobacteraceae; genus Rhodopila. The sequence continues at coordinate 9,337 of SHWL01000014.1, read as the reverse complement.
GCGGAGGTCGCCCTGATGGCCATCCGGGCGGTGCCGGTGCCAACCTACACGACGAACACGATCGACGATCATGCCCATGTTCTGCGCGACTCGGGTGCTCGGGCTGCGATAGTGTCGCCAGGCGCGCTGGCGGACCGGGTGCGCGCCGCGGGGGAAAAGGCCGGCGGTCTGGACCTGTTGCTGGAGATGGGCAGCGAGCAGTGGATCGCGATGCTCGCGGACACCGCGCCACAGGACGACATCGCCCGGGACGCGGCGATGATTCCGCCCACGGCGATGGCCTGCCTGATTTACACGTCGGGCACCGGAGGGGCTCCGCGTGGGGTGATGCTGCCGCACCGCAGTATCATGTCCAATTGCCGGGGCGCGTTCGAGCTGGTGCGGCCGTTACGGTTGAAGGATGAAATCTATCTGTCCTATCTGCCGCTATCGCACAGCTACGAGCACACCGTCGGCAACTTCTTCTTCTCCAGCATCGGCTCGGAGATCGTGTATTCGCGCGGGGTCGAGTTCCTCGCGGCGGACATGCTGGCGATCCGGCCGACGATTCTGACCGCGGTGCCGCGGGTGCTGGAGGTCATTCGTGGCCGGGTATTGGCCCAGGTGGCGCGGCAACCGCCCTGGAAGCAGCGTCTGTTCGAGCGGGCCCTGGCCATTGGCTTCAAGCGCCAGGATGGCGTGCCGTTGACGCTGGCGGAGCGGGCGATCGACCCGATTCTGGATCGCCTCGTGCGGGCGAAAATCCACGCGAGGTTCGGTGGGCGGCTGGTCGCGGCGGTGTCCGGCGGCGCGCGGCTGGAGCCTGAGGTGGGGCGGTTCTTCCTGGCGCTCGGCATGTTGCTGTTGCAAGGCTATGGGCAGACGGAGGCGGGTCCGGTGATCAGCGCGACTCCCCCGGAGTCGATCCGGATCGAGACGGTGGGGCCGCCGCTTGAGGGGGTCGATCTGCGGCTCGCCGAGGATGGGGAAATTCTGGTGCGCGGCGACCTGGTGATGGACGGGTACTGGGGCCGGCCGGAGGATACCGCGGCGGCGATCCAGGACGGGTGGCTGCATACCGGCGACATCGGGACAATCGACGACCGCGGCAATCTGCGGATCACGGATCGCAAGAAGGACATGATCGTGCTGTCGGGCGGGGAGAATGTCTCCCCGGCGAAGATCGAGGGGATGCTGATGGCGGAGCCGGAAATCGCCCAGGCGGTGGTGGCTGGGGATGGACGGGCGGGTCTGACGGCGCTGCTGGTGCCGGCCGAGGGGCACGACGATGTGTCCGCGGCGCTGGCGATCAGCCGGACGAACCATCGGTTATCCGTGACGGAGCGGATCAGGCGTCACGCCGTGGTTGAGCCGTTCACGGTGGAGAACGGGCTGCTGACGCCGACGCAGAAGATCAGGCGAATGCTGGTCATACGGGCGAACGTGGAGGTGATGGCGAAGTTGCATGGGTAGGGGGGGGTGGTTTGTCGTGCCGCGCTCGGTTTTCCCGCTGACGTCAATCGCTCGTTAAGGAAATCGGCGTAACTGGCAATGTGACCGCGGGCGTCATCGACTGACAGTTCGCCGGTATTGCGCCAGGAAAGCCGGACGGGATGATCGATCGAAGCGGGCCGTCGTGCCTCTGACATTTCATCCCCATTCAGGGGACATCGTGATTTGCGACTATTCCACGGGCTTCCGTCCACCTGAGATGGTGAAGGTACGGCCCGTGGTGGTAATTTCCCCCCGGCGGCGCGGCAGCCAGCTTGTGACAGTAGTACCGATCAGCAGCGTTGCACCTTTGTTGGTAGAGCCCTGGCATTACCTCCTGCCGGACGGGGCTTACCCGCCGGCACGCGGACCGATGTGGGTGAAGGCAGATCTGATCGCGACCGTGGCGCTTGCCAGATTGGATCGGGTGAAGGTGAAAGGGCCAGGTGGCACGCGTGGATATCACGTGTTCCGGCTTACCGCGGCTGACATGCGGGCGATTGGGGCGGCAGTGAAGGCGGCGTTGGGTTTGTCTTGAAACCAACTGCCGGATGACCTATGTCTCGTTCGTTCCCGCTCCACGGCCTCCGGGCCGCGCCGGGCTTGCAAGACCTCTTCGGAGGCCGGTCCTGGTGCCGGGTTTGGCAAACCTTCCAGGACCGTAAGAAGCCCCGTCAGCGATGGCGGGGCTTTGCCGTATCTGGGGGAAGCAGAGGACATCTGCGTGTCGCAGCTCGCGATAAGGGGATGATCATGCTACCGGGCGGCGACGCGACGAGCCTGCGTCTGATTCGGACGTTCAGATCGAGCGGTCCTGGCAGCCGTTCCTCAGCACAAGACAGCTTTTTGCTGTTTCGTGCCGTCCTCAGTCTCAAGGTATCTGTGTTGCCCGCGGGTGCTTACACCGAAGGAGCATAAAAGAATATTGGTTTCAATGGCAACCGATATTTGTCTTCGTCAGACAGCTTTACGTGAAATTCCTGCCATAGTGCGATGAATCGATCAAGATCAATAAGCTCAACATGAACGTGCGAACTACGGGCTGTTGTCTTGGCGTCAGCCGTGAAACCACCCGACGAAACAAAAATTCCCACATCACCGTCTTTCTGCAGCAATCCCATCAACTGACGAACCTCTTGAACCGTCGCAGTGGAGTTGGGGCGATGTTTGATCTGCGCCTTGATACGTGGCGATACTGTTCCGAGCGGATCGCGATAAGCGATAATGTCTACTCCTCCGTGCTTGCCAAGAGGCGCGACAAACGGGGTGTGATACCCCATCCCACGTAGCAGCGCCGCTGCCAGGTCCTGAAACTCATAGGGGAGTTTTAGGGCGATCTGCTTTTTCAGGCCTTCGATTGCAAGCTGCTCCATCTTCTGAATCGTGGCCTCTTGTTCCTGCTGGCTTTCTTCTGCGACTCCCTCTTCTTTCGACCCCGTTACGGGTTGGTTTATCTCCTGCCACTTCCGATAGGCTGCACTTGCGGCATTCAATAGGCCAACTTCTCCCAGAGAGAGCGCGTTCTCTCCTTCTGGTGTAATATACCAAACGCCCTTCTTTTTAATGAGGTAACCAGCCTTAATGCAGTCAATACTAAAGAAATGGAGTATCGACTGCCACCGCACATACCCGGATTTTTCGTAGATAGCTTTCGCCCAATCGTCAAACTGCACCCGCTTTTCAACTTCCGCTACGACTTCACGACCTGGCGCTTCGCCACCTTTTTCTTTCAGTATCTGCAAGGCCGCAAAAATCACTCGCGAAGCTAACTGCCTTGAAGGTGACAATTTTTCTTGTGCCATGGTTTTTGTCCCCAATAACTCGCGGCAACACCTCCGAACATCAAAAGTACAACCTTCAACCGCCGAATGGCTGAATTAGCTTCTTGCGCATCGTCGCACATCTTCCCGCCGTCGTCATGCTGTCAGTTATGCCCAACCACAAAGACGATCACGAGCGTATAATGGTCGGACTCGATCACACCCTTCCGAGCTTCGCCGTGGTCTTCCTGACAAGAGCCGTTCTCGGCAAACCGACCGGGATCCATCGGCGTGGCGCACCACACGTGACCGAGTACCCGGATTACCGCGAAGTCACGAATCCCGTCGCAAGAGTTCGACGCTCGTCGCGGACTTCCCATACGCGCCAGCTTGCTCATCGGGAACCGCGTCACGGCGTAACCCGTCGGCGGAAAAGTCCACCTCGTTCGGCCAGGTCAGGCCAATGCCGCCGCGCAGTACACTCATCTCGCGCACGAAGTAACCGGGGCCCCGAAGCGCACCAAACAGCGCGCCTCGCGGGATGTACGGCGAGAAATCGACAATTCCGTGCACACCATCCGTCCAGGTGATGGTGACGGTATGGTCTGGATGAGCAATCGCGTTCGTGATCTCATACTGCATGGTTAGTCCGCGATCTTCCAAGGCGAGGGCCCGCTTCGCTGCCGCCCCCTACATCCCCAACGCCCGCCGGTAAACATCCAACAGCGTCTCCAACTCCTCGACCTCCGACGCCTCCTGCTTCCGGATCCGGATCAACTGCCGCAGCGCCTTCACATCGAACCCCGCGGATTTCGCCTCCTGGTAAATGTCCTTGATATCGGCGCCCAGGGCTTTGCGTTCCTCCTCGAGCCGCTCAATCCGCTCGACGAGGCTCCGCAAACGGTCGGCGCCAACGCCACCGGTCTTCAGTTCCTCACGGTCAACCGGTTTCGCCATCCCCCGCCCCCACTTTCTGGAATGCGGGCGAGGTAGCGGGCGATCCCCGCCCGGTCAATGACCAGGGTTGGATTTCGCGAAGGCCGCCTTCTGCTCCGGCGAGGCCTCTTTCTGGTGCTTCGCCTGCCATTCCTTGTACGGCATGCCATAGACGATCTCGCGCGCATCGGGATCGGTCAGGCCAATGCCTTTCGCCTCCGCCTCTTCGCGATACCAGCGGCTGAGGCAGTTCCGGCAGAAACCCGCCAGATTCATCATGTCGATGTTCTGCACGTCGGTGCGCTCGCGCAGATGCTGAACCAACCGGCGGAACGCGGCGGCTTCCAGTTCGGTGGTGGTGGCGGGGGCCAGATCGGGGTTGGGCATGGTGTTCCTCCTGTCGTCGCTTGTAGGTTGATACCGGCGGTCACGTTTGACCATATAGTGTCGCCGCGTCCGGTTGGAGATAGCAAGCGATGAGCTGGGACGACGCGCGCGCCCGCGTGGCTTTGCGCCACTTATTCGATACGGCGATCGCCTCGACCGACCCTCGACGCGTGCTGGCGGCGCATCTGCCTCCGAAGCCCACCGGAGGGCGCTGCATCGTCGTGGGCGGGGGCAAATCCGCGGCCGTGATGGCCGCCGCGCTGGAGGATGCCTGGCCAGACGTGCCAATGGAGGGCACCGTGGTCACCCGCTACGGGCATGCCGTGCCAACCCGCCGGATCGAGGTGATCGAGGCCTCCCACCCGGTCCCCGACGCCAACAGCGAACGCGGCGCGAAACGCTTGCTCGAACGCGTGCGAGGCCTCACCCAACACGACCTGGTGATCGCCCTGATATCCGGCGGCGCCTCCGCGCTGTTGGCCGCCCCCGCGCCAAGTCTGTCGCTGGACGACAAACAGTCGATCAACCGCGCGTTACTGGCGAGCGGGGCCAACATCGGGGAGATGAACGCCGTCCGCAAACATTTGTCCGCGATCAAGGGCGGCCGTCTCGCCGCCGCCGCCTCGCCAGCCCGGGTGGTGACGCTGGCGATCAGCGACGTGCCCGGAGACGATCCCGCGGTCATCGGCTCCGGCCCAACGGTCCCCGACCCCACGACCTTCGCTGACGCGCGCGCCCTGATCGCGCGGTATGGCATCTCGCCCTCTCCCGCCATCGCCGCGCGGTTGCGCGAGGAAGCCGATGAAACGCCGAAACCCGCCAGCCTGCCGCACGGAAGCTTTCATTTGATCGCCACGCCGATGATGGCATTACGCGCCGCCGCCACCGCCGCCCTCACCCTCGGCCTCACCCCCATCATCCTGGGCGATGCCCAGGAGGGCGAGGCGCGCGAAGTGGGCACCGTGCTTGCCGGGATCGCCCGCTCGATCCGCCGCCATGGCGAACCCGCCGCCCCACCCGCGATCCTGCTGTCCGGCGGCGAAACAACGGTAACCCTGGGATCGAAAGCCACCGGCCGAGGCGGGCGCAACACCACCTTCTTACTCGGCCTCGCCATCGCCCTTGATGGCGCCGCCGGAACCTGGGCCATCGCGGGCGATACCGACGGGATCGACGGAATGGACGACGTCGCGGGCGCGATCATGACGCCGGACTCGCTGGCCCGCGCGAGAGCGAAGGGTCTTGACCCGCGCGGCGCGCTCCTCGCCCATGACAGTCACGGATTTTTCGATGCCATCGGCGACGCGATCCGCATTGGCCCCACCCTGACGAACGTCAACGACTTTCGCGCGATTCTGATTTCCTGAAGGACCACTCATGGCCTCCCGCCCCAAGCTGCGCCGCCGCCGCCGCACGAAAATCATCGCGACCCTGGGGCCGGCGAGTTCCACGCCCGAAATCCTCGCGCGTTTGTTCCAGGCGGGCGCGGACGTGTTCCGGCTGAATTTCTCGCACGGCACGCATGAGGACCACGCGAAACGCTTCGCGATGATCAGGGAGCTGGAGAAGAAATTCGACCGCCCCATCGGCATCCTCGCCGATGTTCAGGGGCCAAAATTGCGGGTTGGCCGGTTCTCGGGCGGGCGGACGCATTTGCAGGCCGGACGGGCGTTCCGCCTGGACCTGTCGGCAATGCCGGGCGACTCCAACCGGGTCAATCTGCCGCACCCCGAAATTATCGAAGCCGCGACGATCGGCGCGACGCTGCTGATCGACGACGGCAAGCTGCGCTTGAGGGTCGTGCATAAGCGCGCCGACGCGCTGGAGACCGAGATCGTCGTCGGCGGCCCGGTGTCCGACAACAAAGGCGTCAACGTGCCGGACATCGTGTTGCCGATCCCCGCTTTGACGGAGAAGGATCGCGCCGACATGGCTTTCGCGATCAGCCACGGTGTCAATTATGTCGGTCTGTCCTTCGTGCAACGGCCTCAGGATGTGATCGAGGCAAAGGCGCTGATCGACGGCCGCGCCTGGACCATGGTCAAACTCGAAAAGCCGCAGGCGCTTGAGAATTTGGACGAAATCCTCGCGCTGACGGATTGCGTCATGGTCGCGCGCGGCGATCTGGGCGTCGAATTGCCGCCCGAGGAAGTGCCGCTGGCGCAGAAACGAATCGTTCGCCTCGCCCGTCAACTGGGCAAGCCGGTCGTGGTTGCCACGCAGATGCTGGAAAGCATGATCACGGCGCCCGCACCGACCCGGGCCGAGGCCTCGGACGTCGCGACCGCCGTGTTCGACGGCGCCGACGCTGTCATGCTCTCCGGCGAGACCGCCGCTGGGCAGTACCCGTACGAGTCCGTGAACATGATGGACCGGATCGTCGCGCGGGTGGAGCAGGACGCGGGCTGGCGCTCGATGATCGACTCATCGCGCGCCGCGCCCGAGCATTCGGCGGCGGGCGCGATTTCCTCGGCCGCGAGCCAGGTTGTGCATACGATCGGCGGGCGGGCGATCGTGGCGTTCACTGCCTCGGGCAGCACGGCGCTGCGCGTGGCGCGCGAGCGGCCGGACGCGCCGATCATCGGATTAACGCCGTTGCTGGATACCGCTCGGCGGATGGCGGTGGTCTGGGGCGTGCATGCGGTCGTTGTGCGCGAAGTTCATTCGATGGGCGAGGCCGTCACCCTCGCCGAGCGGGCCGCTCTGACGGAAGGCTTCGCCGGGCATGGGGATGAAATTGTGGTGACCGCGGGTGTGCCGTTCGGAATGGCCGGGACGACAAATGCGTTGCGGGTGACGACGGTTAAGTAGTGACACCGTGCATAATTATTGACATACCATCCGCTCTGCCGTCATGGCCCGGATGCTCAGCATGAGCATCAGGATAGAGCTTGTTGGGAGGCGGACGTTCCCTTTGTTACCGTCATGGCCCGGCGAGTCCGGGCTACCCGTCGCGGCACCGTGCTGGAAGGGGTGGCCCGGACTCGCCGGGCCATGACGGTTTTGGGAGAAACGGTAACAGCAGTCAAAACGATCGACTTATTGTCACTCCGGGCCACCACAACAAAAACGTTGATATCCATACCCTCGCGTCAAACCAAACGCCGCCCTGTGGCCGCGTCGAAGACGTGGATTTCCTCCGTTGGAAAACCAATGGTCAGCACCTCGCCATCCGGCGCGCGGCCGGCCAACCGGATCACGAGGCTCGTTTCTCCCGGCGCGGCCAGCCGGCCGTGCACCAGAGTTTCCGATCCCAAAGGCTCGACCAGGTCGATGTGGAACGGCAAACCGGTGGGGTCGATCCGAATATGTTCCGGCCTGATCCCGATGGTGAGGGCTTTACCGTCGGGCCCCTCCCGCTTTCCGTCGGCGAACGGCAGCAACGGCCCGGAGTCCAGCCGCGCCGCCGCCCCGCCTCCCGCCAGAACCGCGGGCAGAAAATTCATTGCCGGAGCCCCGATGAAACTCGCGACATAGGTATCGGCCGGACGATCGAACACCTCCATCGGTGTCGCGAATTGCGCGGACCGGCCCTGATGCAGGACCAGCAGCCGGTCGCCAAGGGTCATCGCCTCGACCTGATCGTGCGTGACATAGAGGCTCGTGACGCCCAGGCGTTTTTGCAGGCGGCGAATTTCGGCGCGCGTGTGGACGCGTAACGTCGCGTCGAGGTTGGACAGCGGTTCGTCGAACAAGAACAGTTTCGGCTCGCGCACGATCGCCCGGCCCATCGCCACGCGTTGCCGCTGGCCGCCGGACAATTGCCGTGGCTTCCGGCCCAGAAATTCGGACAACCCGAGCAGCGCCGCGGCATCGCCAACCCTTTTCGAAATATCCTCGCGGGCCAAGCCTCTGATCTTCAACCCATAAGCCATGTTGTCGAACACGGTCATGTGTGGATATAGCGCGTAATTCTGGAACACCATCGCGATGTCGCGCGCCGCGGGATCGACCGAGGTAATATCCCGCCCGTCCAGCAGAATACGTCCGGCCGATGGACTCTCCAGACCGGCGACAATGCGCAGAAGGGTTGATTTACCGCAGCCTGACGCGCCGACGATGACCAGCATTTCCCCATCCACGAGCGACAGATCGATCTGTCGCAGCACCTCGGTCGCGCCAAAGCTTTTGCGCAGGCCGTCCAGTTCCAGCGTGGCCATTTATTTCTCGCCCTCGGTCAGGCCGGCGACGAACCAGCGTTGCATCAGCACGACGACCACAACGGGCGGAAGCAGCGCCAGCACGGCGGTCGCCATGACCATCCCCCAGTCCGTATTGGTTTCGACCGCGATCATTTTGACGATGCCGATCACGATCGTATCGAGCCTCGGGTTGGTGGCGACCAGCAACGGCCAGAGATATTGGTTCCATCCGTATATGAACAGGATGACGAACAGCGCGGCGATGTTCGCCGCCGAGACCGGCAGCACGATATCCCACAGAAACCGCATGGGTCCGGCACCATCCATGCGCGCGGCCTCCACGAGTTCGTCGGGGATCGCCACGAACACCTGACGAAACAGCAACGTCGCCGTCGCCGATGCGATCAGCGGCAACCAAAGCCCGGTGAAGGTGTTGATCAGGCCAAGATCGGCCATGACCGCGTAAGTGGGGATGATCCGCACCTCGATCGGCAGCCACTATTGTCCGGTCAATAGCTGAATAAATTCAATTGGTTATCGTCCATGACATGTTCGGAACTGTCAGCTGTTTGAGAAATCACAGATTCTATCGAGGCCTTTTCAAATACTGTCACCGAAAACACCTGCATCAATGTGTAGAGG